>RDXZ01000238.1 GCA_004293265.1 Bacteroidota bacterium | reverse complement strand
ATTGCAGACAAAAACATAGACGAAAAAGCGTTTGATTGGCAAAAAGAATTCCCAAAAGTAGAAAATGGATTTAGTTTGATTGTCGGAAATCCGCCTTATTTTAATATTGGCAAAGACCATATTTTAAAAAAATCACCTTATTATGCTATTTTAGCAAACGGAATTACCAATGTTGCTTCTTTATTTGTGAAGTTAGCCATAGATTTAGGTAAAAAAGATAGCATTATTAGTTTGATTATTCCAAAAAGTTTTTTAAATGTAACATCTTGGTTGCCTTTGAGAAAAATATTATTCAAAGAAACTTTGCTAATGGTTTCTGATATGGGCAAAGCCTTTGATGAGGTTGGTTTGGAGCAAGCCATTTTTATAGTTAAAAAACAAAATTTTTCCAAAGAAAATTTTGTAAAAATAATGAATTATAAAAAATATATTAATAAAATTTCTCAAAATTATTTTATTGAAAAATCGATTATTTTAACACATTTAGATGAGGAAAAATTTAATATTGTTCAAAAAATAGAAAAAAATACAATCCTTTTAGGCGAAATTGCAGATATGCCAAGAGGAATTACTTTTGCCACAGAAAATTATGTTGAACAGAAAAATAATAATAATGTTTGGGTTTTGGGTGGCATCAATGTTAAACGATATTTTATCGAAGATGGCGGAAAAAGAAAACCAAATCGTTATGTAGAGTTGGACGAAAATATATTAAATGGTAAAAAAAATATATTTACTCCTAAAAGAATTATTTATCAAAATATTGCTTCAAGTGTACCAAAAATTGTTGCGACTATTGTAGAGGATTTTGTTACAGATGATACCATTAATAACCTTATTTTATCAGATAAAAACTATAAAAATGAATATATTTTGTCTTTATTAAACTCAAAATTATTTACTTTTTATCTCAAATATGCTATTATTAATAACTCATCTTTGACCGTTCATTTGGATAAACCTTATGTGGGTAGGTTTCCAATTAAAAAAACGAATGATGAAAAACAAGCAATTTTTGCAAAAAAAATAGATGAAATTTTTGAATTATATCCAATTTTGCAAGAAAATCAAAAAACTTTTCTATCTTTGTTAAAAACAAACTTTGGACAAAATAAATTTAGTCAAAAATTAGAAAATTGGTTTTTGTTAGATGTTACTCATTTTATTAAAGAACTACAAAAAACGCAAAAAGGAATGTCTTTGGCAGTACAAAAAAAATGGATAACTTTTTTTAAAACCGAACAAACGCAAACAAAATCTATATTTGAAAAAATAAAAACACTCGAAAATGAAATCGATTATTTGGTTTATCAATTATACGATTTGAACGAAGAGGAAATTAAAATAATTGAAAATGAATAAAAAAATGAATAAAATATTAATAATTCTTACATTGATTTGGATTTTGGTTACAAGTTGCGACCGTTATAATCCTGTCAATGATGATATGCAAAAAATTCCTGATTTCGAAAATCTTGCCGCTGAGGCAAGTTTGAAAGCCTTACAAGATAATTTAGGGCAAAATTCTGATGCCGCCGAACCTAATTTTCAAATGGCATTGTACCGAATTAGAAAAAAAGAAGATAGTTTGGCTATTCCTTTTTTAGAAAAATCTTTGCAAATTGATAGCACAAAAAGTAAATATTTTTTGGCATTATCACGCGTATATGCCAATATGGGTAAAACCGAAAAAGCCCTTGATGTTCTTAATAAATCTAAAGGATTGGGTGAAAAAAGTTTGGAAAGTTTGATTTTAGGCGGTGAATTATATTACATAGCCAAAGAATATAACGAAGCTATCAAAAGTTTGAATGAAGCTTTGCAGATTTCAAAACGTGATGCACGAATTTATTTTTGGAAAGCCAATGTTGAAATTGCTCGTTTGGATAGTGCCAATGCGTTGAAAAATTTGTCGTTAGCACTCAAATACAAACCTAATTATTATGAAGTTTTTAATAGTTATGCACAATTATTTAGTAAATATGAATCGTACAACGCAGCGATTTATTATGTAAATTTAGGTCTAAAAATCAACGCCAATAATGACGCATTAAATTTTACCAAAGCGGAAGCATTTAGATTAAAAAAATTTGCAGATGATAGTGCATTCATCTACTATAAAAAAGTCTATTCAGTCAATCCAAAAATTTGGCAGGCAAGTTATTTTTTAGGAAAATATAGTTTTGAACGCGGGCAAGGCGCAGAAGCACAAAAATATTTTTTAAGTTCTTTAAAATACAAAGACTTTTCAAATTCAAGATATTATTTAGGAATGAGTTATTATTATTCCAATCAAAAAGAAAAAGCAATCAAAGAATTATTAAAAGCCACTAAATTGGATAGTCAAAATCTTGCCGCCAACGAGTGGTATTGGAAAGTAAGAAGTGAAATCGAAGCAGAAAAACAATACCGATACCAAGATTCGCTACAAAAACAATATTATAAATCATTACAATTACAACAACAAATTATTCCTGTTCCTAAATAAATAACAATATATTTGAAATAGAACTATTTTTATGTTAAAAATGTTAATAATTTAAAAAATAAAAAAATTTTGTATGTTTTTTTTATGATTTTCAAAACTATCTTTTATTTTATCAATCTTTAAATTTTTATTTATGAAACCATTAATTACAAACGATGCGGTTGTCTTAGGAATTTTATTATTAC
Organism: Bacteroidota bacterium; assembly: GCA_004293265.1. Taxonomy (GTDB): domain Bacteria; phylum Bacteroidota; class Bacteroidia; order Cytophagales; family Microscillaceae; genus RDXZ01. The sequence goes on along the minus strand of RDXZ01000238.1, from coordinate 1,382 downwards.
TTTTAACGCTTGTTTTTCAGGCTGAAAAAAATCCAAAATTCAAAACTTTTTTTACCTATGTGCCTGGGTTGTTATTGTGTTATTTTTTACCTGCATTTTTGAATACTTTTAACGTCATTTCTCACAAAGAAAGCCAACTTTATTTTGTCGCTTCACGTTATATGTTGCCTGCAAGTTTGGTTTTATTGACGATTAGTATTGATTTTCCATCTTTGAAAAAATTAGGACCTAAAGCATTAATTATGTTTTTTACGGCTACCTTAGGTATTATTTTGGGAGGACCTGTGGCGTTGTTTATTGTCAGTAATATTGCCCCAAGTATTGTGAATGGTACAGGTGATGATGCAGCTTGGAAAGGTCTTTCAACGATTGCGGGCAGTTGGATTGGAGGTGCGGCAAATCAGTTGGCGATGAAAGAAGCGTTTAATGTAAGTGATAAAGTGTACTCTGCCATGGCAGTTGTTGATGTAGTAACGGCAAATATTTGGATGGCTTGTTTGTTGTATGGCGCAGGAATTTCAGATAAAATAGATAAATGGGTAAAGGCAGATAATTCGGCTATCAAAGAATTAGAGAAAAAAATGGCTGAATATCAATCTTCTATTGTGCGTGTGCCTAATCTAACAGATTTGATGACTATTATGGGTATTGCTTTTGGTGGCGTAGCACTTTCGCACTTTGGGGCAGATAATATTGCACCTTTTTTAGCCACAAACGCACCTTATATGAAAGATTTTAGTTTGACAGATACATTTATTTGGGTAGTAATTTTATCTACTACGATTGGTTTGGTTTTATCATTTTCTGCTCCTATTCGAAGTTTAGAAGGAGTTGGGGCTTCTAAAATAGCCAGTTTATTTTTATATTTTTTGGTGGCTTGTGTAGGAATGAAAATGAATTTTTTTGAAATTGCCAATAATTTAGGTTACTTTTTAATTGGTATCATTTGGATGCTCACACATATTATTATTCTTTTGAGTGTAGCAAAAGTTATCAAAGCCCCATTCTTTTTTGTGGCGGTAGGTAGTCAAGCCAATGTAGGTGGAGCCGCATCTGCCCCTGTGGTTGCGTCTGCATTTAATCCTGTGTTAGCGCCTGTGGGTGTGTTGTTGGCGGTTTTAGGTTATGCAGTAGGTACTTATGGAGCAATGATTTCGGGATATTTGATGAAATTAATCCATAATCCATAAGTATTATTGGTTCTAATAAGATTTATATGGAAAATAAAAACTGTAGCACACACTTTTAGTGTGTGGACACACTAAAAGTGTGTGCTACAGTTCTCAATAGAAAAATCGTATAAATCTTAGTAAAACCATATTATTTTAATTCTTAACTTTCCAAAAGTTTAAAACTTTTGGAAAGTTTTAAAAAAACGAATA
>RDXZ01000031.1 GCA_004293265.1 Bacteroidota bacterium | reverse complement strand
ATAAGGAAAAACAACAAAAAAAAATTAAAACAAACCAAATTTTATTTCGTGGAAACTTCGAAAATTACTTAAATGAACATAGAATTTAACAAGTCTGAGGTCGTACTATAGCATTAGTTTTAGCGCTTTTAATAGGTAACCTTGGTATTCACCGCTTTTATTTAGGTTATACTTGGCAAGGTGTAGTACAACTTCTAACTTTAGGTGGTTGTGGTATCTGGACAATTATTGACTGGGTTCGTATCATAACAGGTGATTTGAAACCTAAATCTGGTGATTATGATCCTGATTGGAAATAGTATATCTATAAGTAGTATTTTAAAAAAATAATTACTTTAAAAAAAATTAATTAAAAACTTAGAAATAAATAAAATCAAACATGTAATAATGAGATGTATATATTAGATGTATTGAAAAAATTTCTAAGTTTTTAATAAGTTAAATACAAATATCCAAAACAAACCTATTTTTAACGTTATTCTGGTAATTTATAAAAATAAATTCCTATTTATTTATTAAAATATCATAATTTATTCCACATAATTGCTCACATAATTTTAAGAAATAATTAAATTTAAAGATTATTGAAATATATTATAACAATAACTAATTTTAAAAAATACTATCTTTGTTTAGTTGTTAAATTTAATACATAATCTTAAAATATAATACAGTATTATCTCATATATGAAAAAAAGACATTTGGCGTTGATACTATCTACTGTAAAAATAATATTTTATATTGCAGTACCTCTTGCAGTTTTAATATTACCTGTTGATTATTTTGACAAAGGGGAAAGTGTATGCTTATCAGTAAATCTACTCGATGTTGAATGTTATGCTTGCGGGCTTACAAGTGCAATGATGCATATAACTCGATTTGACTTTGAAACAGCATTTGCATATAATATGTTGTCATTCATTGTTTTTCCACTTTTATCAATTTTATGGTGTTTTTGGTTTTTAAGTGAAGTCAAAACACTAAAAAAAATATTAGCAATAAACAAAAAAATTACAACTAACTAAAAATAAATATACAAACACAAATTTATTTTTAGTATTATAAAAAATAGTGCAATTTTATAGATTTGATAGTGATTTATCAATTATATTTTTCAGTATTTTAATACATCTATAATAACTAACTTTACAAAAAAAATATTTCAAATCTTACACTTAACATAACTTTCAATGAAAAATATTTTTATATACACATTTTTATTTTTTACTACCATAATGACTCTAAATGGGCAAACAAAAGAGGCTAAAAGTAATTTTAGAATTAATTTTTTGGCATTATTTAGAAACACAGGTTCTATCCATTATGAATATCAATTTAAACAAAATAGTCTCAATGTAAATGCTAACTATACTTTTGCAGGTGATAGAATAGGGCTGTTAGGAGGTTTAAACTATCGTTATTATCTCTCTAAAAATAGGTCATCTTTATTTTTGGGTATTGTCGCTAATTATTCTGGTTATGCTGAATCTGTTTCGGTAGTTCCGGAAAATAATCCTTCCGCTACGCCAAATACTCCAATAGAATTCAAATACAATACACAAACATTTTTGCCCGCCGCACAAGTAGGCTATCGTTTGAATATTTTAAGAATATTTAATTTTACGTTAAGATTTGGTTATGGATTACCAGTGGATATTAATAGTTCTTGGCAATCTCCTGGTAATACAAACTTATCGCCAGTATCAAACGATAGAACCATTATTCAACAACGTTTTTACTCTTTTGCTTCTTGGGATGGAGAGTTTTCATTTGGCATACGTTTTTAAAAAACAGAATTATTTTTTCTTTGTTTGTTATGATTTAATTAAAAATATTAGGGTACTTTCCCAAGATTTATATGAGAGAATAATTTTTATAGATAAAGTTTATGAAATTAAAAATAACTAAAATATTGATATTCAAATAGTTTAATTAATTCTTCAGTTTTAGGCTTTTTAGTTTTCGTGTAAATGTTAGAAAGACTCTATTATTTTAATATCCCTTTTTTTCAAGCCATTGTTTCCAGTCTTCAAGTTTTTGCTCTGCTAATTTCTCAGAACAATTATTTGTATTGAGCCCATTTTTTTTTCGTAATACGTATATGATTTCAAGTTTTTGACGTGCTTCTTGACGTTTTTCTTTTTCAGATATATCAATTGGATGAATATATTTTTGTATCTCTTCTTTTAAAAAACTAATTTGTTGAGAAAAAAAAACTTTCATCTCATCAAAATTCATTACCTTAATTTGATTTTCAAGTTCTAAAATTATATCATTTTTTTTATTTTTATCGTTTACTTTAATATTTTGAATAATTTTTTTTTCAACTTTTTTCGCCAAATAATCTTCCAATAACTGTTCGTTTTTTGACATTCCAAATTTATCTTTTATACTGGTTATGTGCCAACCTCCACAAAAAACACAAAAATAACTTCTTTGAGGAGCAACACCAGATTCTAGCATTATTTCTTCTTGGTTAAATGCAATGAAATTGTCTGCTTTTTTTTCTGTTTCAAAAAGCATTTTCGTTCTTTCACAATCTTTACAAAAGACTCTATTTTTTATTGGTTTCATAATTTTTTATATTTTTTGGTTCTTATTATATTATCAGGTTAAACTCAATAGTTTAACCTGATAATATTTTAACTTTTTTATTTAATATTATTTAAAAAAATGTTTTAGGAATATAAAATAAATAACTTGTAACTTTGAAATGTGCTACACCTTTTCAAAATATAGATACCTTCAAAACGTAGAAGGAAGTTTTTTAATATAAAATTTTGTATAAATTTTTCAAAAGCCATAAATCTAAAATAATTAGAAAATGCCAAAGAGGGTAGTATTTATTTTTACTTAACATAAGGTAAATTATAATCAAATATTTTTCATAGAATAAAAATCGTTTTCATTGAAATATTTTAAGTACTAATTAATTTGAAACAATCATCTGCACTAAAGTTTATAAAGGTCTGACTACTATTTAAAATAAAAAAATTAAATATTTTTTTTTGCATTATCATCATTTATAATTATACTAATAAAATAAGTTAATAATAAAAAAATACCTCAAAAAAATAACCTATTTATCCAAAAAATATATTATTTTTTATAAATTAGGTTAAAAAAACAACCTATTTTTTTGTTTTTATATATTTTTTATGTATTTTTGCATCAAAATTGAATGTATTTCTCAATAAAAACAATATTTTATGGCAATCTTGCGTTTTAATGCAATAGAAACAGCACAAAATCGTGCTACAATACAGGTAAATATGCCTGCTCAAAAAGTTTCAGATTATTTTGGAACAAATGTGTTTAATGATAATGCAATGCGACAATATTTGAGTGTTGATGCTTATAAAAAGTTACAACAATGCGTAGAACAAGGGCTTAAAATTGATAATGACTTGGCTGATGCTGTGGCAGGTGCTATGAAAACTTGGGCAATGACCAAAGGAGTTACACATTATACGCACTGGTTTCAACCATTGACAGGCACAACTGCAGAAAAACACGATTCTTTTTATGATATAGATAGCAAAGGAAATGCCCTTGAAAAATTTAAAGGAACTGCCTTAGCACAACAAGAACCTGATGCCTCTTCTTTTCCAAGCGGTGGAATTAGAGCAACTTTTGAAGCACGTGGTTATACTGCGTGGGATTCGAGCTCACCTGCTTTTATTATGGAAATTGAAGGAAGTAAAACACTTTGTATTCCAACTATTTTTGTATCTTATACAGGTGAAGCCTTAGATTACAAAACGCCTTTGTTAAAAGCCCTTTCTGCTGTCGATAAGGCGGCAACTGCTATTTGTAGCGAATATTTTGACAAAGATATTACAAAAGTCGTGGCTACTTTGGGTGCAGAACAAGAATATTTTTTGGTCGATAAGGCTTTGTTTTATGCTCGCCCTGATTTGATGATGGCAGGCAGAAGCGTTTTTGGACACGCTCCCGCAAAAGGACAACAATTAGAAGACCATTATTTTGGTTCAATTCCTTCGCGCGTACGTGCTTATATGGTTGATTTTGAAATTGAAGCACAAAAATTAGGTATTCCAATTCGTACTCGTCATAATGAAGTTGCACCCGCACAATTTGAGTGCGCCCCTACTTTTGAAGAAGTAAATTTGGCGGTTGACCATAATACTTTGTTGATGGACGTAATGGAAAAAGTCGCAGAAAGACATAATTTTAAAGTGCTTTTTCACGAAAAACCTTTTGCAGGAATCAATGGAAGTGGTAAACATAATAATTGGGCTTTAGGAACAAATACAGGCAAAAATTTGTTAGCCCCAACATCAAAAGCAAAAGAAAATTTGCAATTTTTAACTTTTTTTGTCAATACTATCAAAGCCGTTCACGATTATTCTGATTTGTTGCGTGCAAGCATTGCAAGTGCGGGCAATGATTATCGTTTGGGTGCGAATGAAGCGCCACCTGCGATTATTTCAGTTTTTGCAGGAGCGGAAATGAAAAAAATATTAGATGAGTTAGAACATAATTCTTCTATTGAAATCGAAAAAGGTGATAATTTGTATATGAAATTAGGAATTAACAAAGTTCCTCAGATTATTTTAGATACAACAGACAGAAACCGTACTTCTCCTTTCGCTTTTACAGGCAATAAATTTGAATTTAGAGCCGTAGGTGGTTCAGCCAATTGTGCTGCACCTATGTTGGTTTTGAATACAATTATGGCACATCAACTACAACAATTTAAAAAAGATGTAGATAAAGCCTCTGAAAAAACAGATAAAAAAGAAGTAGCCATTGTCAATGTTTTGCGTGATTATATCAAAAAATCAAAAAATGTATTGTTTGAAGGTGATAATTATTCGGAAGAATGGGCAAAAGAAGCAGAAAAACGTGGCTTACCAAATGTAAAATCTACTCCACAAGCCTTAGATGCTTATATTTCTGAAAAATCTTTGGCTTTGTTCGAAGATTTAGGAATTATGACGCACAGAGAAGTTGAAGCAAGATATGAAATTAATCTTGAAAATTATATCAAAAAAGTACAAATCGAATCGCGTGTGATGGGTGATTTGGCTTTAAATCATATCATTCCTGCCGCCATTACTTACCAAAATGAACTCATCAAAAATATCAAAAATTTGTCGATTATTGGTATGGGTGATATTGAAGGAACAGATACGGTCAAAGAAGCCATCGCGGATATTTCTAAATATATTGGTACTATTCAAAAAGGAGTAAAACAAATGATTGATGCAAGAAAAGAAGCAAATCTTATCGAACATTCAAAACAAAAAGCCATTGCTTATGAAGAAAAAGTAAAATCTTTGTTTGATTCGATTCGTTATGCTGTCGATAAATTAGAATTAATTGTTGATGATAATTTGTGGCCTCTTGCCAAATATCGTGAGTTATTGATGATTCGATAAGTGATTATAAAAACAAAAAACTTGCTTACATTGATGTTTTATTATCTTTGTTTAAGCAAGTTTTTTTTTGTTTAAATGGTATCAAATATTTATGTCTTTGGTATTTAAACTAATCACAATGTAGATAGAAAAAAGCCTAATTTAAAAAAAAATCACTTTTTTTTATCAAAAAATAATAAAATTTCGTTATCGAAAAAAATGAATTAATTAAAATTTAAAATTTATGAAAAAAGAAAATGTAATTTATGAACCCAAATGGTTGAGTTGGGAAAATATTAAAAATACAAAAAAATATCAAGGTAAACATTTAATTTTAGGCTGTGAAAAAAATGGACTATTATTAGAAGTGAAATTAGATGTAATTTATGCCAACATATCTAATGAAAAAGTTAAAAATTATTGGCTTAAAAATATAAATAAAATTAAAGAAAAAAATATATACCAAGCATACGGATTTAGGTATGTGCCTGAACTACAATCCACTAAAAATAAAATTATTGTATCAGTAAGAAAAAATAAGTAATGAGCAACAAAAAGATACCATTTGAACTATCACAAGATGGTTTAATTTTAATAGATGTATCTGTTTACTTTAACGGGCAAGAAGAATATAAACACATCTCTATGGTTTTAGATACAGGTTGTACCAACAGTGTTTTACATACCATTGAGGCTGAAAAATTAGGATTTATAAAAAATAAAAAAAATAAAAAAAGTTTGATGACTGGTGCCATTGGCGAGGCTATCACGTCTTACCGTTTTGTTCCCTTGTTTATGGAAGCGTTGGGATTTAGCAAAGAAAGTATGCCTTTGGAAGTGTTTGATGTGAATATAGGCAATGAGTATGCAGGCTATTTAGGTTTAGATTTTTTTGAAGATAAAAAATTTACGATAGATTTGAAAAAACAAACTATTGAGATATACGAATAAGAATATTTGGTTTTACTAAGATTTATACTTAAAATAAAAATTGTAGTACACTTTTTTAAGGTTTGGACAACATACTGAAAATTTGTGCCGCACCCACTTACTAACATGAGTTCAACCTAATTTTTATTTATAATCAATTGATTTTCAATTATTTATACATACACATTATTTTCACTTTAATATTTTGATTGGTCATTTGAAATAATAGCCTGTACCAAAGTTTGCGAAGGTCTGACCTCGTTTTTTGAAAAATTACACACTTTTTTAAATTTTTGTTATCCCAAACTCACGTTCATATTTTAAATCAAAATTCACTATTTCAAAAAATAAAAAAACCATTTTTACAAAAAAAAAGTAAAAAAAAGTGATTTTTTTTTGTAAATTAGAATAAATATTTTACCTTTGTAAATCAATCAATCGTGTTTTTATGATATTCACAAAAAACTTCAACTATATCATAAAACAAATCTTATTTTTTGGCTTATTTATATTGTTTTTTGACTTTAAAATACAAGCACAAAAAAAAGAAGAAATAGAGCCTACGGGCTATGTGATAGAATTATATAATTTAGAAGATAAAAAATTTTGGTCGCCTCCATTTATTACAGAAAGAGTTTTGGTATCATCACCTTTCGGCTGGCGTTCAAGTGGTTATCATCCCGGTATCGATTTGGCATTAAAAAGAGGAGAACCTATTTTATCTGTTTTTGATGGTGTTATTAAAACTTCTGCGTATAACGCAGGATATGGAAATTACATTGTTATTACACACGATAATGGTTTAGAAACTTTGTATGCACATTTAGATGCTCGCGTAAGAGCAGGTTCGCGTGTGAGAGCTGGGCAACTAATTGCTTTGAGTGGAAACACTGGCTGGAGTACGGGGGCGCATTTACATTTTGAAATTTACTATCAAAACAAATTATTAAATCCTGAATGGTTTTTTGATTTTTCTGGAAAAATTACTGTGCGGTCGCAATTTATTCGTTTGCCAATGCAGATTATTTTACCCAAAGGAAAATTAGACAGATGGTAGTTTAAAAATAAAATTTTGTATTTATTTCTTAATCTTGTGCAAACGTTCAGGATTGCATCAAAAATACCTGAATAGATATAAAAAAACAAAAAAAGTTACATTTATTAAAAAAAAGTTATTTAATTTATAATCCAACACTTTTTTATACTCAACAGCTATGGGATATAAAATATTACTTGTGATACAACCAACTATTAAAAAAATTATAGTTTGTTTATCTATATTGCTCTTTTTAAATATATCTATCGTTTCAGCACAAGCAGATTGCGTAGATTTGATAAAAAGAGCAGAACAAGCCTATCAAGAAGGCTTATTAAATCAAGTTAAAATTATTTTGAACGAGGAATGTGTCAAACAACTCGTCAAAAAAGAAGACAAATTGAAAGCCTATAATTTGTCTGTTTTAACCAATTTGTATCTCAATGAAAAAGAAGATGCAAAAAATTCGATGCTCAAATTACTTACCTTAGAGCCTGAATATATGTATGACTCAACAAGTCCGATAGAATTTCAAAGATTTTATGATACTTTTAAAGTCAGACCAACTATAGTAGTAGGTGTAAAATTGGGTGTAAATATGTCCGAAATACAATCTTTAAAAGCATTTTCGATAGATAATACTCAACCTTCGGGAACGGGAAATGGTAAATTTGATTCAAAAATTGGTATTCAATTTCAAGTAGCAGCGATTATTCCTATCACAAAAAGATTAGATATAATGACAGAAATTGGTTATAAAAGATTTTCATATCAGTTTTCAAATCGGTTATTCAAATTTCAATCTCTTCGTTTTACGGAAACACAAGCATTTCTTGAATTACCTTTGATGTTAAAATTTAATTTTGGAAATAATTATAATTTTAAGAAAAATCGTAAACCTTTTTTAAATAAATTAAATCCCTATGTTTTTGCTGGAGCATCAGCAACATATTTATTGAGCAGTACTGCTATTGCAATTAGAAATGATACAGAATCACTTACGCCTTTAAATTTAGAATCACAACCTTTGGATATGAAACCTCAGCGAAATGCTTTGGGTTATTATGCTGTGGGTGGTTTGGGAATAGATTACAAAAGCGGAAGAAGTTTTTTAAATTTTGAAGTTCGTTATCATTATGGTTTGCAAAACGCAATCAAAGTAGAACAAAGATATGGAAATCAAGAATTGGCTTTTGGTTATGGATATATTGATAGTGATATTGCATTTAGAAATTTGACAATCAATGTAGGTTATTTTTATCCATTTTATAAAGCAAGACAAAAGAAAACAAAGTTAAAATAAATAAAAAAATATGAAAAAAATTCAACTTATAATTAATTTTATTTTGATAATTTGTTTTTTATCAAATTGTGGAAGTAAAAATGATGCCAGTCCAGAAAGCGAAGGCTTTTTTATTAAATTATTAGGCGCAGGCAATAGTGATGAAGCTACTGAATTTTTCTTGGATAGCCAAGATAAAATTATTGGATTAGCCACACAAAGTTTTAAAGAATTAGATGTCAATAAAATTAGTCCTTTGTTATTTAGAACTGATAAATTTGGCAATCAAACTTTAATGAAAAGAATTGCAGGAATACAAGGCAATACAATCCGACCTACTGCAGATGGTGGCGTGATTATATTGAGTGGTTCAAAAACTGCTTTAAGCAATACAGATTATTTTTTTGTTATCAAACTAAAAGCAGATGATAGCGTAGAATGGACAAAATCATTCGCCCCAACTAATGCTAATGATGATCGTTTAGATATTTTAGGCTCAAGCATAGAGCAAGTTTCTGATGGATATATTATAAGTATTAGTAGTAAATATACCATACCTACCCTCAATCAAGAGTACGTATATCTATGGAAAATTGATAATACAGGTAATTTATTAAGAAGTACTTATTTTGGCGACCCAGCTACCACTAATCGTTCTTCAAAATCAAGAGCATTAGCCAATAATGATGTAGTGATGGCAGGTTCATATAATCAATATATGCGTATTATGTTATCTAATTCTTTGGGAAGTTTTAAATGGGATTATGCTCTTTATCACCCCAATAGTGCCGAAAAAGCAGTCGGAAATGACGTGCAAATTGCTAATGCTGGTTTTGTAGTGGGAGGTACTATTACCAAAACCACAGGTGAAACTGACGGATTGGTAATCAAAACCAATAGTGATGGAAAAATAGAATGGCAAAGTAGATTTGGAGGAGAGAATAACCAAAGAATTAATTCCATAACTAATACTCCTGATGGTGGATATGTGGTTACAGGTACAACTGATGTAGTATTTAAAGGTACTTTAAATGATAATATTTGGGTAGTAAAATTAAATAGTTCAGGTAACGTTGAATGGCAAAAAGATTTTGGTAGTCCCAAAGATGATGTTGGTTCGTGTGTACGTGTAGCGAGCAATGGAAATATTGTCGTATTAGGAACAGTGATTTATGAAACAACGCCTATGTTGGCTTTGATTGAATTAACCCCCAATGGAGAAACTAAAAAATAAACAACCCTCTGAAAATAAAATTAACAAGTTATGAAAAATATAAAATTATACCTATTTTTTTTGATTATTTGGATAGGGCAAATACAACAACATTTATTATTCGCAAAAAATCCAACACCTGTTGCAGTTACGATTACTGCACCTACTTTGACTAATCTTTGTGTAGGTAATCCAGCTTATACCACACTCGGTGATATCGTCATTACAGAAAATAGTGTAACTGAAATTCCTACAGGTAACGGACAAAATATGATTTTTACGATGCCTGCAGGAGTAGAATTACAAAGCGGAGTGGGAACGATTAGTTTTACAAGCACAGGCGGATTTATTACCAATGGGTTAATATTTGTCGCTACCAATAGTATTTTTATTTCTTTTGATAATGCGGCAGGAAGTCAAACAGAAACTAATTCTATTACCATCAGTGGACTAAAAGTAAGAGCAACTTCATCTGTAACCAATGTGAATATGACAAGGACAGGTGGCGGTGCGGTTATTGCAGGAGCAGAAAACGGAAAAGTATTTGCTACATTTTCTACGACAACACTTCCTCCATTGCCAGTTATTACAGGTGGAAACTCGCTTGCTTATTGTAAAAATATTACAAATACAACTAATGTTGTATCCTCAGGAACAACAGTAAACTGGTATTCTGATGCGACATTAACTTCTTTGATTACAACAGGAACAACAAGAACATTAGCACAATTAGGAATCAATACTACGAATGTAGGAACAACCACAATTTATGTCGTTAATAACAATGGAACGTGCAATAGTAATGTAGTTACTTTAACTATTACCATTAATGATAATCCTGTGGTAGTTTTGACAAGTAGTGATGCAGACAACAAAATATGTTTTGGACAAACTATTACCTTTACAGGAAGTGGTAATTCAGACCAATATAGTTTTGATTTAAAAAAATCAGGAATTTCAGAACCGGGATTTCCAACTGCTTTTAGTGGTACTAATACTTATACTACTTTGGCAACTTTGGCAGTAGATGACAATTATACGATGACAATTATTGGTAAAAATACAACTACCAATTGTCAAACCAATTCTACTATCAATGCTTTTCAAGTAAAAGCATTGCCAAGTGTTGTTTTTACGATGGGCAATACTAATTTTTCCAATACACAATCTACTCCTGTAAGTTTAAATACATTAGGAAATGTGGCTACTCCTGCGGGAGGAGTTTTCACTGGTTCAGGTGTTTCGGGGACTAATTTTGTACCAAGTCTTGCTGCCTTGGGAACAAATATTCTTACTTATACCGTAACCAATGTTGATGGTTGTAGTAGTTCTCAAACGGTAAGTGTAATTGTAAATAATGCAGGTTTTATCATTTCACAAAGTTTTTGTAATGATGCACCCCAAACTTCTGCTTTGGTAAGAGATGATGTAACTCCTAATTGTATTACGCAATCGGTAAATAGCAATGGTGGTTTTTTAGCCAGCAACTCAGCCAATGGAGGCACAGACCCAATTGTGTTAGTAAGTCCGGGTGTTTTTGCTTTTAATCCAAGCAATGTAGCTATTCCTGTAGGACAAAATTTTGTCAATTGGTCAGGGGCTATTTTTTTCGCAAATAGTAGCAATGGTTATCCTGGTTTACCATGTCCAAATTATGGCTTTGCTATATCGACAGTAGTATTTAGAGTGCCTGCACCAGTCATTACAGGAAGTAATAGTGTTTGTGCTAATCAAAATAATGTAACTTATTCTGTACCCAATGTTCCAAATAATACGTATGTATGGAGCGTATCGGGAGGCACAATTTCAGGGAGCAATATAGGAAATAGTATTGTTGTCAATTGGGGTGTTGCAGGTGCGGGAAGCGTGCAGGTAACGCAAACCGCTAATTATACTACTCCTGCTGTTCAATCGTGTAGTAAATTAGTAACAAGAGCGATTACTATTAATTCATTACCTACTCCAACCATAGTACAAGTGCCATCGGCTTCCACTTGTGAAAACACTACAGGAAATGCTTATTCTGTAACCAATAATGTAGGTAGTACGTATTCATGGTCAGTTTCAGGAGGTATTATTACCGCAGGACAAAATACAAATGCTATTCAAATCACTTGGGGAAGTGCAGGGGCAGGTGTTATCACTGCCACAGAAACGATTACTGCTACAGGTTGTGTAAGAAATGATGTAAGAAATATAACAATTTTAGCCAAACCTAATCCGATTATTCCAAATGTAAATACTTCTGTTTGTGCAAACCAAACAGGTGTTACTTATACAATGCCTTCGAATGGAAGTACCTATTCATGGTCAGTTTCAGGTGGAACAATTGCTTCGGGAGGTAGCACGAATGTAGTTACAATTAATTGGGGGGCGGCTAATCCAAACGCTTCTGTTTCAGTAATTGAAACTGCCGCCAATGGTTGTACAGCACCCAATACGCGTGCTGTAGTCGTTAATCCTCTACCTATACCTCCTATTATAGGCAATGTAAGTATTTGTGCCAATTCTGTAGGAAATATTTATAGTACTTCAGGCTCAGGAACTTTTGTTTGGGCAATTACAGGCGGAACAATTACGGCTGGACAAAATACAAATCAAATTACGGTAAGTTGGGGAGCCGCAGGAACAGGAACATTGAATGTAACCCAAACAGATGCCAATAGTTGTGTAGGAACATCTAACCAAAATATTACTATCAATGCTTTACCAACGCCTGTCATTACAGGAAGTGGTTTTGTTTGTGCAGGAAAAACAGCAGAAGCATATAGTATTACATCATCAGCCAATCGCTCTTATTCTTGGAATGTAACAGGGGGAGCAATTGCAACAGGACAAAATACGAATGCAATTACGATAGATTGGGGAACAACTGCCTCAGGAACTGTCCAAGTTACAGAAACGAATACATTGACAAATTGTGTTACGATTACATCAAGAAATATCACTATCCACCCATTGCCTACGCCTGCAATTACAGGAACTTTAAATGTTTGTGCTTTATCAGTACAAAACTATCAAGTAGTTAATGCTGCAGGACAAAATTATGTTTGGAATGTAGTAGGTGGAACTTTTACAGGACAGGGAACAAATCAAATTTCAGTAACTTGGGGAAGCAATCCGGCGGGAGCAAAAGTGGAAGTAACACAAACAAATACTTTATTAACACCTAATTGTAGTAGATTAGATTCAAAAAATATTATTATTTTGCCATTGCCTACACCTTCAATTTCTGGTGGAGCGGCTTGCGAAACGTCAGTAGGAAATATTTATAGTACACCATTTGTAACTTTAAATACATATTCTTGGACTATCACAGGTGGTACGATTACCTCTGCGACCAATCTAAGTCAAGTAACAGTAACTTGGGGAGTGGCAGGAACAGGAACATTGACCGTAACACAAACTGACCCTAATAATTGCTCAAATACTGCTACACAAAATTACACCATCAATCCTCTACCTAATCCTTTGGTAACTAATACAAATAATGCCGTTTGTGCATTATCAACAGGAGTTACTTATAGCACGCCAAACGTAGCAGGAAATACCTATATTTGGGACGTTACCAATGGAGTAATTGCAAGTGGACAAAATACAAATGCGATTACGGTCAATTGGAGTGCAAATGCTACAGGTATTGTGAAAGTTACCCAAACAATTACCGCTACTTCTTGCTCAAAAGTATCAACTCAAAATATCACTATTAATCCATTACCTACGCCAAATATTGTAGGGGGAGTAGCAGGAACTAATAATGTTTGTGCAACTTTGACTTATAGTTATCAAGTAGCAAACGTAACAGGACATACTTATAATTGGATAGTAACTAACGGTACATTTACAGGGCAGGGTACTAATCAAATTGCAGTAACTTGGGGAACAAACGCTGTCGGAAAAGTGGAATTAACACAAACAAATACTATATTAGTTCCAAATTGTTCAAAATACGCAAGCGTTGATGTGGTCATTTTGCCATTGCCTACGCCATCTATTGCTGGAGTTGGAGTAGTTTGTGAAGATACTGAATATGCGTATTCTACCGTAGCAGTTACAGGGCATAGTTATATTTGGGAAGTAAATAACGGAACGATTGTTTCGGGAACGGGTACAAACGCCATTAGAGTAAAATGGGACAATGTATCAAGTACTGAATTTGTAAAACTTACACAAATCAGTAGCAACACGACACCAAATTGTTCTCAAATAGTGCAAATTCCTGTAGTTGTCAATCCAGTTCCTTACAACACTATCGTAATTGCTAATACTTGTTATGGAGAAACGACAACTTTTACGCCTTCTACTAATCAAGGTAATTGGATTTGGGAGTGGGTTTTTCCTGATAATACAACCGCGAATATAAGTAATCCTTCAAAAATATTTCCAGATGCGGGTTCTTTCGTTGTGAAAGTAAAAGTTACCAATCAATTTAATTGTTTTTACGAACAAAATACAATTCCATTGGCAATTAATCCTGTACCTGTTGCTAATTTTAGATATTTAGGCACTTGTTTGGGTAGTACCACACAATTTACAAATTTATCTACCGTTAGCACCGTCAATGCAAGTGCTATCAATCAATGGACTTGGGATTTCGGAGATGGAACGCCTGTCATAGTTGGAAATTTTCCTAATCCTACGCATACATTCGTGAATGCAGGTGTATATGATGTAAAATTGATTGTAAGAACTAATAAAAATTGTTCACACACAATTACTAAAAAAGTATCAATATTTCCATTTTTTACCCCTACTGATACAAGCCCTTATTCAGAGGATTTTCAAGCCAATAATCATGGTTGGATTGCAGGAACAGATGATAATGCTGTGCCTCACACTTGGACACTTGGTTTGCCTGTTGCAGGAAGAACCGTTACCCCAACCACACCCGGAAGTAGATATTGGGGAACAGGTTTGACTGGCAATTATACTAATAATCAAAAATCTTTTGTAGAAAGTCCTTGTTTTTCTTTGGTAAATATTGATAGACCAATGTTAGTAATTAAACTTTGGTTAGATTCAGATGAAGGAGCAGATGGTGCATCACTTTTATATTCTTATGATGACGGACAAACTTGGAAAGTAGTTGGAAGTGTAGGAGATGGTTTGGATTGGTATAATGCTAACAATATTTTGGGAGCGCCAGGCGGTGATGTTGTTAATCCACAAAGAAAAGGCTGGTCAGGAAAATATGGAAAATGGAAAGAAGCAAGATTTGCCTTAGATTTTATCAGAGGAGAAGTAGGTAGTAATCCTGTCCGCTTCAGAGTTGCTTTTGGAAGCAATAGTGATAATCCAGCAGGGCAGACTTTAGACGGAATTGCTTTTGATGATGTGTATGTAGGCAATAGAAAAGCAAAATTATTATTAGAATATTTTACTTCTACTAATCCTGCCGCCAATACTGAAAATACTTTTATTAATAGTTTTCCAACTATTCAACAATTAGAATTGGTAGTAATGCAACATTTTACTGATTTTTTGGGAACAGATGTTTTGTATAATCAAAATCCACACGATGCTACGGCACGTGCCTCTTATAACGAAATCTCGAAAGCACCAAGAGCTACCATCGATGGAGAAACAGGACCAGACCAATTGTTTAGCATTTGGGGACCTCAAAAATATAGTCAATTGGCTCTTTTGCCTGCACCAATGAAAGTAAAAATTACTTTTCCTCCGCCAACTAATGGTAATCTAAATATTCGTGCAGAAGTATTAGCCTTAGATGATTATACAAATCCTGTTGTTTTTCATGTAGCATTGGTTGAGAAAACCGTTACTTCATCACAATTAGGAGCGGCAGGCACAACGATTTATAAAAATGTAGTTCGAAAAATGCTTCCAAGTGCCACAGGTACGTATTATAGGCGAACTTGGGCATCAGGTGATACTGAAATACTAAATTTTAGTATTCCTATGTACGCTGTCAATCAAAATAATCCAAATATTCCGTTTTTTTATGATTGGAATAATTTAATAGTTACGGCTTTTGTACAAGATGATATTACTTTTGATATATTAGACGCGGAAAAAGCATCACCTACTACTTTCCCTCCTTTGATTTCAGGAATTGAAGACGAAAAACAAGGAAAATGTTGGATATATCCTAATCCTGCGATTGATGAAGTTTTTATGGGATTTGAAGAAATTGCTACTACCACTTATGCGTGTGAGATTTTGAATATGCAAGGTCAAAAAGTAATGACTACAAAAATAGATGAAGGCACAAAAGGCGTAAAAGTTGATGTAAAATCTTTGGCAAAAGGAATGTATATCATAAAAATAATCCATCCAAAATCCAAGACCACTTGGGTTAATAAGCTGATTGTGAATTAGCAAAAATATTTTAAAATAAAAGAGGCTGATTTTTCAGCCTCTTTTGTTTTTGACCAAAAAATTACTTGCTGTAAAAATTTTGTATATATTTGAAATTTTAACAAAATATGTATCTCTACACAAAAAAAATACGATTGTAAGGGCGATGCTTATCCTCGCCCTTACAAATCAAATATTTCGCTGTTTTAATTAATATACGAAAATTTTAGAGTAACGTTTTTTTATAAACATTTGATTTTCAATTATTTAGTAAGTATTTTAAAAAATATTTGGGCGTTTTAAAAAAAATATTTACTTTTGTATGGATATGTGCGCGAGTTGCGTATATTGATGAGTTATTTTATTATAACAACAAACTAAAAAAAATGGTTATGAAATTTAAAATATTATTAATGATACTTTTTCCAACCTTTTCAACAATTTTATTTGGACAATCTATCAAACGAATTGATGGCAGTAAAATTACTGTGGATAGCTTAAACGCAAAAATTAAATACTTGATGAAAATTGCAAATGTTTCAGGAGTTGCTATCGCAGTTTTTAATGACAATAAACCTATTTTTAATAAAACTTATGGACTTGCAAACGTTCAAAAAAATATTTCTTTTGAAAAAACATCTGTAATGTATGGAGCATCTTTGGCAAAAATGGTATTTGCTTATATTGCTATGCAATACGTTCAAGAAAAAATTATTGACCTTGACAAACCGCTTGTACAATATTTGAGTAAACCTTTGCCCGAAATCAAAATAAATGGATTCAGACGTGGTTATCACGACTTAAAAGATGATAAACGTTATGAAAAAATAACAGCACGAATGTGCCTTACACACACAACAGGCTTTCCAAATTGGCGTTGGTTTGAAGAAGATAAAAAACTAAAAATTAAATTTGAACCAGGAACCCGATATAGTTATTCAGGCGAAGGGCTTTATCTATTACAATTCGTTATTGAACAACTCACAGGGAAAGATTATGAAACTATTTCACAGGAAAGGGTTTTTAAACCTTTGGCAATGACAAATACAAGCCAAGTTTGGCAAACTCGATTCGATAGTAGTATTTGTTATGGACACAATGCAAAAGGTGAACCTTATGAATTAATGAAATGGAAAGAAGCCAGTGCAGGTGGTTCTATGAGTACAACTTTTGAAGATTTTACAAAATTTTATACAGAATTAATAAGTGGTAAGGGACTTTCAAAAAAAAGTTTTAAGGAAATGACAAGCCAACAAATTAGAATAAAATCAAGAAGCCAATTTGGACCACTTTCCAAAATAGACAATACAGACAACGACAATATTCAGTTAGGGTATGGTTTTGGAGTTGGGACATTTACCACACCTTTTGGGCGAGCATTTTTCAAAGAAGGGCATGATGATGGCTGGGGGCATTATTCTATTTGTTTTCCTGACAAAAAAATTGCAGTGGTTATTATGACCAACAATGACAATGGGGAAAGTATTTTTAAAGAATTTTTAGCATATAGCATAGGCGATATCTACACACCTTGGCGTTGGGAAAATTATATCCCATACAATTATATTCCGCCACCAGTTGTGAACATTTACCAAGTAACAACAGAAGATTTGGACAAGTATTTAGGCATTTACAATAGCAAACAACTACCTATTAAAATTTCTATAACAAAAAACAACTTAAACCTAATCGCACAAGCAACAGGACAAAATGCTTTAACATTACAAGCCACCGAAAAAGACAAGTTTAGTTATGAAGATGAAGGAATAATCTTAGAATTTAGTCCAATAAATAAGACAATGATATTAAAACAAAATGGACAAATATTTAGTTTTACAAAAGAATAAAAACAAGATATATTTATTGGTAACGACAAAACTCACATTTATAAATTCGATATTTATCTGTTATTGAGTGTTTATGCAAATATTGATTTAATATTTTTTGAACACCTCAACGTGCCAATACATCATCAATAAAATCTTTATAACAAGAATATAATGAAAAAATTACATTTATTTTTACTAATAATTTTTTTCTTTCAAAATATTACTTTTGCACAATCGATAGACACAGTTTATACTCAAAAGTATTTAGAAAGAAGCACAAGTTTTGCTTGGACAACTTTTGGCGGAGATATTTTAATGTTAGGAGGTGGCAGCAGTTCGTTTGTCAATAATGGTACGAGCCAAAATATAAACTTTAATCAAACATTTATACCTCGTCTTACAATAGGTGGTGTTCATTTTTGGGGACATACAGATTTTTATGTAACTTTTCCTCTTTCATTTTTTTCATATCAATCAACGCCAAAAGAATTTAAAGAATTAGAATATCGACAAGGCATAGAAACAGGTATAAAGATTTATCCATTACCCTTAAAATCAGGTAGAATCAGTCCTTATATTGGAACAAGTTTTAGACTTTTGAATTTCAAACAACAATTAGAAGGAACTTCATACAAATATGGAGGAAGCGAATGGCAGAAAATGATTTTTCCTTTACAAATTGGGCTTTCTTATACTTCAAAAAAGTATATCTGGAACGTTGGTTTAAATTACCAAGCACTTCAAAAAATAGAAAATTATATTTCTCCCAATCAAGTCGCAGAAGTAAAATTCAGTCCAATTTCTTTTCAAATAGGACTAACTCGTTATATTGATACAGATAAAAATATGCGTTCTCAAAAAAATATTGCACAAGAAAATTTAAAACATCATATTTTAGATAAAGAAAAACATTTAAGCAGTTGGTATTGGGGCTTAGGTCCATCAGCAGGATTACAAATAAGTAAATCTCCTTACTTAAAAACAAATTTTCCTCATTTGTATGATAATTTTATTGGTGGATTTATGCCTGATATAACATTTGGTAGATTTCTTAATAAACCTGATATGAATATTGGATTATCGTATAGAACATTGGGTTCGACTCTAAAAGCTTTTGATGACAAAATATCCATCAGGCGACATTCATTTATGATAGAAATTTATAAAAACTTGTTTAATTGGCTTGGTTTTGTTCCTTTTGCGGGAATAACAGGCTCCATCGAGAATTTGAATGTGAAAGTAAATGATTTAACTTTTAACCAAACAAAACCAGCAATAGGTTTTATATTTGGTTGGGACATCAGAGTAACCAAGACAGGCACTAATCTTTTACGTACCAATTTACGATGGATACCAAATTTGAATTTAGAAATTGATAACAAAAAAATGATGTTTGATAATCTTGAATTTAATTTTATACAATGGGTGCAATTTATTGGAAGAAAAAAAACTTATAAAAAATATCAATCAAATTAGTAAAACAATAAGAACCAATGAAAATTGCAATTTTTTCTGATATTCATGGCAAAATATTATTACCTTTCAAATTGGTAGATTTATACCAAAAAGAAACGGGTAATAAAATTGATTTTATTTTACAATGTGGCGATATGGGTGCTTTTCCTGATATTAGCAGTTTAGACAAAGCAACCATAAAACACGCACAAAACGACAGAGATGAGTTAGGATTTTATGATGATTTCACAAAAATAAATCCAAATATAAAAGCATTTTTAGATGAACTGAATATCAATATGATTTGTGTGCGTGGCAATCACGAAGACCACGATTTTTTGGATAATTTAGAAAGTGAAAATGCTGAAAATAGCCTTTTTTCAATTGACATCTACAAAAGAGTTTTTGTTTGTAAGTCAGGTTTGAAACAAGAATTAAAAACAGAAAAAGATACGCTAACTTTTGTCGGAATTGGTAGAATTGGAGATAGAAAAGGAAGAAATGAAAAGAAATTTATCCAAGAATACGAAAGAAAACAAATCAAAAAACTGCTAAAAACAAAAGATATTTTTGATATTTTGATTACTCACGACAAAGATGATGGCAGTCAAAGAGGTTATGGAATGGCTGAAATCAGAGAAGTATTGGACAATGTTATTTTTCATTACCATTTTTATGGGCATACGGGCGAGCCTTTCAACCAAGAAATAGATTTGAATCGTATAACACAATCTATAAAAATAAAAGAGTTGGAGTTTAATGAAAGCGGAGTTTTAGGAAAAGGTTGTATGATAATATTGACAAAAGAAAATGAAAATTTGAGTATTGAAATAGTTGAACAAAAATTGACAAATAAATTAGCGAAATATAATTGGAAGTTGCAATAAAAATAATTGTTGGTATTGATAAAGAAAAACTAAACTATAAACTTGGGAAATCTCTAAAATACTTTGCGAAAGGTGGCATAAATGCCACCGCTATACATAATGTAACATCTTTTTGTGTAAAAAATGGCATTTTTGCCACGCCAAATCCACTTCTTCAAAGATTTCTCAAGTTTATAGAATACAAATAAAAAATCATTTTTTTTATCAACTTTTTTTATCAACTTTGACAAAGTTCCAAACTTTGTCAAAGTTCTAAAATCCAAATAAAAAATCATTTTTTTTATCAACTTTGATAAAATTTCAAATTTTTATCTAAAAAGCAATTGTAACGTTAGCAATTCCCCAATGACTTTGGTTATCAGGATTTCCTTCCGTATTTTTATAAGCATCTCCTTCTGATAAAAAACTTCTACTTTCAAATCGTAAAAATATATTATCCATTGGTTGTAACATCACACCAATACTTCCTGAATAAATATTTAAACCTTTTGTTTTTTCGACGATAGGTACAGAAACAGCCCGATTTGGGTCAGAAAAATATTCTAATCTTGCTGAAACACTCCATTTAGGATTGACTTTATACTGCCCAATAATATTAGCCGTCCACCATTGTTTTGCCAATATAGTTCCGTCAGTTTGTAAAATATCTTGTTGTCCAATATACGCACAAGCCGTTCCTTTAAATTTACTTTTTTGAGGACTAAAAATAAAATAAATATCAGAAAAATATCTTGTTCTAAAATTAGGATTAGTATCAGAACGTTCATCTCCAAAATAAGTATTCCAATTGATTAAAACAGAACCTGTAGGGCGATATTCAATTTGTGTACCGATAGATTTTTGCCCATTATTATCTTGAATAACCTGCCATCCGTTTATCAAATATAAATAAGCACTTACTTTTTCACTGATTTTATAACTTAATTTTCCACCCGAAACATAATAAGGAACAAACTCAGGAGCAAAAGAACGAGTGTACATAAAATGGTCTTTTGAGATGGCAGATTCATTGGTATAAGGCGAACCCAACACGCCAATATCTAACCATAATTCTTTTTTTTTAGATAATTTTACCCCTACATATCCCTCCACTACATTGCGTAAAGTGCCTGCTTCTCCAACATAATTAGCATTGATATAAGTCCCAAAACCGGGTACAAATCTTGCTCTATATCGTTCTGTAACATATTTTACATCAATATAAGCCAAATTTATGGTCATTTCGTTATGTCTGTGCATAGATACAAAATATGGATTTTCATTGTTGGAAGGTTGCGAACTATTGTATCCAAAGTACGCATCGATATATGCCGCTGTCGTCAATTTTCCTTTTACATTGATTTGAGTTGTGTCGAGCATACCCGTATTTACAACTTGTGCATCTATATATGTGTGCAAAAAGAAAGCAAGAAATATAAGAAATAATAAGTAACTTTTTTTCATAGATTTAAAAAATAATTAATAATTTTTTTGCAAATATAATCTTTTTTGTAAAGTAACAAAAATAATTTCATTTTAATTATTAGGTGATAGTGAAAAATCAATTAATAGCCAAAAGAAAGTCCTTTGAGTTGTAAAACACCCTCGATAGCAATTTCATCACCATTTTGTAAACCTTTCATTATCAAGATTCTGTCGCCTATTTGTTGTCCGATTTCTACTTGTTTTCGAATAAAAGTTTGTTTATCTTTTTTTAAAAAAACATAATCTTTTCCTTGTACCGTAATCAATGAATTTTTATTGATATTAACAAAATCACCTTCATTCAATTCAAAAGAAATATTAGCAAACATTCCAGCTTTTAATTTGAATTGATTGTTAATGACAAGAATTCTTAACCTGACCATTCGAGTTGTATTATCGACCACATCGGCAATATCTTCAATTTTTCCTGCAAATTTTTCGTTAGGAAAAGAAGCGAATTCGAGAACACAATTTTTTCCTTTTTCTATTTTTGAAATTTGATTTTCGGGAATATGACAAATAATATAAGCAATTCCTGCGGAAGTAAAATTAAGTTGTTCGGGATTAAATCCGTTTGATTTTAGTTTGACTTCGTGTTCGACGATGCTTGCTTTTTGGTTTGCTAAGTTAGTTTTTTCGACAGAAAGAGCCATTTGTGCTTCTAATAAGTCTTTTCCTGTTCCTGCACCATGTTTTACTAAGTCTTTTATTCTTTCTAACTCGATTTCTCTTTGTTTGATATTAATGTTTTGAATTTGAGAAATATTGATTTGATGATGGGCAATATCAATATAACTGCTGGTCAATTCGGGGCTTTCAAACAATACCAAAACAGGTCTATTGCCTTGCGTAGCGGGTACTGTGATAGCGCCCACGCGTCCGATGGCTTTCAACTCTTTGCTAATGTCTTCAGAATTTACTTTGGTTGTCTTAAAAAAATTAAAACTTTCGTTGGTTTTAAATTGAATATTGATACCATCTGCACTAACTTCTGGTGGTTGGTTTTCTATTGTTTTTGGTTTTTCTTTATGAGATGTGCAGGCAAAAAACATCAACATAAAAAAGAATATACAAATAATAATTTTCATTTTTTTTGAATTAGGTTTGCAAATGTAAATAAATATTTTAATAAAAAACAACTAATTTTATATTTTTTTGTAACTTTGTGCATTAAAAAACCTACATTATTACTTTTATGTCGTTTAAAATGCACTTAAAAATTACGCTGATTGCTTTGTTTTATGTTTTTACCAACAATTTTTTATATGGGCAAATATATAATTTACAAAAATCTTTACAAACATCAAAAGCAAATAATTTGTTTTTAAAAGCCGAAAAAATAAATTTTGAAATGGCGATGGCTGATATAACGACTTCAAAATTAAGACCAAATCCGACATTAAATATGCAGTTTTTGCAATTGATGAATAGTCAATATTTTGCAGACAACACAAATTTTTATCAAAATAAAAATAGACAAGTTTGGTGGCAATTCACAAAAATATTTCAATTGCCTAATCAAAGAAAATATAAAATTGAATATGCAGAAAAAAATAATATTTTAGTTAAAAAAAATTATGCTGAAACAGAAAGAAATTTATTTTTTGAAGTAGCTAACAAATGGTTAGAGGCTTGGAATCTCGAAAAACAATTAGAAATTATTAATATTGCTAAAAGTAACATAGATACTTTGTTAAAAATTAATGAAAGAAGGCTTAAAAATCAAGTGATTACAGAAACTGAAGTTTTGAGAACGCAATTGTTAGTATTACAATATGAAATGAAACAAAAAAGTATTAAACAAAATATTGACAATAAAATAAGAGAACTAAAACTATCAATCGGCACACAAGACAGCCTTCAAATTGATAAAAATGATAATTTTGAAGTCGTAAACAACGCAAAATTAGATTCTTTATTAAATTTTGCGATTGAAAACAGAAGTGATATTATAGCTTTGAAGGCTAATTTGCAAGCCACAGAAACCAATATCAAACTACAAAATGCCAATGCTATTCCCAAACCAGAATTGGGTTTTCTTTGGAATCCACAAAATTCTGTGCCTTATTTTGGTATTTTTGCGACTATACAATTACCTATTTTTGATAGAAATCAAGGTAATATCAATCGCTCAAAAGTTGAAAAATTACAAGTAGAACAAGTTTTAATCGCTACACAAAATAAAATCAAAATAGAAATCACAAATGCTTTATATGCTTTTGATTTTCAAAAAAACAATCTTGAAAAATTTAAAAAATTATTAGAAACTTCTCAAATTATTTTGGATAACGTCAGGTATGCGTATTTGCGAGGCGGCACGACTATCATTGATTTTTTGGAGGCACAAAGAAGTTGGTTAGAAACTCAACAACAATATTATGAAATTTTGCAACAAGTAAAGCAAACTTATTTACAATTAATTTTTGCTACAGGACAAATTAATTTATTAGGAGAATAAGAAGTTTTATTTTTTCAATATTTTGTTTTGGTAAAATAAATTAATTAAAATAATAGGGTTTTTAGAAAGTTATTGCAGACTATCAAACAAGCAGGCTCAAATCAGGCTCAGGTAAACGTTTTTGCTATCCAAAAATCGTATTCCTGCAATAACTTTCGAAGAACCAAAATATTTATATATAAATAATTGAAAATCAATTGTTTATATATAAATATTATCCAGAACTCAGGTTAATTTCGTATAAATCTTAGTAGAAACATAAAAATTAAATCCATTCTACGACCATAATTTTTTTCATTGCAGGAGTTTTAAGCGGATTTAAGCCCCAAGGCAGGCGCTCCAACAATATATCAAAACCTGAACTTTGCACACGCAAAACCCAATTATCAGGTTCATCTGTCAATTTTCCTTCTCTTTGCAAAAAAGAAATACGCAAATTATCATTCGAAGTTTGATTTAAAGCCGTCCAATTACTCACAATTCCTTTCAATAAACTTTCACAAGTTTCCATTTCTTTTTCGGTAAGTGTAATATCTGCCACCAAAGTTTGTTCAATTGGAATTCCTAATAAAATTTTATTTAAAATCCACTGACTTTCTTCGCCTTCTATTGATTTAAAAACCAAATAATTTATCAAATGAACTGCTTTTGTTTGAGCAATTTCATCTTTTAGTGCGTTATTTTCGAGCATATCTAACACACCAAACAACCGCCAAAGATACGGGTGTAAAATAACCGCCCCTGCATTAGCCACATACATAGGTTCATTTTGCCATTCTTTTTTCTTATACAAAGATTTTTTGGCTAATTCTTTTAATTTTTCTAAGGTTTTTAAGTCATCTTTGTCATCTTTTCTTTCTTCTAATCTTGGTAAATAATCATTTTTAAGAATATCATCACCAATTTTTTCGAATTGTTCTGCAAATATTTGAACTTCTAAATCTAATTTTTCAAAGAAAATAGGCAATATATTAAGTAAATTTTGTTTTATATTTTCATCTAAATTTTTCCAAATAAGATGCAAATATTCGGGATAATATCTATAAAATTGTTCTAAACTTTCTATTTTTATGCTTATTTTTTGATTAGATAAGTCAATTAATTTTTGATAAATCGTAGAAATTGTTAAAACATTTTCAATATTATTGACTTTTTCAAAAAATTCAGGATATATTTTTAATAAATTTTCTTTGATATTTTGGTTAAATTTTTTCCAAATTTGATAAAAAATTTCTTCATTATTTTCATAAAAGTAAACTAAATTTTCTAATTTTATATCAATTTTTTGATTAGATAAATCAATTAAACTTTGATAAATAGTAGAAATTGTTAGGATATTATCTTCCATTTCAATATCATTGAGTTGTTTATTTTCAATGATTGCATTTTTAATATCTTGATTTTCAATTAGTTGTAATATTTTTTGATAATTTTTATTTGAAATTGGTGTTTTTATAATTTCCAATAAACGACTTGGATTATTTTCTGCTAAAAATTCAAAAAACAAATTCATATTTTTTTCCAATGAATTATCTAATTTTCCTGTATAAAATTTCCAAATTTCTGTCCAAGCAAATTGCCCTGTTTGCCAAAAATATAAAACAATTTTTTCAATATAATTGATATTTCTCACTCTTTTTCGAGCCGCAGGGACTAATTCTATGACATCTGCATAGTATTGAGGATAGATTTTTAAGGTCTGAAACAAATAATTTTCAAAGAAAATAAAAATATTTTCTGTTGTCCATTGTTCATTTTTTTGATTTTGATAAAAGAAATTGACTAATATTTCCCAAGTTATTTTTTGTCTTTCTGCGGGAATTTTTGCCATAAAATCTCTAAATTGTGAAAGTTTAAATTCAATTTTATTCAAAAATTTTAATATTAATTCAATATTTTGTGGTAATAATTCTCTTAAAATTTTCTCTCTTTTGACTTTATTTTCAATTCCAAAAAACGTTTTCCATTCCTCAAAAGTGTTGATATTATTCGTTTTATTGATTTGATAATACGAATTGATTACTTTTTTTAATTTTACTTTGTTTTCTTTGAATAATACAATTTTGTTCAAATCGTTTTCGAAGTTTGTATCAATTAAATTTAGTTCAAAATTTTCAAATAATTTTTGAATAATTGTCCATAAAAAATCTGTTTTTTTGGTTTCTATAGATTTATTTTTTTGAATAAATTTTTCTACTTCTATCATAAAAACATTCATCAAAGTATTTTCAACCTGAGGCAAATGAGTCATAAAAATATATGCAATTTCTATCCAAAATTTATCTATCAAACGCATTTCGTTTATGTTCAATGAATATTTTTGCAAGGTTACAATCCAATTGATTAGTACAAAATTTTCTTTTTCTAATTCAATTAAATCAATATTTTTAACATCAAAAACAAAAGAATAAGTATTATTTATATCATTTCTAATCAAAAAATTTTGCCAAACATAATCTTCTGCATTGATATTTTGTTTCAAATTTTGAAAAAATTGTGTGATGATTTTTTTTGTATCTATACTAATTTGAAAACGATTTTCCCATAAAACTTTTGATAAATTTTCCCACAAAATTTGTTTCCATTTAGGTTTTGAATATTGAAACCAACGAAAAGAATCACTTAATTTTTGTAACAATTGTAATATTTCTTGGGCTTGATTACCTAAAATAGTTTGTAAAATATCTATTAAATTTTTTTCTAAAAAAACTTCATTTTCTTTGTTTTTTTCTGTTAATAATTCTGATGAAAAATTATTAATCAATTCTTGTTTTTCTACAATTTTTTGAATTTCAATTTGTTTTTCATGGCTGATAACAATTTTTTCAAATTCTGTATTTTTTTGTAGATTTTCTGTAAATTTTTCCAAAAATTTTACATATTTTATATCATCATTTTGAAAAAAATCTATTGTAATTTGTTCAAAATTAGGTTGTAAAAATATTTTTTGTTCTTGAAAAATAGATAAATTAACAATTAATTTTTTAAAATATTGTTCTAAAAATTCATTTTTTTCTGTATTTAATACTTCAAAAATTGTAGATTTATAAACAGATAAAAACAATTGTAGCTTATTTTTTTGATTTTGAGGCAAAATATTTTCATAATCTTGCCATAAAGAAATATTTAAAGGATTTTTATTGATTTCTTGTATCAAAATATTGACGTATTCTTCAAAAGTTTTTTGGATATTTTTAGATAAAAAACCATTTTTTACTATAGAATTTTGTTTAAAAAAATTCATTATTTCGATAAAAAATTGAATATCTTTTGGACTTATTTTTAATAAAAGTAATGATTTTTTTGAAAAATAATTACTAAATTCAGAAAAATATTGAGGTAAATTTTTAAAAAATTGTTCTAAAAACTCGATTTGTATATTGTCTTTTTCGTTTCCAAAACCAAAAAAATAATTATCATCGATTGCTTTTTTTAGAATAAATTGATATAATTCATTTTTTAATGCTTGAACGGGTTTAAAAGTCTTTTTTGAGAGCAAAAAAACCAATTCATTGAAAAAATTTTGCCAAAAAATTACAATTTCTTTTCTATGTAAATACAAAGCATCTAACCATTTTTCAAAAGAAATCGTCTGAAAAAATCTTTGCATCAAAGCAGAATTAATAGGCTGTTGTTTCAAAAAAATTCGTAATAATTCAGGAGATTCTTCTGTAATTTGCTTAAAAAGTTGTGTTAAAGGTTTGTTTTCAAAAATATTTATTTCTTGTTGTTGTGTAGGTGAAATTGAAATCCACCAAGTATCTCTGCCTGTTTCTAAAAAATAAGTAAAAGCCTGCCAACGTTCATCTTTTGTGGATTGAATATTGGGTTTAAATCTTTTGACTTGCGGAATTTTATCGTTTAAAGCATCTCTTAATTTTCGTTCAAAAATTTCTGGAATTTTGCTTTGTACTTCACTTAAAGCCATTTCTCCTAAATTAATATTCAAAGAATCAATTTTGATAATGGTATTTTCGTCAATCATTTCATCAAAAACTTTTTCAGCAATTGGCAATAATTTATAATAAATCAAATCTTTTAGATTGGAATCCCATTTGTTCCAAGCCAAAGAATTAACATTCCAAATAATTTCAAAAAGAGGATTACGAATCGTATGTTTTTGCATTTTTTGATAAGATATAGATGCAAAATTATAAAAAAATGATTAAAAATTAGCATAAAATAAAATAATTTTTGTAAAAATTAAAACATATATCTATATTTGTCGTTATTACAAATAAAATCCTTTAAATTTTATAAATTATATGAGAAATACATTTTTTATTCTTTTTATTTTTGTGTTATCGCACTTTTCTGTTGCCGCACAACAAGTTTTTTTACCTGAAATTATTTCTGTTACTGCTAAAAGCGGTGAAGTTTATGAAGTTGTGAGTATTATCGGACCCAAAGACCGCTATCAAACGCTGGTCGAAAAAATTGGTTGGGAAAAATGGCAAGAAGAAGAAAAAAATAACCATAATTTGACAGACACAGAAGCATTTTATCATCAAATTCCGATGCTTGTTTCGAAAGAAAAAGATGGTTTATTAGAATTAAATCGCATCAAACATTCTGTTTTACATTCTTTAATCGAATATGGTTTGGGTGATGTAGAAGATATGTCAAAAATTTCTTATTTTGCAGAAGAATTATTGACGCATAGATATTACTTTTTAAATAATTTAGATGACAATAGCGGGCAATCTAAGTGGTTAAAAAATGCTTTGCCACGTTTGAGAGGCTACTGGTCTGATGAAAAATTGGAACAATATAAAAAAGATTATTTGTCTTTTTATGAACCTTTTGCTTTATTAAATATAAAAAATTTGGAGAATATTATTTTGAAAGATGGAAGTGAAACAGATAAAGCAAAACAAATAATGATTAACCAAAATAGAGAAAGTAATAGAAAAAATTTCGAAAACATTTTAAATATTTTTAAAAATTTGTAGTTATTTCTACTAAAAAAATAGCGTGAAAATAAGCTTTTCACGCTATTTTTTTTAATTTTTTATTTGCAAATTCCAATAATGCACATCTTTTTCGATGGTATGCGTTACTATTTTCCAACCATCATTGCTGAGTGCATTTAGTAACTCTGATAAGATTTGCCAATTAGTTTCAAAAATTGATTTTTCTTCTTGTTCGGGCATAAAATAAGTAATTTTTTTTTCAAAAGAGTACCAAATTATTAGGGCAGAACTATATTTTTTCATAATTTTTTAAATTTTTTTCAAAGATAACAAAAAAAGTTATAACTTTACGAATTATTTTTTTTAAATTGCAAAAATAATCAACTAAAATCAAGATAATATAGAT
This sequence comes from Bacteroidota bacterium, assembly GCA_004293265.1. Taxonomy (GTDB): domain Bacteria; phylum Bacteroidota; class Bacteroidia; order Cytophagales; family Microscillaceae; genus RDXZ01. The sequence continues at coordinate 2,871 of RDXZ01000031.1, read as the reverse complement.
GAATACACGCATTATTGCAATGGTCAATCACAAAGGTGGCGTAGGAAAAACGACCACAACTTTGCATTTAGGCAAGGCTTTGAGTATGTTAGGAAAAAAAGTTCTTATCATCGATTCTGACCCACAAGCCAATCTTTCTCAATCTCTAAAAATTGAAGAACCCAAAAAAGAAATTTATCACGCGTTGTGTGAAAAAGAAAAATTACCTATTCAAAATATTGCTACAAATTTTGATATTGTTCCTGCAAGTTTGGCTTTGTCAGGGGCAGAATTAAAACTAATTGGTGATATTAATGGTTATTTTAGATTAAAAGAATCGTTGCAAGATTTACCCACAAAATATGATTTTGTATTGATTGACTGCCCACCAAGTTTGGGAATTTTGACTGTTAATGCGTTGATTGCCGCCACAGAAATTATGTTGATTGTGCAATCTCAATATTTGGCTATCAAAGGTTTGCAAACCATTATGGAATTAATCGATGAATTGCGAAAAAATCTAAACCAGCATTTGAAAATTGGCGGTTTGTTGCTCACACAAGTCAATAGAACAATTGTGAGTAAAAATATTGTCGAGGCAGTGCAAGCACAACACGAAGAAAAAGTTTTTAAAACTGTGATTCGACAAAACGTTTCTATTGTGGAGGCTTCTACCATGGGGCAAGATATTTTTAGTTATGCTCCTGAATCGATGGCGGCTGAAGATTATTCAAATTTAGCCAAAGAAGTCGTGGCATAGTTTTTATTTTTTATAGTAGAATTTCAAAAATCAAAAACTTGATTAACTTAAAACACTAATCATTTTTTTGGTTTTTATAAATTTGTGAAAAAAATATGAGTAATTTATGTGTATTGATTTGTTATATTGTTATCTCTGTCCCGCAGGCATCTTTTATGAATGAGAAAAATCATACTTAAGCGACACTATTTTTTTAAACAATTCTTTCTTTTATTTTATCCATATATCCACGACTTACCCTTAAAACATCTCCATTGGTCATAATTACATCATAACTGCTGTTTTGTTTTTGGATTTCTTTGATAAAATCAAGGTTAATAATCGTAGAACGATGAATACGAATAAAATTTTGTGGATTTAATTTGGGTTCGATAGCACCAATGCCATAATTACTCAAAAACTTTCCTTTTTGTGTAACTAAATTTGCATAATCACCTTCTGCACTGATATAAATAATATCTTTGGCGGCGATAGTAAGTAATTTTTGATGAATTTGAATAAAAAATTTTTCAGTAAAATTAGTTGAAACCACCAAACTTTCAGTAAAATTTTGCAAAACATCAGGATTTGGAATTTTTTCCATTGCCTTCGCAAAGCGAGTGCGCGTATAAGGTTTGAGCAAATAATCCAAAGCGTGAACATCAAACGCTTTGAGTGCATATTGGTCATAAGCAGTGGCAAAAATGACTTGTGGAATTTCATCTAATTGCATCAACACTTCAAAACCATTAAAAATAGGCATTTGTACGTCTAAAAAAATCAAATCAGGTTTTAATTTTTGTACTAATTCGATGGCTTCTTCTCCATTGGTTGCCTCTGCGATAATAATGTAATCTTTGTATTCTTGTAAATATTCTCTGATAAGTTTTCGGCTGGCGGCTTCGTCATCGATGATAATAATTTTTTTCATTTTAATTGTTGTTTTATTTTAAAATATACTTCTAAACCTTCAGGCTCAATAGGATTAAAATATAAAGTTTCTTGGTATAATTTTTCAAGTCTTAATCTTGTATTTTTAAGTCCTATTCCTTCATTGTTATATAAATTATCGAGATTATCTAATTTTTTTCCATTATCTTTGACGCTAAAATATATCTCATTATTTTTTTGAAAGACATTAATTTCGATGATTCCATTGCTTATTTTGGGGCTAATGGCGTGTTTGATAGCATTTTCGACCAGAGGCTGTAAAATTAAAGACGGAATTAAATATTTTTTTATTTCTTTTTGTACATCAATTTTAATAGATAGTTTATCTTTAAACCTTGCTTGTTCTAAAAATAAATATTTATCCAAAAAATCAATTTCTTCCTCAATAGTAATAAAATCTTGTTCTGAAATTTGTAATTGATAACGAAATAAATCAGATAATTTAGCAATTAATTCTCTGGTTTGTTCTTGTTCGGGAGGTAATGAGGCATTGATTGTATTAAAAATATTATACAAAAAATGAGGATTTATTTGTGCTTTGAGTGCTGTCAGTTCACTTTTTAATTTTGCCTGTCGAAGTTCATTTTGTTCTATGAGTTGTAATTGATAACGCGTATAATATTCGTAAATATGAAATATTCCAAATTGTGAAAGATACATCAAAAAAGGAATGTATAAGTCCCAAACCTGTGCCAAGCCTCGCATATACCATACACCAAATATATCACACACAAAATGATAAGCTTGCAACCATATCCACACATACAAAGGACATAAAAGGATATGAAAGAACAACCTTTTTTTTAGTTCAATGTGTTTAAAAAAAATAATCATCAACCACCAAAAAGGAACAATGACAATTGCTTTTGCCGTATAATCTATCAAAAGACGTGGAACAAAATTTTCTTTTCCTCCCAGATTGATATAAAGCGATAAACCATAAACAAACATCAAAAATAAATTGTATGCTATAAAAAGCAATACTTGAAATGCTGTAACTTTTTTAAGCATTGGTTTTTGTTTTAATTGTTATTTATAATGAAATTTTAAAGTTTTCTACGTATGTTTGTTTATTTTTTTGTTTATTTTTATCGATTAATTTCATTTCGTAATTCTTGGACTTGCTCAATCGTCAAACCTGTTCCTTTTGCTATGGTAGCATTATCTAAACCTATGGCAATAAAGTTTTTAGCAATTTCAAG
>RDXZ01000237.1 GCA_004293265.1 Bacteroidota bacterium | reverse complement strand
ATTGTCATTCTCCGAATGACTGAAGTCTGGAAACTTCTATTAATACAGAGGCACAAGTTTCCGCTGCGCTCAAACTTGCGCCAGTTTTACTTTTTTTTTATTTCGACTATTTTTTTTCACAAAAGTAAATATTTTTTCTACCAAAACAAATATTTTTCAAAAAAAACAAAAATGTATTGTTTCCTTATCAAATCAAAAAAATTATAACTTCGATTGATTGCGATAATAATGTCGTTTTTTGCTTTTATTTGTGGTTTTGTGTATGTGTGAGGCATTTTTATAGATTGATATTGCTTCATTATCCGCTTAAAAAATTATGCTAATAAAAAAAAAAGAGTAAAATCATAAAAATATCAAAAATAAATAAGATATTTGCTAAAAAATTTACATAAAATAATGAGTGCAGAAACTATTATCTTTTCAATGGCAGGATTAAACAAAATATATCCGCCACAAAAACAAGTCTTAAAAAATATTTATTTGTCTTTTTTTTATGGGGCAAAAATTGGTGTTTTAGGACTAAACGGCTCTGGAAAATCATCTTTATTAAGAATTATTGCAGGTTTGGACAAAGAATATCAAGGCGATGTCGTTTTTTCTCCTAATTATACAGTGGGGTATTTATCACAAGAACCTGAATTTGATAAGGAAAAAACGGTGCGAGAAATTGTAGAGGAAGGCGTACAAGAAGTAGTTGATTTGTTAAAAGAATTTGATGCCATCAATATTGCTTTTGGAGAACCTGACGCAGATTTTGATAAATTGATTGCTAAACAAGCCGAAGTACAAGAAAAATTAGACCAATTAGACGCTTGGACTTTGGATAATCGCTTGGAAAGAGCAATGGACGCACTCCGTACTCCTCCCGCAGACGCTAAAATTTCTGTGCTTTCAGGAGGAGAAAAACGCCGCGTAGCCTTGTGTAGATTGCTTTTGCAAAAACCTGATGTGTTGTTATTAGACGAACCGACCAACCATTTGGACGCTGAAAGTGTTGATTGGTTGGAAAAACATTTGCAACAATACGAAGGAACTGTCATTGCGGTTACGCACGATAGATATTTTTTGGATAATGTCGCAGGCTGGATTTTGGAATTGGACAGAGGCGAGGGCATTCCTTGGAAAGGCAATTATTCATCTTGGCTCGAACAAAAACAAAATAGATTAGCCAAAGAAGAAAAAGAAGCCTCAAAACGTCAAAAAACTTTACAACGTGAATTAGAATGGGTAAGAATGGGTGCAAAAGCAAGACAAGCAAAATCAAAAGCTCGTTTGGGTGCGTATGAAAAAATGTTGGGAGAAGATGCCAAACAAAAAGAGGAAAAATTAGAGTTATTTATTCCTAATGGACCTCGTTTGGGCAATAAAGTCATAGAAGCACACGATATTGCGAAAGCATTTGGTGATAAATTATTGTATGAAAATTTGAGTTTCGCTTTGCCTCCTGCAGGTATTGTGGGCGTGATAGGTGCGAATGGTGCAGGAAAAACAACGCTTTTTAAAATGATTACAGGACAATTGCAACCTGATAAAGGTACTTTTGAAGTCGGAACAACCGTTGAATTGGCGTATGTCGACCAAGAACACGATAATTTGAATGGAGAACAAAGTGTTTATGAAGCAATTTCGGAAGGCAATGATTTGATGTTGGTTGGTGGAAAAGAAATCAATGCAAGGGCTTATGTAGGTAAATTTAATTTTAGTGGAACAGACCAACAAAAGAAAATAAAAATGCTTTCAGGCGGAGAACGTAATCGCGTACATTTGGCAATGGCGCTCAAAAAAGGAGGAAATTTAATTTTATTAGATGAACCTACCAACGATTTAGATGTCAATACTTTGCGTGCATTAGAAGAAGCATTGGAAAATTTTGCAGGTTGTGCCGTAGTCATTTCCCATGATAGATGGTTTTTGGATAGAATTTGTACGCATATCTTGGCTTTTGAGGGAAATTCGCAAGTGATTTGGTATGAAGGTAATTTTTCGGAATACGAAGAAAATCGTAAAAAAAGATTGGGTGATGTGGCTCCAACACGCATCAAATACAAAAGTTTGAGTTAATAAAATCAATCAAAAATAAAGAAAAATAACTGATATTGAGTTATTTTTCTTTGTTTTTGATTGATTATTTTTCGTTTTCTAAGATTTATACAAATAAAATTTGTATAAAAACGTGAGTTCAGGATAACAATAGTTCAAAAAAGCGTGTAATTTTTCAAAAAAAGAGGTCAGACCTCCGTAAACTTAGGTACAGACCTTGTTTTTAAAAAAAAAATTTAATAAGATACGTTTTTACTCTGTAATTTGATGCGTAAAATTATTTTTTCTCCTTCGCTCAGGCATTTTCTTGGCATAAACAATACGCAATGGGGCTAAAACAAAAAAACGAAATTGTAAGATTTGGTCGTTGCCATTTTTTGTTCCTAATGCACTGATATTATCTAAATAATCAGTTTGAGGATTTAATAAACTTGCTTGCAAACCAACGCCATAACCATTTTTCAACCAATAATTTGCACCAACAGCAGTAGGCAAAAAAACACTCACATTGCTATATACCTCATCAATAGGGCGTGTGTTAAATATATCTACCAATTTTTGTCCTTCTTCATTTTTAGGCGTAAATTGCATCAAACCAAAACCTTGACTGGCATACAAGGCAAATCGCTTTGTTTTGATAAAATTATATCTCAATTCATAACTCAAAGTCAATAATGAAGTCGAAAAAAAAGTATTGGGAACGGCTTGTTCGGTTATTTTTGGAGATTGATAGGTTCGATTTTCACCTGTAATAAATCCAAAACTAAGATTTACTCGTCCATTCCATTTTTTATTTTGATTAAAACTAAGCCCAAAATGATACAAAGCCGTCCATTTTTGGTAGCTCGACAAATCCCCACTATAAGCATTGGCACTTAGTCCTATGTCTAAAAAAAGAGGATATTTTGGGGGTGATAAATCTATTAAATTTGTATCTTTTTCAAATACATTCCAAAGGCTATCTTGTTCGTTTTGTGCGATTATTGTTGTAATATTTATACCTATTAATAACCACAAACTCATTATTATTATTTTACTCATCTTCATCAGTATCTTCGTATTTTTTTTGATTTTTTTTGATTTTTTTATCTATTTCTTTGCCTTCTACTATTATCACAAATTCGCCTTTGGGACTATTTTTTTCGAAATATTGATATAAATTTATCAAATTATCATTGATAGTTTGCTCAAAAAATTTAGTTAATTCACGCGAAACTGATGCCTGCCTTTCATTGCCAAAATACATACAAAATTCGTTCAAAGTTTTTATAATTCGGTGGGGTGATTCATAAAAAACCATGGTTCTATGCTCTGTGGCTAATATTTCTAAACGTGTTTTTCTACCTTTTTTCACAGGTAAAAAGCCCTCAAAAACAAATTTATCAGTAGGAAAACCTGATTTGACTAACGCAGGCACAAAAGCAGTGGCACCGGGCAAACATTCTACTTTATATTTATTTTTCAAAACTTCTCTTATCAGCAAAAAACCCGGGTCTGAAATAGCAGGCGTACCCGCGTCAGATACGAGTGCAATTTTTTCTCCTTTGGCTAATCGCTCCAAAATCTTACCTATTGTTTGATGTTCATTAAAAATATGATAACTTTGCAAAGCAGTTTTTATTTCATAATGTTTCAACAAGACTCCCGTAGTGCGTGTGTCTTCCGCTAAAACGATATTTACTTCTTTCAAAATACGCAAAGCACGCAAAGTTATATCTTCTAAGTTACCGATAGGAGTTGGTACTAAATACAAAATAGGTTCGTCTGATTGTTTCATAAGGCAAAAATAAACATTTTTATCAAAAAAACATAATAATTAAAAAAAATTATGAATAAATAATTATGCTGTGGAATAAAAATCAAATAACCTATCACAATTTTAAGACAAGGTGGCATAAATACCAAAACTGGCGCAAGTTTGATCCCCCAACTGGTTTAAGTGTATTCCAAAAAAAATAAAAAAATAAAAAAAAAGTAAAACTGGCGCAAGTTTGAGCGCAGCGGAAACTTGTGCCTCTGTATTGATAGAAGTCTCCAGACTTCAGTCATTCGAAGAATGACAATGTTTC
>RDXZ01000236.1 GCA_004293265.1 Bacteroidota bacterium | reverse complement strand
AAATAATCAAATTTCAGATATTTCTGCTTTGCAGAGTTTAACAAATTTAACTGAATTAGTTTTATCAAATAATCAAATTTCAGATATTTCTGCTTTACAGAGTTTAACAAATTTAACTGAATTAGTTTTATCAAGTAATCAAATTTCAGGCTTTGCATTTTTACAATCTTTGACAAATTTAACTTGGTTAAGTTTGTCAGACAATCAAATTTCAGACATTTCATTTTTGAAATCTTTGAAAAATTTGACTCATTTATATTTATCAGATAATCAAATTTCAGACTTTGCATTTTTGCAATCTTTAAAAAATTTGACTCAATTAAATTTGTCAGGTAATCAAATTTCAGATATTACATTTTTACAATCTTTGATAAATTTAACTTATTTACGCTTATCAAGTAATCAAATTTCAGATATTACCTCTTTACAATTTTTGACAAAATTAAAATATTTAGAATTACAAAGTAATCCTTTTTTAGATAAAATTCCTGCTGCTATAAAAAGTAAAGATGGTTTGGAAATTTTACGTTATTGGGTAGATACCTACACAAAAAAGGAAAGAGCAATACCTTTGCGGGAATTAAAAGTGGTGTTTGTGGGTGAGGGTTTTTCAGGCAAAACGTCTTTGATGCACTTGTTGTTGTATGGCAAGAGAATAAAAACGACACGTACAGAAAGCATTATCATTGATACTGATGACACCCATTTTACGTATGGTGAAAATAATGAAAAACTTACTTTGCGTTTTTGGGATTTTGGTGGGCAGGAAATTATGCACGCTACACACAAGTTCTTTATGAGCGAACAAACTTTGTATGTTTTAGTAACTAATGGACGCAAAGACGAAGATGAAGCATTGCAAAATTGGATAAATATGCTCAAAAGTAGTATAGGTAATTCCCCCGTTTTGTTGGTTGCCAATCATTTGGATAATCCCGCAGATACAAATCGAATAAATGGAGATATATTGCGAAAAGGGTTTAAAAATTTGGTCTTGCCTGTTATCGAAACTTCTTATGAAACAGGCAGAGGTATTGATGATTTAAAAAATGCCATACAAACGACATTACAAAAAATGCCACATTTCAAAGAAGATTTTCCGCCAATGTATCAAGCGATTAGAGAAAAGTTGGAGCATCTCGATGAACCTTACATTGATTTCAAAGAATACAATAAAATTTGTCAAAACCAAGCACGAGAAAAAGGAGAAACATTTGAAAAAGAAAGTCAAAAATTATTATCGAACTTTCTCAATGATTTAGGTGTTATGTTCAACTTTGGAAAAAAGAGTGATGAGTTAGGAGATTTATTGATTTTAAAACCTAAATGGATTTTAGATGGTGTCTATAAAATCATCAATTCAGAAGAAGCACAAAAACAGAGAGGAAAAATAAAAGAAAGCACTATCAATCAATTATTGAAAGAAAGCAATTATCAAACACAACAAGAAAGAAGTTTTATCATCAATATCATGGAGCATTTTAGGTTAGCATATCAACTAAAAAGTATAAAAGAGTCTTATTATCTTATTCCAAGTCTTTTTGATAAAGATGCCCCCAGAGGCATTATTGAAATTTGGGACGAAAAAAAAGAAACTTTGTGTTTTCAATTTCAATATGAGATTTGGCGAAACGATTATATTTTGTATTTTTTGGTCAATGAACATCAAAACATCAAAGGAGATAATTATTGGGTGAATGGAGCGATTTTAGAATATGGTAATTCACAGGTATTGATAGAAACCTCACGCAAAGACAAACACATCAGAATAGAAGTAGCAGGCAACAAAGACAAACAATATGCTCTTTGGCGTGTGCGTGAGGCATTGAACAATGTGCATCAGTTGTTTGATGAAGATAAATTAGGAATAAAAATGTTTGTCATTTACAAAGAAAATAACAAAGAAGATAAATTTTCTTATTCACGTCTGCAAAATATGTATGCAAAAGGTATTGAAACAGAATACAGCACAGTATTTGATAAAGATTTGAATATTGAAAGTTTATTAAAAGGCATTGCAATGTCTAAAGAAAATATCAGAAAACGATTAGAAGAAGCAATAGAAGTAGAAATACCTACTATTTTAGAAATGATAGCCAAAGAAAAGAATTTTTCAGGTTATAAAAAAGGTATATTTAATCAATTCAAAGAGAATTTTTATAACCGAAAAGATAGTTTTTCGTTACGAGGATGGAAAAGTGAATTATTGGTTTTTTTGGATAGTGAGTAACGTACCAATGAACTTTAGCCTGTTGTTTCCAATAACAATCCCCAACTGGTGCAAGCCTCTGGCTTGTCTATTGCGCAGCAACAGCCTGCGTGTAATAAATCAAAGTCATCTAAGTGATAGACAAGAACTTTTAGAGTTAGTCTATTTATTTTGATTTTGTAGAGTCTTTGTACGTGACAGACTGTTGCTGCGCAACAGACAAACCACAGGCTTGCACCAGTTGGGGCAAATGTGCGTGTGTTAAAATTGCACTTTTTTGATAAATAAAAAAGTTATTCTAAAATTTTCGTACACCAGCATTTTATTTTGATGCATTTAAAATTTTTTTTCCTTCTGCATAAGAACTAACAATTTGAAAGATTGCTTTTAATTTAGTGATTATCAATAATTTATTGACAGATTCTGAAGGATTCATCAAAATCATTTCTCCGCCATTGTTACGAAATAAAGTCAAAATCCGAATCAATAAATTTAGTCCATTGCTATTCAAAAATTGTACTTTCGCTATATCAACCATACATAATTTATAATTTTGCTCAATAGCATTTTCTAAGTCAGCCAATAAACTAACGTCTTGTGATTCTGTAATCAAATTTTGTTGAAAAGATAAAACAATAATATTGATATGGTACTCGATTTGATACATTTTTTCGTTTTGTGGTAAGGAAAGTAAATTAAAAATAGAAAAAAATATTTTTATATGCTCAATAAAAAATATTTTTTTATCATTGGCACAAAAATATATAAATTCAAAATAAATTCAAAATTTATTAACAATTTTTATGATATTTTTAGCATTTTTTTTTCAAAAAATAATTTTTATAACATTGACTTAATATAAATAAATTGCATTACTACTTAGTTGTTTTATCTTTATTATCATTGGCTCATTTTTATTCAAATATCTTATTATTCAATTTTTCACAAACGTTTGAAATTTTTTTTACTTAAATTTGTATATTTGAAACTTTTTATCTATATTTGTGTTTATTATGTTGAGTGGTATAAAAAATACTTCATTTTTTTTATCAATATACTCAGCTTGCATACTAATTTTATACAAAAAATTATTCTTAAATTATCAATTTGATATGGCAGAAGCATATATTTTTGACGCAGTTCGCACACCTCGTGGACGTGGCAAATCAGACGGAAGTTTGCACGAAGTGCAACCCGTAACATTACTTTCAACTTTATTAAAAGCATTGAAAGAAAGAAATCAGTTAGATACTTCTTTGATTGATGACGTAATTTTAGGTTGTGTTTCGCCTGTAATGGAACAAGGAGCAAATATTGCCCGCACTGCTGTATTAGAGGCAGGCTATTCTCAAACCGTTGGAGGAGTTCAAATGAATCGTTTTTGTGCATCTGGTTTGGAAGCCATTAATACTGCCGCCGCACACGTCATAGCAGGTCAGTATGATTTTGTGATAGCAGGTGGCGTAGAATCTATGTCGCGTGTTCCGATGGGTTCTGATGGGGGTGCTATGTTTACAAGCCCTGATATTATCGCTAAACATAAAATTGTTCCACAAGGAATTTCTGCGGATTTGATAGCAACAGTGAATAATTATTCTCGTCAAGAAGCAGATGCTTTTGCAGTAGAATCTCACCGCAGAGCCGTAGAAGCACAAAAAGCAGGCAAATTTAATAAATCGATTATACCTGTTTTAGATATTTTGGGTAATCTTATTTTGGGACACGACGAGGGAGTAAGAGAAGGTACAAGTGCAGAAAGTTTAGCTAAATTGATGGCATCTTTTGAAATGATGGGAATGATGGGTGGATTAGATGCTTTAGCATTGCAAAAATATCCCACTTTATCAAAAATAAATCATATTCATCACGCAGGTAACTCTTCTCAAATCGTTGATGGTGCAGGTG
>RDXZ01000030.1 GCA_004293265.1 Bacteroidota bacterium | reverse complement strand
AAGTAGATTTTTCGCTTCGCTCAAAAAGACAAAATAACGCTCAAAAAGACAAAATAACGCTCACTCTTTTATTTATCAAAAAATAACCTAAATAGATACCTTTTTTAAAATCAAAACAGCCTAAAAATATATTATAAATCATAGAAAAAAAATATTCCCATAAAAAAATGAAATTTCAAATTTCCCCTCGAAAACAAGAAGATGAAACACTTGTTTTGATTCCTGTTTTTAAAACAGAAGATTATGCTACTTTTTTAAAAAATATATTAGAAAAGTATAATTTTAACATTCCAAACATAGAAAACGATTTTTCTGCTGATATAAAATCTATCTCAATTTTATACACTCCTACACATAAAATTGCTTTGTTAGGTTTAGGTAAAAAATACGAAGAAAATGAAATTATTAGAGCATTTCGTTTTTTCTTTTTCAAACAAAAAAATACATTACAAGGAAAAATCGGTATTGATATTGAACATATTGCTGAAAATTTTTTGCCTGAAATTGTAAATGGAATTTTGTTAGGTGGTTATGATACTCAACTATACAAAACAGACAAAAAACAAGATAAAAATTGGTTTTTAAATAATGAAAGTAATATTGTTTTTTATTCAAATATTCCTACAAAAACCGCTGAAAAATATATTGACAAAGGACAAAAAATTGCTGATTCGCAAATGTCTGTGATGGATATTGTCAATGCCGCACCCAATTTTAAAACTCCCAAAACAATATCAGAATGGGCAATACAATCAGGAAAAACCAATGGATTTGAGGTCAGAATATTAGACAAAGCACAATTAGAAAAAGAAAAATTAGGCTGTTTATTAGCCGTAGGCAATGCAGGACGCGTAGAACCTCATCTTATTTTGATGGAGTATAAACCAAAAAACGCTACAAAAAAAGTTGGTTTGGTAGGAAAAGGAATTACTTTTGATAATGGAGGAGTTTCTATCAAAGCAAGTACAAATATGCACTTTATGAAATCAGATATGGGTGGTGCCGCCGCAGTCTTAGGAACAATGGAAGTGGTAGCAAAACTACAATTAGACATTCATTTGGTCTGTGCTGTACCTGTGGCTGAAAATTTATTAGGCAGTCAGGCTTATCTCCCAAGTGATGTACTAACTTCTTATTCAGGAAAAACAATCGAAGTCATTGATACAGATGCAGAAGGTAGGTTGATTATGGCTGATGCTTTGACCTATTTGAATAGAAACTACCAACCTGAAATTTTGATAGATATTGCTACTTTGACAGGAAGTTCGGTAAGAACATTGGGTTATATGGCAGGTGCTTTATTGACAAATAATGAAGAATTAGCAGAAAATCTATACAAAGCAGGTTTAAAAACAGGTGAAAAATTATGGCGTTTGCCTTTATGGGACGATTATGAAGATGATATTAGTTCGGATATTGCTGATGTGCGTAATTATAGTGGCAAAGATATGGCAGGCTGTATTTCAGCAGGAAAATTTTTAGAAGTGTTTACTGAAAAACATCAGGCGTATGCTCATTTAGATATTCCAGGAACGGCTTTTAAACTCACAGAATTTGCCTCATCACATATTGGTACTGCTTTTGGAGTGCGTTTATTTTTAGATTTTTTGAGTAGAATTTAGATTTTTTAGCATTATTTTGTTTTCAAATCTTAAAAAGAAAAAAATTTAGAATGGTAAGTAAGATTTTAAAAATATAAAAACTTACTTACCATTCTACAATTATGCAACCATAATTTTTATGACTAAAACAAATATTTTATTTTTTAAGAAATTCCTAATGAATCACACGCCTTTTGTGCGGCGGCTTGTTCTGCTTTTTTCTTATTAAGTCCGTGTCCGATAGTGAGCGGTTCGTCATTGATAAAAATCTGTGCGGTAAATTCTTTCAAATGTTTGGTTCCTGATTCTTTAATAATTTCAAATTTTAATATTTTTCCTTCTTTTTGCGCCCATTCAATAATTACGCTTTTAAAATTTTTATTATTGGCAATTACTTCATCTAAATCATAATGCGTGTTGAGTAATTTTTTGACGACAAATTTTTTACAAAAATTAAAACCTTTATCCAAATAAATTGCACCGACAAAAGCCTCCAAAGCATCTCCACTCATTGACCTATGGGCAATGTTGATATGTCTATTAGATGGATTAAGTGTATAAGAAATGATTTCGGTTAGACCTATTTTTTGTGCCAAACGATTTAAAGATTCACGATTGACAATTCTTGAGCGAATTTCAGTTAAAAATCCTTCGTCTTCAAAAGGATATTTTCTAAACAAATGTTCTGCAACGATTGCCCCTAAAAAAGCGTCCCCTAAATATTCTAATCTTTCGTTTGATTCTTTTTGTCCGTTGATGCGATTGAGTGCTAAAGCTGATGTATGTTTGAGGGCGAGCTTATACACTTCGATATTTTTGGGAGGTGTTCCCACAATTTTTCGAACAGACTCTATAAGTTTTTTATCCTCTTCTGAAATTTTTTTAAATAAATTAAAAAAACTTGTAAACATTGATGAAATTAAGATTAGAAATTATTTTTTTTTGTATAAACTTCAATTTTTACGCATTATTTATATAACAAACTTATTTGAAATAAGTTTAAAAATAGTGTGTATAAATTTTTGTTTATCTCATAAAACAAAGCATTAAAAAATATTTTTGGTTATGAAATATTTTCTAATGCTGTGATTATTATTTATGGTATCTTTTAAAAATTACAGATGAATTATGCCCGCCAAAGCCGAAGCCATTGCTCATCACGAATTCTATGTTTCGTGCTTGTGCTTTATTAAATGTAAAATTTAATCTTGAATCAAAATTTTCGTCATCAGTAAAGTGATTGATAGTTGGAGGAACCATCTGATGCTCGATGGCTAATATACTTGCCACTGCTTCGACTGCACTTGCCGCCCCTAATAAATGTCCTGTCATTGATTTTGTAGAACTAATATTAAGATGATAGGCGTGTTCTCCAAATATATCTTGAATGGCTTTTACTTCCTGCGGGTCGCCGATAGGAGTCGAAGTACCATGCACATTGATATAATCAATCATTTCGGGAGTAACTCCTGCGTCTTCAAAACAAGCTTTGATAGCTAGACTTACACCCAGTCCTTCGGGGTGTGGGGCGCTGATATGATAGGCATCAGAAGATAGCCCACCACCAATAATTTCAGCATAAATTTTTGCTCCTCTTGCTTTTGCGTGTTCGTATTCTTCTAAAATCAAACAAGCCGCACCTTCTCCCAATACAAATCCATCTCTATCTTTATCAAAAGGGCGAGAGGCTGTAGCAGGGTCATCATTTCTTTCAGACATTGCTCTCATTACACTAAAACCACCCACGCCTGCTTTTGTAACTGCCGCTTCTGAGCCGCCTGTAACGATAATATTTGCTTTTCCTAATCTTAAATAATTAAAAGCATCAATAAAAGCATTGTTAGCTGAGGCACAAGCAGATACGGTTGCATAACTCATTCCTCTAAATCCATTACGGATAGAAATATAACCACAAGCCATATTGGCTATCATTTTTGGAATAAAGAAAGGATTATAACGAGGCGTATGATCGTTTTTGAGATTGACAGAAGTTGTATAATAAGCTACTTCGTCTTCGAAAGTTTTTAAACCGCCGATGCCTGAAGCCCAAATTACACCTACTTTATTTTTATCAACCTTTTCTAAATCAAGCCCTGCATCTTTAATTGCTTCATCAGAGGCAACTACTGCATACTGTCCATACCAATCCATACGTTTGTGTTCTTTTTTGTCGATAAAATCATCAACATTAAAGTTTTTCAATTCGCATGCAAATCGTGTTTTGAAGGCAGATGCGTCAAATTTGGTAATTGGTGCGGCACCGCTAACCCCATTAAAAAGACCTTGTTTATATTCTTCCAAAGTATTTCCAATAGGGGTAAGTGCGCCCATTCCAGTTACTACGACTCTTTTAAGGTTCATCGTTTTAATGTACGGTGGAAAAGTGAAAAATTACTTGCTATTACTTTCCAAATACGAAATTGCGTTTCCTACGGTTTGGATGTTTTCAGCTTGTTCATCAGGAATTGAAACATTAAATTCTTTTTCAAATTCCATAATTAGTTCGACTTGGTCTAACGAATCCGCCCCTAAGTCATTTTGGAAGCTTGCTTCTGCAGTTACTTCTGATTCTTCAACACCTAATTTGTCGATGATGATGTTTTTTACGCGTTGTGCTATGTCTGACATTTCTTTACAAAAAGTTTAAAATTTCTTTTAATTGAACTGCAAAAAAAACGTATCTTTTGGAATTTTCCAAAAAAAATGTTCTAAAAATAAATAATTTTTAATTAAAATATTGAAAATCAATGAATTAAATAAAAAAATATTTTAAATTCTCACAAAGGTAGTTAGTATTTGTCGTAATTTCAAATATTTTAAAAGAAAAAAATTAAAAAAAATTAAAAAACATAAGCACAAAATAAGTTGTATGGATTATCAATTATTGATAAATAAAATTTATTCTTAATTCGTGTTCAAATTACGAAAAAAACAAAAATTGATTTTATAGGAGTAAAAAAAATACTCTAATTTTTTTAGAGCATTTTTTTTAGATACTATAAACTTGGGAAATCTCTAAAATACTTTGTGGAAGGTGGCATAAATACCACCGCTATACATAATGTAACATCTTTTTGTGTAAAAAAATGGCATTTTTGCCACGCCAAATCCACTTCTTCAAAGATTTCCCAAGTTTATAGTAGATAATATTTTTACATTAATTTTTTTATAATATCTTCTGCTGAAATTCCTTCGGCTTCCGCTCTAAAATTTCTTACAATTCTATGCCTTAAAATTGGAAAAGCAACAGATTTTACATCTTCAATATCAGGGGAATATTTACCTCTTAACAAAGCTTGACATTTTGCAGCCAAAATTAAATTTTGAGATGCTCTCGGTCCTGCACCCCATTCCAAAAAATCATTGGTTTCTTTGGTAGCAAATTCTGAATTAGGACGAGTTTTATGTACTAATTTTACAGCATAATCAATCACGTTATCAGCCACAGGCACACGCCTTACCAATTGTTGAAAATACAAAATTTCTTCTCCAGAAATTACAGTATTGACTTGTGGTTTGTAATCAGATGTTGTATTTTTGATGACTAATTTTTCTTGGTCAAAAGTAGGATAGTCTAAGCTAATATTAAACATAAATCGGTCTAATTGTGCTTCGGGCAAGGGATAAGTTCCTTCTTGTTCGATAGGATTTTGAGTAGCCAATACAAAAAAAGGTCTGTCTAAATCATATCTTTTTCCTGCAATCGTAACGGCGTATTCTTGCATCGATTCTAATAAAGCCGATTGAGTTTTAGGAGGAGTTCTATTGATTTCATCAGCCAAAATAATATTAGCAAAAATAGCCCCTTTGATAAACTTAAAATTTCTTTCTTGGTCTAATGTTTCTGCTCCCAAAATATCAGAAGGCATCAAATCAGGCGTAAATTGAATACGATTAAAACTCAAATGTAAGGCTGAGGCGATGGTTTGAATAGTCAAAGTTTTGGCTAAACCGGGTACACCGACCAACAAACAATGCCCTTGACAAAAAACGGCAGTCAATAATTGATGAATAACTTCCTCTTGTCCGACGATTACTTTTGCAATCTCTTGTTTTAAAATTTTATAGGTAGAAGCCAGTGCATCTGCCGCTTCCACATCAGAACGAAATTCTGTCATTTTATTTGTATTAAAATTCTTTTTTATTTATTGAGAATAGGACAATCTTTGAACTCGTCATCAACTTTGATAAAAAGTTGGTCTTTTGTTTTTTTAAACCATTCTTCTATGGCTTTTTGTTTTTTGTTGTTCAAAGCAAACGTATAAACTTTATCATAATCACTTTCAAAAGTACAAGTATGTCCTTCGGTACGTTTTTTATAAAATAAAATCCTAACGGCTGATTTTCCATCATCAGTTCGATAAGGAACAGGGCGAGAAATTTGTCCTACTTTCATTGTATCAATGACTGAATAAACAAATGTATCAATTTCATCAATAAAAACTTTTGTACTGCCACTCGAATTAGTAATATCTCCACCTGAATAAGCAGTGGGTTTGTCGTGAGAATATTCTTTGGCAAATTTGGCAAATGACGCACTATCTTTCATTACTTTTAACCGCAGGCTATCCAAAAATTTGGTTTCTGCTTGCAAGTCCACCGCATCAAAATTTGGTCTGATAAGAATATGGGCTGAATTTTGTTCGTTTCCACGTCTTTCGTATAATTTTATCAAGTGAAATCCAAATTGAGATTCGACAATAGGTGAAAGTTCGTTTGGTTTTAATTTAAAAACGGCGGCTTCGTATTCAGGGACTAATTTTCCTCTGCCCATCCAACCTAACTTTCCTCCTTCTTTGGCACTCATAATATCTTCGGAGTATTCTGAGGCAATTTTTTCAAAACTTTCGCCACTTTCGATGATTTTTTTAAGGCTATCCAAACGTCTGCGAGCTTCTTGTTTTTGTTCTTTGCTTACCTCTGGGATACGGACTAAGTGTGCTACTTGTACTTCTGCTTTGAATTGTGGGACGCTATCTTTTGGTATTCCGTTATAAAATTTTTTTACTTCTTTGGGCGTAATTTTAATATCTTTTATAATTTCATTTTCCATTTTTTGCCCGACCATTTGCTCTTTTACTAAGTCATAAACTTCTTTTTTAAGGTCTGGCATAGTTTTGTTGTATAATTTTTCTAATTTGGTGGCATCACCTCCACAACAGCTTTGCAACAGATATTGTACCCTTCTATCGACTTGTGATTCTACTACTTTATCTTCTACGTTTACAGAATCGATTTCAGCTTTTGCGAGCATCATTTTTTGTATGATGAGTTCTTGTAACACTTGACAACGTGCTTCTGCATCATTCGCTTTGATGGCTTGGCGAGCCAATAAGTCCATAATTCTGGTTTCTAATTCAGATTTCAAAATAATATGATTATCTACTGAGGCAATAATTTTATCGCCCATAATATCTTGACTAAAAAGATGATTGATTGCTAATAAACTCACAATCAATATGCTTATAATATATTTTTTCATTGCTTTGTTACGATTTTAACGTGCAAAAATAGATTTTTTATTTTAAAAAAACAATAATTTAGTGTTAAATCATTCTTTTTTATTTTTATACTAAACTTTCCAAAAGTTTAAAACTTTTAGAAAGTTAGAAAACCTTTGGAAAGTTAGAAAGTTTTGGAAAGTTTGAGTGAGCGTGTCAAAAAATATTATTTTCCTTTTTTGAAAACGATAGGAATTGCTATTTTAGTTTTATCCCAAAACAAAATCATTTCTGCTCCTTTTTTGGTTTGTTCAAATTGAATAGTAAAAGCCTCATATTCGTCTTGTGCTTTATCTACGGGAATAGAAATTTCAGCGACATTTTGAGATTTGTTTTCTTCATATTTATAAGAACCCCATTGTCCTAATACGCCATTAAAAATAATCGTCCATTTATCTTCCTCAGGAATAGAAAAAACGGTATAAGTTCCTGCTTTGATATTTTTTTTCTCAATCACGACATCTTTAGTAAAAGTTACCTCAGTGGCTTCATTGGCACCTGTTCGCCATATTTTGCCATAAGGAACAAGGTTTCCAAAGATTTCTCTGCCTTTTTTCATTGGTTGCCCATAAGTTACTTTGACGTAATTATTATCTTCTCCAACAAAGTTAGCCAAACAAATTGGGCTTGCTTTAGAGCGTGGTTGAATTGTTTTTTGGGCTTGTAATGGGGTGATGATAGTGGTTAAAACTACCAACAAATTGAATACATAAGTAAGAAAAATTATTTTCTTTTTCATAGTTTTTAAAGGGATTTAATTTGTATCATTAAATATTAGTGCAAAAATACTAAAAAAAATTATTACAATAACAATTTTATTTTTTATATTTGAGTTAATAATTTGTTATTGTAAAAAAACTCATTATTTTTCATTTACTTATTATGATTTCTTGGTATAAAAGTTGTAATTAAATAATAAAAATATTAAAAAAAAAATGGCGAAAGCAAAATTTGAACGTGTGTGGTTGATTGATGATAGTGAAATTGATAATTTTATTGCCTCTACAATTCTTCAAAATGAATTTAGAAACGTTGTTACCACCAATTTTTTGAATGCCTCTACTGCATATCAAGCAATTAAAAAAACGAATCTAAATCAATTACCAGAATTAATTATTTTAGATTGGCATTTGCCTGTGATGTCAAGTGAAAAATTTATAGAAGAATTAAAAAGTTATTGGCCTTCAAATATAGAAAAACCTACTATTTGTTTGGTTTCATCTTCATTAAATAAAAAAGAAATATTGCCTTTGGCTTCTCATCCTTGGATTGATAAATATATCAGCAAACCATTGATGAAAGAAAACTTAATTAATGCGTTAGAACAAGTAGTTTTAGCCTAAATTTATTACCAATAATCAATGACAAAAAAAAATATATTGCAAAGGTATGCTATTTTGACCATTTTGTTTTTTATATTATTTGCTTGGTTTTGTTTACATTTTATAACCTTATTGAAAGGTAGAAAAACTAATTTTAATAAAAAAATTAGTTTTTCTTTTGTAATTTCAAAAAATAAAACTATCTTTGTGGAATAATATTATTTTAAGAAGACCACAAACTAAAATAAACAACTATATATTAAAAAAAATGGCAAATAAACAAGTCAATTTAGTTTTGTTAGTAGATGATAATGAAACTGATAATTTTATAAGCAAAAGAATTATAGAACTTACTAAGTTTTCTCCGCGAATTGTAGTCAAAAATTCAGGAAAAAGTGCATTAGAACACTTACAACAAGTTCAAAACCAACCAGAAGAACTTCCAGATGTAATATTTTTGGATATTAATATGCCTATTGTTGATGGTTTTGTGTTTTTATCTGATTTTGAAAGTTTAGCCAATTCTATTAAAGATAAAGCAAAAATTGTGGTGTTGTCAAGTTCAAATAATAAAAGAGATATTGGTAGAATTGTTGAAAGTGAACACGTAATAAAATTTATTACCAAACCACTTACCGAAAAATCTTTGTCTGAAATCAAACAAATTTTGGCAGAAGATAATTAAAAATCAATTTTTTTATTATAAAAATATTTTTGTGTAGTTATCCTAAGCTCACATTTCAAAAAGACATAAAAGTACAATTTTTAGATAAATTTTGTATTTTTATATCTTTTATTTTTTTAAAATATTATTGAATCATTGATACAATAGCATTTTTAAACCAGTTTGTTTTTGATAAATCTGTTTTTGAAATATTTTGACGCTGTGCAAGGTGTTTACAATAATCTTTCATAGGTAAACATTTATAAAAATCTTCAAAAACATCGCTATCCAAATATTTAAAAACCTTAGTACATTCTTCACTATTTTCGCTTTTATTTTTAAACCTATTTTGTAAAGGTTTGCCATTGTATTCAGGTTCAGCAAAATAAGGATAACTACAACGAGCATTTTTAATATCTACTTTAATATTTTCTTTTATTTCATTTTTAGCATTTATTAAATCATTGATATACAATGTTTTATCAAATATTTCATTTTTATTTTTGTAATATTCTGCCAAATTATCAGGGTGGTAAAAATAATTTTCAATGCTATAATAACCCAAAATAAACAAATTGGGATATTCTTTTTTGATTTCCAAAATATCATCATCACTCAAAAAATCTCTATCTACAATGCCTTTCAATTTGGTATTATTTACTTGTTGATACACTTGATTTCGGTTGTGAGCAGACACAAAAATAGTGTTTTCAAGGTTTAAATGGGCATAATATTGTTTGTCTGTATTTTCTACAAAATAAATGTTCATATTTTTGAACAAAGAAGGCAAAAAATCACGCCCCACTGCAATTTCATAAATATCTTTACTTTCTTTATTTTCAGGAAAAATCACTTGTGGTAAATCAAAATCCAAATCATCAAAATCTAAAATACTTGCTTCTTGTGATTGTTTTGCATATTCTATAAAACCCAAAGCGTGTGAAATAGTCCAAAGTTGGCAATTTTTAGGAAGCCAATTTTCGGTAATTTCTTTGAGTAAATTGTATTGAATTTTAGTGTTCAAATGCAAATCCATTTCATCTAAAAAATAAATACTATCTTGATAATAATCACCACGACTAATGAAATTTATCAACAAATTAAAAACTTCCTTTTCGCCTGCACTCAAATAATCATAATGGATTTCTGAAATCCCTTTTTTAAAAATAATTTGGGCTACTTTGCCATCAAGCGGTGGAATAATCTGTGTAATTTGTAGTTTTGTGCCATTTTTTCCACCGAAAATATTTTCAAAAGCAAGGTTTATTTTGGATAAATATTTTTGTTTGATGGCATCTGTGGAGGTATTTTCTTCAAAAACTGCTTTTAGAATTTCGCCTGTAATTTTTTCAAGGTCATTTTCAAAACGATTATCTTTGTCAATAAAAAATCTTGGTCTGTCATTATCCAATTCAAAATCAAAATTATTTTGCCCCAAACTTGTACGTGTCAAGCGTGGAATTTGCCTAAAACTTGTACGACCATAGAAAGAATTTTTAGCGAGATTAGCCATTGGGTTATACATTGTTTTATTTGATACATCAATATTTATATCATTATCAAATTTTATATTCACATTTAACAGATTTTCTTTTATTTTTTTGAAATAATCAAAATCACTGAAATCTTTTCTAATAATTTTATTCAAAAGTTCAAACGCATCAAAAAGAGATGATTTTCCAGAGCCATTGCTTCCGATTACAAGCACCAATTTTGAAGTTATGGGGATATTTTGAATGTGCAAATCTGTAAATCTTCTAAAATTTTGAAGATGAATATTTGTAATTTTCATACTTAATCATTTTTATTTGTACTATTTATAACTAAAACAATTTTTAGCCAAAATAATTTTTAATTTCGCTCTAATTTTTTACTTTTGTAAATTGTCCAAACGCTGTCTGGACAATTGAAAAGTTCCAAAATTCGTGTAAATGGTCTATTTCTTTTTAGATTTCAGGTATTTTTTGATGTCTTTAGCAGAAGGAAGTTGATTGCTTAGTTCTTCAGGCAATTGTTCATAGAGTTTATATTCTGCTACACCAATCGGTTTTTTTTGACTACGCAAAGCATATTCCACCTCTAAATCATCTTTTTCGCCACACAAAATAATACCAATACTTGGATTTTCGTGTGGCATACGTACTGTATCATCGAGTATCTCCAAATAAAAATTCATCTTGCCTGCGTACTCAGGTATAAATTTCGTAATTTTTAATTCTAATGCTACTAAACATTGTAAACCTCGATGGTAAAATAGCAAATCGATAAAATATTCATTTTCACCCAATTTTATTTTGTATTGACTACCCAAAAAAGCAAAACCATAACCCATTTCAAGCATAAAATCTTTGATATGTTGTAACAACTGACTTTCTAATTCTCGCTCTTTTACCAAACTTGTTAAACCTAAAAAATCTAAATTATATTCACTTTTTAAGGCTTCGTGGGCTTGCTCTGCCAAATTAGTGATTAAAGTTTGGTGAAAATTATGTGTTTTATGCTCTATTTTTAAAGTTTTATAAGCATTTGCCTTAATTTGATTATGCAAGATAGCCCTGCTCCAACCATATTTGGTGGTAGCCTCAACGTAAAATTGTTGCTCTTGAGCATTTTTTATCTTGGTCATAATGATAATATTATGGCTCCAAGGAATTTCTCTAACAGCCTGCTGGAGAATTGGTAAAGCGCAATAAGTTACATAAAACTGCCTCATAAACCAGAGATTTTGGGTAGAAAAACCTAATATATTCGGAAATTCTACCTTCAAGTCTTGTGATAATTGTTCCACTACAGATTTTCCCCAACCCTCGTTTTCTTGTCGTTCTGTAATAGTTTTACCTATGTGCCAATAAAGTTCTATCATAGCACGATTGATGTATTGTCCTGCACGCGTCTGTGCATTACGTATGTTGTCCTTGATTTCGGTTAGGAAATTTTGGTAAGCATTATTTTGTATCTCCATCACGATAAGAAATAATATTTTAATTTATTTTTATGACATTTTTTTTGTTTGTGATTGATAAAAGGCGTGCAAGTCTGCGATTTATTTAACTTTCCAAAAGTTTAGTTCTGATAAAAATATAAAAACACAAAGAAAATTTTGTATTTTTATATCTTTTTAGTTATAACAAACACAGGATTTTAAGCACGCGGATTAAAACGTTTTTTTTATTTTTATAAAATTTTTATTTGTATAAACGTTAGAGAACCAATATTTTTTAATTTCACTCTAATTTTTTACTTTCTCCTAATGATTTTTTTGTTTGGGTATTTATTCGGCGTTGTAATTTTTTTATATCTTCTGCTGCAGGTAAATTTTCAGGTATAATATTATTTTTCAGGAGAAGATTTCTCACATCTTGATTATTTTTAGAATGTTCGTCTGTGATTAGTTTCTCACCATATAAGTCATCATTTTTTACGTTAAAATTAGTGATTTCAGTAGCCAAATTCTTAGCAGTAATGGTAATGGTAGGTAAAAAATCAGCCAAAGGACGTTTGATAGGAACATTCATTTTTTGTTTCATGTCTTGAGTAGAATTGCCACCAAAAAGAACTGTATCTCCTTTACTTCTGATTCTTGCAAATCCTTTTTCGTTTACACCTCTTTCAAAAATATTTTTAGAAAGTTCTGTTTCACTTTGGTTTAGTTTTTTTCTTGCTTTTAATCTCTCTTCAAGCAAAATTCGTTCTTGTATAATTTCTTGTTTTCGAGTTTGTACTGCGAAATAAGTTTGGGCAAACGCTACTGTTTCTTTTTGTGGGTCAGCATTTTGGGCAATTAAATAACACGCATAGCGAGTGAGCATTATGTCTTCGATTTTTCTTTCTGCAGTTTTTCCTATTTCTATCATTTTGTTGATATCAACAAAATGTTCAGAAACGATAGAATCGGCATTTTTACAAGATTCTTGTGCTTTATTCACAACTTTTAAGAAGTTTCGCCAATCTGTATATTCCAATAATTTTTGTAAATCTCTGGCATACCAGAATTCTACGCCGTTTTGCTCGTTTGCACACTCCTCAAAATTAGTAGTAAGTGTTAAAATTATTTGTTTTTCCATTGTTGCAATGATTTATTTTTATGACATTTTTTTTGTTTGTGATTGATAAAAAGCGTGTAAGTCTGCGACCAGCTCAATTGGTGAAACAATGTTTCACTTTTTGGATAACGAATATAAAACAAACGAATATAGACCAAATAACTACGACTAAATCCTTTATCATATTGAATTTTAAGGTCTTTTGCTAATTGAATAAGTATTTTTTTACCATATTCTGCTTTTATTTTACCCTTTTGCTCATATTCCACAATGTATCTACCCATTTCCCAATAAGTAAGTAACAACTTCGGAATTTATGGATTGCCCCTTGTGCATTACCTGAATCATATTTTAAATTTCCACGCTTATAGTAATCCTCTGCAGATTGTGTGGAAAATTGCTGAGCAAATAGAGGTAAAAAACATACGCTTAATAACCAAATACAAATTAATTTTTTCATACTTTTATTTTTTTTTATTTTTGTAAAAATAATATATTCTTGATTATTTTACAATATTTTGTTAAAATAAACTAAAAAATTATTCATATTTTATAGTTTTTTCTCAAAAAAATAAACTGAACTTTTGAAAAGTTAAAAAGTTTTGATGTCATTATAAATAAATAAAATAGTACAAGTTATTTCCAAAAGACTTCTTCTTTCCAATAAGGAGTAAAACCCATATTTCGTGTTGGAATTTTTGGATATTTATCAAAAAGTTGTTTTAATTGGGCTGCAAACTTGGTATTTGGATTGATGCTTTTTAATAAATATAAAATAGTACATAAAAAATAGTATATTTTATCATTCTTGTAAGTTTTATCCTCTACCCAATTGTCAATATTTTTGATATTAATGGGCTTAATAGTTAAAATTCTATTCCAAAGTCTACCATGATGCGCACAAATATTTCTCACATAACTAATGCTTTGCATCCAACTTTGAAATATCTCTATTTTATCTAATTTATAATGTTTTGAAACTCTTTTTTTGGTTTCTGAATTAGATAAGTTTCTATATATTTTAGAAAGTAAACCTATTGAAATTACCTCAAAAGTCATCCAAGCTGGTGGATTTTCACTTTCAAAGTATTTTGTTTTAAAATGATCAATGAATACTTCGGTTGATCTATCTATTTCTTCTTTTAATTTAGATAAATGTTCATCGTATAAATTATGGTCATAAAATATTTCTTTATTTTCATACCAATTTGAACCAAATTCTAACGAAAAATGATATATAATTTGAGTTCTGAATGAGATTTCTATTCTTTCTATTGCATCAAATACAAGCATTCTAAATTCTCTATCGAATAAATATAACTCTAAAATATCATCAAAATTAACATTATCATGAAATTTGTCATTAGTTTTATCCAAAAAGTGATAAGAGTAACCACTAAATCTGTAATAATTAATATTCGATAAATAATTTTTTGCCTTATTTATATCAGAAACAATAAGATTTTTAGATATAAGATTATCTACTTGTTTATCTAAATCAAGTGGAGGTTTGGTATATTTCATGTTGTTATATATAAAGAAAACTCACCTATTTGAGCATATTTCTTTCGAAACATAGGCTTGGCGAGTATTATTAATACAAAGGTATGATATGATTCTGAAAAAACCAAATTTTTATGTATAAAAATTAAAATAAACTAAAAAATTATTCATATTTTATAGTTTTTTCTCAAAAAATAAACTGAACTTTCTATAAGTTGGAAAAAAAGGTATAAAAACACAAAGAAAAATTGTATTTTTATACCTTTTTAGTTATAGCAAACACAGGATTTTAAGCACGCGGATTAAACCGTTTTTTTTATTTTTATAAAATTTTTATTTGTATAAATATTAGAGAACCAATATTTTTTAATTTCACTCTAATTTTTTACTTTCTCCTAATGATTTTTTTGGTTCTTAGAAAGTTATTATGGAACTGCCAAATAGAAGGCTCAAATTAAGCTTAGGTAAGCGTTTTTGCTATCCAAAAATCGTATTCCCGCAATAACTTTCGAAGAACCATTTTAATTTTTTTTATCGATTTTATTTTAATTTTTTTGAATAAAAAACTAAATTCCTTTCAATTCTAATGCACCAATTGTTTTTTGAAACACATAATAAATGATTAAACTACCATTTTCAATTGCCATCTCAATTCCTCGACTGCTTGGAAAAGGTTCTGCCATTTGGTTGCCTTCCAAATCATATAAATAAGTTTTATTATCAGCTTTATCTGTAATAGCAATTATTTTTTGATTCATATCCAAATCAAAAAATTGTACTTCAAACGCAGAAGAATTACTTTTATATTTTTTTTCAAATAATTTTTCACCATTTTTTTCATAAATACTGACAATATTATAATCTAAAACAACAGGAAAATATGTTTTTTTATCTTGTGAGATACACATTTTTAGTTTTGATTTATTAGAAATACGCAAAATTGCTTTATCTGCTACTTTTTGTCCCAATAAATTATAGGTTTTTAATTCTCCTAAATCACTTAAAATTGTAAAAAAAGTATTTTTTTCATCTGCTCCATTTTCTGCAAAGATTTCATTACTAATTTTTCCTTCCATTTTAATAGGAAAATTTTTGACAGCGATTCCTTTTTTATCAAAAACTTGCACAAAACCATCTTCTTGACCAAAAATCAAATAACTTTGTTTACGCATTTGAGCAATTTGTGGGCTTGCACCCAAACGAAAATCTAATTTTTTAGGCTTCCATTCAGGTAAAAAACTTCTTTTTTCGTCCAAAATATATACTTGCCCTCTTTCTGTGGAAAGTAAATAATGTTCTTTTTGATTGAGATTGATATCCAAATAACTAAAATTTTTCAAAGGACTTCTCTCTTGTGGTAAGCTATAAGGAAAACCTGCCACGCTTTGCCCTAATCTATCATATAAATTGACGGCACGCGAAGTGATGAATAGATATTGTAAACGTTGATTGTTATAAATATCAATTTGAATAGGTTTACTTCGTAAAGTTCCACCTATATTGGTTTTAAAAAGTAAATTTCCTTTGTTTGATAACAAATATAAATTATTTTTCACATCTTGACAAAGCCATTCTTTTTCATTTGAAGTATGATTTTTTACTTCAAACAAACTTGTGCTGATAATATCACTTGTGTTTATTTTCCAAAGAGAATGATAAGCCACAGGAACTTTTTCTGTTTTTGTATTTTTTTTGCTCCAATTTATATCTAAAACCAAAGAAAATTCTGTATTTTGATTTTCTGTTTTGCTTGCTATCGTCCACCAATCTGTATTTGTGATTAATTCATCGTGATTTTCAAACCAAGTGTACCAATTTTCTAATACATTTTGTGTTATCAAAGGCATTAATTTGGTTGGGTTGATAGATAGTCTAAAGTTTTTTGGATTTTTTAACCATAAATCTTGCAAATGTGAATATGCTTTTTGTAAGGTTTTCTTTTTAGCAATATCATCAAAATATTTTTTTAAGACTTCTAAATTATTAACCAAAACAACACAATCTTCTACTTTTGCATAATAAGTTCTGGAGAAACCATTTATCCAACTTCCAAAGATTTGTGCAGGGAATTCGCTTTGTGAAATCTCTGAAAAAATAAATTTTCCATATTTTCCTTGTATATTTTGATTTTTGTTTATTTCATCAAAATATTTTAAAACAGCATCACTTTGAGAAGATTTTAGATAAATAATTTGTCCTAATTTGTCCACATTATCAGTTTCTAACCAAGATAAAGCCCATTCTTTATCTAATAATTTTTTTAATTTTGAATGAATATTTTTTTCATTCTTTTGAAATATTTGATAATTTTCCCAAAAATTTGTAGCGTTACTATAATTAAAATACCACAAAATCGAGGTTTTATCGCTGATAACATTTCCCAAAGAAAAATTATTGGTTTGTTGTCCTTCCCAAATTTTATGATAAGCCAAGTTATTTTTATCTTCTATATCAATTTTTCCTACCCAATTTTTAAAACTATTGTCTGCACTTTGCCAAATCATTGCTTGTGCAATTTGTTGAATTGGATTAAAAAAACTTATTTTATCTTCGGGGGAAATCCATTTTGCAATCAAATTAATTTGGCTTGTATTGACGTATAATTTTGTATTTTGGTTATTTTTAAATGAAATTTTTTTTAAGATATTGGCTGAAGGAATCGCTAAATTTTTATCATTTTCGGATAATCTTCGAGCCACATCTTCCAAAATCACAGGCGAAAAACTTATCAATAAATAATCATTTTCCCAAAACCAAGTCAAACTATTGTTATCGATAATAATTTCTTGCAAAGAAAAACCTTTATAGTTTCGAGTAAAAATTTTTGTTTTTGTCAAAGAAATGAGTTGTGCTAATTTAGTTTCTATATCTTTTTTTTCTTTTTGATTACAAGGAATTGTAAACAAAATATCCATCTCTTGAGAAGATATTAAATGCCCTGAAATCGTACAAGGTCTGTTTTGAAAGAATGAAAATTGGTTTTGTGAACTCAATAAATTGACTCTTTCGTTCACAATATTGCCATAATTTGTCTGTGAAAACCATTTACCAATATTTTGTTTTTCAAAATCTTTCCAAGTTTTGATGGCATCATCAGTTTCTAAAACAAAAATTGCAGGTTGCGGAATATACACCCAAGCACCTTCAATTTTATAGGCTTGTCGCCAAAAATATAAACCTACTCCAATCAATAAAACAGCGAAAGAAATAGTAATAGTTTTCCAATTATTTTTTAAAAAAAATGTTATTTTTTGCATTTTGTGTTATTATTTTTACTTCTTTTTATAGATATTATTGCCGTTGCTTGCGTCTTAAAAGGCTATTCTTTAGAATAAGAATTACCTATAAAGACGCAGACAACGGCAAAATAGTTTAGAATTTTATTTTTATTTTAGTCATTAAAAAGATTAAAACCTTTTTCTTGTAGAAGTTTTTTGAGTAACAAAATCTCTTCCTCATTTTTTTTGGCTCTTGCTTCTGCTTCTTCGGCTCTTGCTTTTTCTTCTTCTAAAACCGCTTCTGCTTCTTCGGCTCTCGCTTTTTCTTCTTCCAAAACCGCTTCTGCTTCTTCGGCTCTCGCTTTTTCTGCCTCCAAAATCGATTCTGCTTCTTCGGCTCTTGCTTTTTCTTCTTCTAAGGCTTTTTTTAATCTTTCTTTTTCTTGCATATTTTCTACAAAAGTAAGAAATTGCACGCCATTTGGATTATACATTTTTAACTTTGAACCTTGCATTATTTCAAAAGTTACTCCCAACAATGGACTTGTGAAAGTTGGCATAACCAGAACACTCCGCAAACTATTGTTATCTTTTACCCAAGCATAAAATTTATTTTTCAAATGAGCGTACACATAATATTCTTGCACGCCATATTTTTCATAAAATAAAAATTTATCCATCATATCTGTTACAGAATTAGATTTAGAAACAATTTCAAAAACTACTGCAGGAGCAATATTTTCTTCATTCCATTGTTCATAACTATCCCGATGTCCTTTTGGTCGTCCAAAAACAACCATTGTATCAGGGGCGCAGCATATATATGGTTTACCTTGTTCGGGATACCATAATAAATCTCCTGCCACAAAAACATCTGTTCTGTTAGCAAATAAAGATTGTAAATTACCTTCTATCGTGATAATATGTTCGAAATGTTCAGTAGTTTCTGCCATAGGTTGTCCGTCACTTGATGGATAGATAATTTCTCCCGTAACTTCGTCTATGTATTGTGCCAATAATTCGTCTTCTGAAACGTGAGTTTGCATATTTTTATAGTAAATTAATGATAATATTTTTAACTATTAACAATAGAAATTTATAAAAAGTTTTATATTTTAGAATTATTTAAGAAAAGTAAAAAAAATATTTAATAAAAAAAAAATTAGATTCCATTTTTATATTTTTCTTTCAAAATATCTAAAAAAGTTTGATTTGCTTCCAATCCATATTCATCTTTTGAGTATTTTGGTAACAAACGATTGACAAAATAGGTTTCTATCAAACCAATATTTTTTGCTTCTATTTTTCCTCTCGGCGTACATTGAAAATAATCTTTGACATAATCATAGGTTATTTCTGTGATATTTACCTTACCCACTTCTCCCCCACTTTCCATACGTGAAGCAGTATTGACAGTATTTCCCCAAATATCATAAGCAAAACGAGTTTTTCCAATCACACCCGCCACCAAATCGCCTGTATGAATACCCAAACGAATCTCCCAATAATCGCCTCCATTTTTTTCTCTTTCTTTTTTTTGGTCAAGCATCCACTCTTGTATGTGTAAAGCGGCTAAAACGGTATCAATAGGATTACTTTCATTACAAATAGGCACACCTCCCGCACACATATAGGAATCACCAATGGTTTTTATTCTTTCCAAATTATATTTTGCAACAATTTCATCAAAAGTAGAAAAACAAAAATCTAATTCTTTAATCAAATCTTGCGGAGAAAGTTTCATTGCTAAGGACGAAAAACCTTTAATATCTGCAAACATCACAGTTGCCAATTTAAAATGGCGTACTTCTGTAACGCCTGTTTCTTTTAATTCTTTGGCAATTTCTTCGGGGAGAATATTCAATAAAAGTTGGTCAGATTTTCCTTTTTCAGTTTCAATTTCATCTTTTTGTAACAAAATAATTTTATTATTTTTCTTTTGTTGTTGGGCATTTCTCCAAATTAAACCTGCCACAGCGAGTAAAAAAACAGCAAAAGCAGTAAAAAATATAATATTTCTTTGGTTTTCGAGTTCTTGGGTTTGTTGGGCTTGTTGGGCTAATTTTTTTTCTGCTTGTGCTTTTTCAGCGTTACTTTTTTGAAACTCTTTTTCTGCTTTTTCGCTTTTGCTTTGTGCTTCTGCTTTTTCTCTGCCTACTTGTTGAATTTCTTTTTCTGCTTTTTCTCTTTGAGTTTCACTTTGAGCCACTTTTGTACGCAAATCAGCCTCTTTTCTGTTTCTTTCTGCTGTTTCTCGTTGTCTATCTTTTTCTTCTCTAAACTTATCAATCAAATCTGCGACTTGTTCGGAATGTGCATTATTGAGTTTGATAAGCATATTATATAGATTTTCGGGGATTTTTTTTATTGGATTATCATCTAAATACAAATCATCTAAAGTATTCATATTTGCCATTTCGGAAGGAATGAGCGTGATTTGATTTTTTGATAAAAATAATTGATGTAAATTTTTTAAATTGCTTATTTGTGGAGAAATATTGCTTAATAAATTATAAGAAAGTTCTAATCTATACAAATTTGTCATTTGGTTAAATCCATTTGACCACACACTTAGTTTATTATTTTTGAGGTTTAAATGTGTTAAATTTTTCATTTTTCCAAAATTTTCAGGAATATCTGATAGTTTATTAAACGACAAGTCCAACATTTGCAAGTTTGTTAGTTCGCCTAATTCATCAAAAACGTGATTAATTTGATTAAAAGAAGCCTTTAATTTTTTGAGATTTTTGAGATTTCCAAGTGTTTTAGGCAAACTTTTAAGTTCGTTATTATCCATAGAAAGTTCTTGTAAATTAGTCAAATCACCTAATTCTGCGGGCAATCGAGCAAAATAATTAGAATCTAAATCTAAAATTTCTAATTTTTGTAGTTTTTTGATAAACGTTGGAAGAGATTTTATTTGGTTGTTTTGCACAGAAAGATATTGAAGATTATAAAATTTTGTAATTTCTTCAGGCACTTCTGACAAATCTTGTGAACTCAAATCTAATTTTGTAACTTTATCTAAAGACACAGAGTTAGCTGATTCGATAGAATAATAAGTTTTTGCGTTAGGTTGAGCGATTACTTTTGCCAATCCTACTACAGCCAAAAAGGTCAAAAAAATAAGTGAGCGTATCAAAATAAAAAAAATAATAGGTTTTAATATGTAAAAGTACGAATTTTTTTTTATATTATTACAATTTTTTTGCCTTATATTTATTTTTTAAATTTTTTTAGTATTTTTTTTAGTTTAATTTTAATAAAATAACGTGATTTTAAGCTGTTTTTTATTTATAATTAGTTCATTTTCAATGATTTATAAATAAAAGTTATTTTTATTAAAATATTTTTGAATGGTAATTTGAAATCATTGTCAGACTTTCGTAAACTATGGTATAAACTATTATTTCAAATTAAAAAATCACACAATTTTTTCAGACGATTGTTATGCTACACTCTCGTTAATTTAGATTAAATCCAAACCAAAAAAATCTAAAAAATCAACTAATATTTCTTTTTTTATTTGTTCAAAATCAATATTTTTGTTTGTTTCAGAAGCAATACTACACACATATTTATCTTCAAAACCACAAGGATTAATAAAATCAAAATAACTTAAATCAGTATTGATATTAAAACCTAAACCGTGCATTGTTATCATACGACTACTTTTTACGCCAATAGCACAAATTTTTTTATTTTTTTCTATCCAAACTCCTGCTTGGTTTTCGATTCTTTCACCTTTCAAATCATATTTTTGAATAAATTGAATGATAAATTTTTCCAATTTAAAAATATATTCTCTCAAAGAAATGTTTAATTTTTCTAAATCAAAAATAGGATAAATAGTCAATTGTCCCAAACCATGAAACGTAATATCACCACCTCGATTGGTTTGAAAAAAATCAATATTTTTCTGTTTTAATTCAAGTGTTGAAAGCAATAAATTATCCATTTTTCCACTTTTTCCTAAGGTAAAAACAGGGAAATGTTCACAAAAAACTAAATGATGAGGAATGTTTTTTGGATTTGCTGCTAATTTATTTTCCACTAATTTATCAAATAATTCGGTTTGATAAATCAATGAAGTTTCATATTTTGTTTGATATAAATCTTTGAAAATCAATGTATTATTTTTCATTGTACTAATTCAGAACTCAATAAAATATAAAAAACTCTTTCTCTATCTACTTTATTTAGTTTTAATTTGCCTTTGATAGTAACAGGTTTCGAACTGTGTGTGATAGGAGTTTTGGCATTGACTTCAATGACAGATTCGGGACCTGCACCTCCACAAAAAAAACACATACTGACAGGATAATAAGAAAGCATAAAAATACTATGTTTTGAGGCTTCTTCTAAGGGGTAAATATATCCTTTGAGTGTGATAATTTTCCCATCATACGCTTTGATGTCCTCAGTAAATTGTGGAATATAAGCATCTTTATAATATTTATATTTGACGCTCATCAAAATTTTCCACATTTTTTCTGTATCTTCAAAAAACGAAAAAGTAAGTTGGAAAATCAACAAAAAAGTTGTTATCATTATTTTAAATTATTTTTCTTGCAAAAATAACGTTTTTTAGACAAATAATGTATAAAATAACATTTTTTTAAACTATTTTTTGATTTTAGTTTATCTTATCATTCTAAAAAACTTCTCACAATCACAAAACAAAGTTTATTATCATTTTATTTTTTTTTGGATTTATAAAAAAAAATGCTTAATTTTGCTTTTTAATATCATTTATCAAAAATGCAAAAAAAAAATCCACTTTTCAAAATTTATAGTTCTTCAGCAGGCTCTGGAAAAACCTATACGCTCACAAAAGAATACCTAAAATTAGCACTCGTCAAAGATAGTGCTGATTATTTTAGACATATTTTGGCTATTACTTTTACGAATGACGCAACCAACGAAATGAAAGAACGAATTGTAAAAGATTTGTTTAGTTTTGCTTATCCTGATAAATTAGAAGAAAATACACGCAAAAAAAGTGAAGATAAACTCAGCCAAATCGCCAACGAACTGAACCAAGATAAAGAAAAATTAAGAGAAAGAGCCACTAAAATATTCGGAAAAATATTATATAATTATGCAGATTTTTCAGTAAGCACTATCGATAAATTTGTCAATAAAGTTACCAACGCTTTTACAAGAGAATTAGAACTACCTTATAACTATGAAATCGAACTCGACCACGAAACATTAGTCAAAAATGCCACAGACAGAGTTTTAGAAAAAATTGGACAAGAACAAAATAAAATCGTTTCTGATTTTGTGATGGGTTGGATAAAAGAAAAAATCGGAGAAGGAAAAGATTGGGCAACTATTGGAGAAGAATTGGTCAAGGTAGCACGACAACTATCCAACGAAAAAGCTTATCAATCTTTACAAACTTTGATGTTGTTTGAAATAGAAGATTTTGAAAATTTAAGAAAACATATCAAATCTTATGTGAAAGATACTGAAAAAAAAATACAAAACTTAGCCAAAAAAGGAATCGAAAAAATTGATTTACAACAAATTCCTCACACTGCTTTTTCTAATTCGGATATTCCCAATTATTTTAAAAAATGTATTGATAAAATTGATAAAGTTTTTGCAGGAGATGGAATAAATAGGGCTTTGAATATGATAGAAAGCGACCAATGGACTCCCAAAACACTCAAAAAAGGAGCCACAGATTTTTCAGGTGCTATCGATTTTATCAAAAATGATATTAGACAAATCGTAGCAGACATCGAAGAAACAAGAACAGGCGAAAAAAAACAACGATTTTATTTGTATGAATTGATTGATGAAAATTTACCAAAACTAGCTCTTTTGAAAGAAATTGAAAAAGAATTAGAAGAAATAAAAAGAGAAAACAATGCCATTCATATTTCTGATTCGACTAAAAAAATTGCAGAAATTATCGCCACCGAGCCTGTGCCTTATATATATGAGCGCGTGGGCGAAAAATATAACCATATATTAATAGATGAATTTCAAGATACTTCTATTTTACAATGGCATAATTTATTGCCTTTGGTCGAAAACGGATTGAGCGAAGGTAATTTTAATTTGATTGTTGGAGATGCCAAACAAGCGATTTATCGTTGGCGAGGCGGCGAAATGGAGCAATTGGTTTATTTATATAATGGAGATTTTGAAAATTTGGCAAAATTTGCTGATAAAAACAACAGCGAATTTTCAGAAGATAGATATGATACTTTGAAACAATATTATACGCCTGAAAATCTTAATTCAAATTATAGAAGTACCAAAGAAATTATCGAATTTAATAACGATTTTTTTGAAAGATTGAAAAAAACAGAATTTGGAACGATGTATTCACTCTTTCCAAAAGTATATGATGAGGGCTTTGCACAAAAATTCCCTGAAAGAAATGATATGTTAGGAGGACGCGTAGAAGTTCAATTTTTGGAAGGAAAAAACAAAGAAGAATACTCTTTGGAGGCTCTCAACCGAACTTATGAAATTATTGTAAACCTCAAAAACGAAGGTTGGAACTTAGGAGATATTACACTTTTAGTCCGAAAAAATAAAGAAGGAAGTAGTTTAGCAGTTTTTTTAAAAGAAAAAGGCATCAATATCGTATCAGCAGAAGCACTTTTATTGAGTAATGATGATAAAGTCGTTTTTTTGGTTTCGATGTTAAAAGTTTTGCACCGCCCTGATGACAAAATGTCAAAACATATTGCTTTATCTTGGTTTTATAAAATTGTCAAAAAACATATTCCCAATCCAGAGGAAAATAATTTGATTGGTGAAATTACTGAAAAATCTATTTTGGCTTTTTATGATAAATTTAGAGAAGAAGGTTATGAACTTAATTTTATTAAATTAGCTACCTTAAATTTATACGAATTGGTTGAAAAACTAATCGGTATTTTTGGATTATTAGAAAACCAACCTCGATTAGAATATTTATTTCGTTTTTTAGATGTTTTATTGCAATTTAATCAACAAAAACAGGCTACTTTGGGCGATTTTATAGAATATTGGGACAAAAAACAAAGTTCGCTAAGTATCAATGCAGGTGCTTCTAATGATGCGGTAATTATTACTACTATTCACAAATCAAAAGGGTTAGAATATCCGATTGTGATAATGCCTTTTGTTTCTTGGGCTTTATATCCTAAACACGACTCGACTTTTTGGGTTGATTTAGAGGAAAATGATGTATGTTTTGAATCAAAAGGAGAGCAAAAAAAATTGTCTGCGTCTTTGGTTTATTATAATAAAAAATTGGCAGATACTTTTCCACATATCGCGGCACAATACGAATCAGAAAAAGAAAAATCTTTTTTAGAAAGTATGAATATGTTGTATGTGGCTTTTACAAGACCTGTTTATCGTTTGTATATTTTGAGCCAAAATTTGAGTTATAAAAAAGAACCAAAAAATAGCCCAAACGAACAAAGAAGTGATAATGCTTCTCATTTATTGCGTTTGTATATCGAAAGTATTAACAACGATAAATTGCTTGATTTTACAGAAAATCCTACGGAAATAAATGTAGGTGAGATTAATATCATCAAAGATGGCAATTTAGTACCAAAACATAGAGAAAAAAAAGACGAAGAAGAAATTTTTTGGCTGGAAGATATGGTTTCTACTGATATTCATAAAAAATTAAAATTAAAAAACATAAGAAAAAATAAGAAAAAATAAGAATTATCTCAAAAAAATATGGCGTGGACTTGTATTAATTGTGAAACGAATAATGCTGACAATGTAATTCATTGTCAAGTTTGTAGTGTAGAAAGATATTTTTCGTGGAACGAAGTCAATTTACTCATCAAAAAACCGAGTGATATTCCTATTATCAGTGGGGTAAATCAACAAGAACTCAAAAAAATTGAAACAAATTTAAAAAGATTTACAACCGAAAACAAAAAATTAAGGGAAAATAATAAAGAATTGAACCAAAAAATGAAAGATTTACAAATTTTTCACGACACACACACACATACATTAGAAAATTTGCAACACGAAACCAATGAATTATCAAAATGGAATACAATGCTCAAAGTTTGGTTAGGAATTATGGTGTTGATTGTTCTTTTTTTATTTTTGGCAAAGGTAAATATTGCAATTGATTTTTAAAAAAAAATTGTAACTATTTAGGTTATTTTGGTACAAGCGTGGGCGCTTGCACCAGTTATAGTATCTCGTGCAAGCGTCCACGCTTGCACGAAGTTGAAAATAATAATTTTATAACTATACCTAAATAGTTACAAAAAATTAAAATAAATATTTTTTCAAAAAATAATCTTTTTTTAAACTATTTCAAAAAACATATCGTTATGGTAAAGTAAATTATTTCTACAATTTAATTATTTTTTTACAATGAAATTAAAGCATCTATCAATTCTCGCACTTACGCTTATGCTTTTGAGCAATTGCGGAGGCAAATCTGACAAAAAAGAAAGTGAAAAATCAGCTGAAAAGTCCGAAAAATCAGAAAAATCGGAAGAAAAATCTGAAGAAAAATCAGAAAAATCTGAAGAAAAGTCTGAAGAAAAGAGTAAAGACGATAAAGCAGTCGTAACAGCCAAAAATGGCTTATCTTTGAGAGAAGATTCTAATCCAAAATCAAAATTAGTAACGCTTCTGCCTTTGAATGCAGTCGTAGAAGTTATCGAAAAAGGAACAGAAGAGGTTGCCATTAAAAGCAAAAAAGCCCCTTTTCACAAAGTAAAATACGGAAAATATGAAGGTTTTGCTTTTGGTGCATACCTCAAAATGGGACGAAAAATAGAAGCAACTGACAACAAAGACGCAAAAACTGAAACCGATAACACAGAAAGAACAAGTTTTGCTGATGTAATTCAAAAAGGACTAATCGTAGCAAAATCAGGCTTGACTTTGAGAGAAGAACCTAACACAAAAAGCAAAAGTTTAGTCGTTATCCCTCGCAATCAAGAAGTTGGAGTAT
The DNA here is from genome assembly GCA_004293265.1 of Bacteroidota bacterium. Lineage (GTDB taxonomy): Bacteria > Bacteroidota > Bacteroidia > Cytophagales > Microscillaceae > RDXZ01. The sequence goes on along the minus strand of RDXZ01000030.1, from coordinate 6,428 downwards.
TAGAATTTTTGGAGGAGTCTGTTGAAATCGGTGGCACACATGGAAGCTGGTGCAAAGTGCGTTATGGAAAAAAAGAAGGTTATCTTTTTAGTGGTTACATCAATTTTTCAATGGCAAGAGTAAGTGCAAAATCAGGTTTAAAACTAAGACAAGAGCCAAGTAAAGATAGTAAACAAATCACTGTTATTCCGTCAGGAGCAGATGTATATATGATTGTAACGCCTACAAGTGATGAAAATCCAGAAAATAGTGATGTAATTGATGATGGTTCAGGGCATCTTTGGTATAAAGTTCGTTATGGAAAATACGAAGGCTATGCTTATGGTGAGTTTTTAGAAATCGAAGCAGGTTGTTAATCTTAAAAATCGTTTAAAAAATGAAAAAACTACTTTTAATTTCTATTTTATTTCTTTTTTCCTTAGGAATAACATTAGCACAAAAACATCAACAACTTAAAAAAATTGATGTAACTTATGAAAATTGTACAGTTTACACAGGAAAAACTGATTATTTTTTCAAAAGAATAGATAATAAAGAAGAAATTATGGTAACTGTTACTGCCGCACCATTTGTAGATAAAGGACAAAAAGTTCCTGATGTCCCAAAAGGTTTGGTTGATGACAGCAAAGACTTAGAAGGACTACCTGGGGCGCACCCAAAAATGATTGGAAAACCATTTGTAATTTTTTATGACAAAAATGGCGAAGTTGTCAAAGTAGTTAAAAAAACGGCAAATAAGAAAAAATAAATCAGTTGTTTGTGAATAAATAAACAAAATAAATGATTGAAAAACATTTTTTGAAATCTTAAAAAAGTTTCAAAAAATGTTTTTTTTATTGTATATACACATCAGAAATTGGTTTTGGGATAAACCTTGTCATTCCGACTGAAAGGAGGAATCTTATTTTTCATTTACAGATAGTCATTTAAAAGTAAGATTTTTCGCTTTGCTCAAAATGACAAATCTCCCAAAACCACTTTCCGATGATTTGGCTTATTCTGTTGATTGTTTTTCTTTTTGGGGAATCAATTTCTTTTTTAATTTGTCCCACCAAACCAAATACATATCTGTTTCAAACACACGCGAATCGTTGCGGGCTTGCCTCAAAAAAAACAAACCAATTACAAACAAAAGTGCATTTGGATACCACATACCGACCACAGGCGACAAAACTCCTTCTTTTACCCATTTTTCTCCTGCAATAGTCATCAAATAATAAAAAATAAAAAATATCACAGAAACCAATACAGGAACTCCTAAACCACCTTTTTTGATAATAGAACCTAAGGGCGCACCTATCAAAAACATAGTAAAACACGCCATCGCATAAGTGAATTTTTTATAATATTCTATCAAACATTCTCTATATTCTTTTTTCAGGGCTTCTTGTGATTCGGTTCTATTTCTAATTGTGGCGTGTATGTTGCGTGCTTGCGTAACGGCACGATAAGCAATTTGTACGTCTGTTGGTTTATTGAGTGAACTTAAAACTTTTTTTTCTTCTTTTGGCACATTTGGAATTTGACCAATCACTTGACCAACTACTTGATTAACGACCTGTTTTTTTTGTGGAATAATATTTTTTTGTATGTTCTCAGGAATATTTTGGGGAATATTTTGGGGAATATTTTGGGGAATATTTTTATTGTTTTTAGTAGTATCTTTATTATTTTCTGAACTCATTTTTCTAAATTCATAAATATAAGAAGTTTTGGCAACACTTTCTGTGATTTTGATTTCTGATTTTTGTTTTTTTTGTAGAGAATCAATATCGAGCAAAAGTTGTCGTAAATTGTGCATATATTTATGCCCTTGAAAAGAACTTTCATCGGTTGTATTCATTTTCAAAGATGATAAATTAAAAAGCATTTGGCTTTTTTTGAAAGTATTGGTTACAAATTTTTCTTGTGAACCACCCGAATTATTCGTCATTGCAGATGTGCCTACTTGGTCGTGATAACTTTTTCCTCTAAATAATTCTAAAACCAAATAATGATCATCGTTAATAGTGTACATTCGTCCCGAATCAGCCATAATTAACTCTCTATTTCCTGTATTATTGGTGTGATTATAAATCATCACATCTTTCAAAGTTTTTCCGTCAGCGTGTTTATGCCCAATTTTGATAGTATAATTAGGCAATCCATTATAAAAAATTCCTTCTTTGATACTCAATGCAGGGCTTTTTTGTTTAATATCCCAAAGCAATCGATAAAATTTTAAGTTGGTATGTGGCAATACTTGGTCGCTATACAAAAACGAAAAAACACTCAACAAAGCTGCAAAAATCATAATTGGTAACAAAGCACGCACCAAAGAAATGCCTGCACTTTTGATGGCAGTCAATTCAAAATGTTCTCCTAAATTTCCAAACGTAATCAAAGAACCCAACAAAACCGCCAAAGGCAATGCCACAGGAATCAAAACCATTCCCATCAAAATTATTAATTCTAAAAATATATCATATCCTAAGCCTTTTCCTGTGAGTTGTTCTAATCTTTCAGGGTCAGCTAATTGTTGAATTAATAAAATAAAAGTTACCACAGATGTAGTCAAAATAAAAGGACCTACAAAAGCCTGAATGAGTAATTTATCAATTTTTTTTAGCATTAATTTTTTTATTTAGATTATTTTTAATTTTCTGTTTTGTTTGCTTCGTAAGGATTTATAGTTTTATTTGGATAATTACTAAGTGCAATATCCATCGTCCACCAATAAAAATCACGTGGAAAAAGCAATAAAAAAGATTGTTTTTTGTTGAGCAACAAGTCATATTGCCCCAAATAATTGAAAGACCAAGTAATAGACAACCAACCTTTCATCAAATCTTGTACTTTTTCACGTATTTCGATAACAGATTCTTTACTGAGTCCATTTTCTTGTAAACTTTGAAAAGTTCTTTCTTGGTGTTGTGATGTAAATTCTGCTTCTAAAAAATCTTCGTTGATAGCTGCCCAAATATCAAATCTATTTTCTACTTTTAAGTTATTTCTTTTTACAAACTCAAGAAAATCTTTGTTATATTTATCTTCAATAAAAATTACTTCATTATGATTGATAACGATAGAAATTGGATTTGTATTCAAATTTACTTCATTAATTTGTGCAACACTTACAAGTGGTTTATCTCTGACAGTACTGCTTTGAAATTCATATTGTAAAATCTCGAGAGAGTTTTCATGGAAAATAACTTTTTTCATAATTTTAAAGGTATATAATTGCGTGTAAATTTTCGAGTTTCAAAGTTAGTTTTTTAATTTGTAATTACAAAAAAATATTTTAAGTAATTATTAAAAAAAATCATTAGATTGAAATTTTGTAACGATTTAGGTATGACAATACAATTGATTATTTGAATTAAAAATACTTGGCACTCCGACAACTATCGTCAATTGGTTCATAAATCACAAAATTTGTTACTTTAAAATTTTCGTATATGTTTGAAAATCGCAATAAATATACAAATTTTTTCATTTATTTTTTTGACAAGCTTGTCAAACTTTTGTCCTTGATAAAAAAGGAATGTTTATTTTTTCGTTGATTAACAAATAAAAAATATAAATACCCCAAACAAAATTCCCAAAAAAGAAATTAAAATAAATATTTTCAAAACGAAAAAATTGTATAAACAATATCAAAAAACCACCTATTCCCAAATACAAAATTATTTTTTCCCAACGATACGGCACAGGAAAGTATTTTTTTCCATAATATTCGCACACAATACTCATCAACAAATAAGTAAAAAATGTAGTCAATACACACGCCCAATAACCTAAAATTGGAATAAAAAAAAGATTTCCTATCAAAGTACAAATTGCCCCAAAAAAAGCAATGTATGTTCCAAAATATGTTTTGTTGGTCAGTTTAAACCAAATAGTCAAATTAAAATAAATACCTAATAATAAATTTGCTAACAACATCATAGGCACTAAAGACAAAGCCTGATGGTATTTTGAATTGCTTAAAAAGAAATAAGTAATCACAGGTAAGTTCACACATACGCCCACCCACATTATCGCACAAACGATAACAAAATACAGCATTACTTTTGCGAATAATTCGGGGGCTTGTTTTTCTTTTGCTTGTGAGAAGAAAAAAGGTTCAGCGGCATATTTGAAAGCCTGCACTGCTAAGGTCATCAACACGCCCATTTTGATAGCCGCCCCATAAATTCCGACAGCATCTAAAGAAGTTTGGTTATCATAAAAATTTTCAGGAAGCCATTTTTCTAACAAAATTTTATCCAACATACTATTGATAGTGCCTGCCAACCCCATAAAAAGCAATGGATAACCATAGTTTAAAATAGGTCTTAAAGTTTGCCAATCCCACAAAAATTTATATTTTTTGACTAATATATCTAATAAAAAAAGTGTGGTAATAAATGAAGCAATCAAATTTGCCAAAAAAACATAACCAATGCTAAATCTTGGGTGATAAATTATATCTATCGCGTCAAAACCTGCTTTTTTGAGTATTGGGCATATCAATAAAAAAAATATATTGAAAAATACACTCAAAAAAATACCTATCAATTTCACAAAAGCAAATCTTTTGGCTTTGTTTTGCAACCGCAAATACGCAAAAGGCAACGCCACCAAAGTATCAAAAAATAAAATGAAAGCCAAAAAGCGAATGTATAAACCACCATTAATGCCGTATTTGAAATAACTATTCAAAAAATCAGCTGAAAATAAAAATATAAAAGTAAAAAAAAGCGTGGTAATTAAAAGTTGTGTTTGTATTTTTTGATAGGTTTTATCTTGATTTTGTTTGTCCAAATTTGCAAAACGAAAAAAAGATGTTTCCATACCATAAGTGTAAATAATATTTAAAAAAGCCGTATATGCATACAAAATTGTCAAAATACCAAATTCTGAAGGGCGAAATCCATATATCAAGTGTGTATGTAAAGGCACTAATAAATAGGTTAATAAGCGCCCAATCATACTACTTAATCCATAAAGAGCAGTTTCAGAAGCAAGTTTTTTGAAAATGGACATTTTTTTTTAATTTTTATAAATGGAAAAATTTTAACTTTCTATGCAAACTTAGACGTTTGTATAAAATAATAAGTCGTGTAAATTTGGTCATCAAACGATTTGCAAAGGTATAAAAAGAAACTAAAAAAAACAAAAATGTTATACAATCTCTTTTTTTTACTTTCTAAATTTGGCAATTAATTTGATGTAAAATCAATAATAAAAAAAATAAAAATAAGAGAAAATTTTTTATTCTCAAAAAATAAAATTAAATTTGTAAAAAAAATCTACACATTTCATCTGAAACTATGGATTCTACATCACTTTTACCTTCTTTACAAAGTTTAGAACAAAAATTACAACAAAATCAACTTCTTTTTACTTTGGGAGATGCTTCATCTATCACAGGAAAACCACTCCACGAAGCCAAACAAGTGATGACAAGGTTGATAGAAAAATACGATTGTAGTTTACAAATCACAGACAAAGGAGATTTGATTTATAATTTTGGACCCGTTTTGCACCAAAGAGGAGAACAAACTTGGGCAGAATGGTGGTTTGGGGTCAAAAACACACTTTGGACGATATTTGCTTATATTTTAAGAGTAGGAATTGCGGTAATGTTAGTGGTTTATTTTACTTTGTTTTTAGTGGTTTTGATTGCTATTATTATAGCGGCTTTATCGGGCGATGGCGATGGAGATGGAGATGTTGGTTTTGGTGATGTTTTTGGAGATATTTTTAAGGGAATTTTTGATTGGAATACAAACACAAGCATTATACATTATTCTGTGGATAATCAAGGATATGGTTATCGTGAGTACGACTCAAAAAGTTCTCACTTACCTAATAAAAAAGGAAAAAGTTTTACGGCTTCGGTCTATGATTTTGTTTTAGGACCGAACAGAGTAAAAACGACAAGAGAAGACAACCAAAAAGAAGTAATTGCTTTTTTAAGAAGAAATAAAGGCATTATTACTCGCCCAGAAGTGATGGGTTTGGCAGGTTGGCGTGGAAAAGAAGCTGATAATTTCTTTTCTGAAATAGTGGCAAAATTTAATGGTGAAGCACAAATCAGTGAAAATGCTGTTTTATACGGAGATTTTCACGAATTAGTCCGTACCAAAAGTGGCACAGAAGACGACACAAAAATTATTTGGTATTGGGACGAATACGAAGCAGAATACAAACTGACAGGCAATACTTTTTGGAGAAATGTAAGTATATTTTTTATGAACATTTTTAACTTGTTTTTTTCGATGGCTTTTATGGGTGCGACTTTGGATAATATATGGTTAGCCATTTTTTTAGGATATATTCCTTTTGCGTTTTCTTCTTTGTTTTTTATTGTTCCTCTTTTTAGGCTAAGCTTGTAGGGGTTTTGTATTAGTATTACTACTATTTTTTTAGGGTTTAAAAAAAGACTTTTTTTTTGCAAATTT
>RDXZ01000235.1 GCA_004293265.1 Bacteroidota bacterium | reverse complement strand
ACTGGCGCAAGTTTGAGCGCAGCGGAAACTTGTGCCTCTGTATTAATAGAAGTCTCCAGACTTCAGTCATTCGGAGAATGACAATGTTTCGTCCCAGCACGTTTTTTATTTTGAACAAAAGTAGATATTTTTTTCTTATTCAACAAAATATTTATCCAAATAAAAATAAAATATCTAATAAACCTTTTCCACCTTGATAATCAATAGCACTACTATAAGGATACATTTGTGGCTCAAAACAAAAACCTTCTTTTACTGGATTTTCGTGCAAATAATTGAGTTTTTGCTCCGACATTGTGTAAGTATTCAAAGCAATAGGGTGATTATCTTGTTGCCAAAATTGAAAATTAGTATTATTACTATTGCGAATGCCTGCTTGTTTAAAAGCCTCCAACAACCATTCTTTTCTACTTTCTTGTGGATTTTTTTGAATAGCGTTGTGTATGTTTTTAGAGGTAAATTTTTTCAAATCTCTCATAATATTTTCTAATTTTTCTGTACCATTTGTACCAATAATTAGGTGAATGTGGCTTGTCATCACACACCACGCGTACAATTCTAAACCTTTATTTTCTTGACAATATTTTAAACTTTCTACAAAAATATCTTTGTAAAGAGGTCTTATAAAAACATCGATCCAATCAACAACGGCAAAACTCACAAAATAGATTTTATTTTGGTCTTCAAATTTATATTTCGTACTCATTATATTTTTAACAAAGGTAAATATTTTTTCTTATTCAAACAAAATATTTATCAAAAAAAACTAATATTTATCAAAAAAAACTTATCAAACCAAAAAATACGCCCAAACCAACGCCTTTTCCACTCTCCGAGTGGTGAAGTCTGGAGACTTCTATCAATACAAAGCACAAGTTTCCGCTGCGCTCAAACTTGCGCCAGTGTCTTTTTTTATTTTTTTGAAAGACTTAAGCCTATTGGGGCAGAAATGAAATCTTAACAAAAATATAATCTTTACTGCACTTTTCGACACACCGACAACGGCGGAAAATTCGTTACAAAAATAGACAAAAAACGATAAATAAAACGAATAATCACAATTTTTTTTCTTTTTATATTATTTCTTAAGAAATAAAAAATCAAAAGTAAACTATTTTAATTCTTTTTATGTTATTATATTGTTAGTACTATTAGTCTATATTCTTAATAGAGTAATTGTTTTCAAGTATATTTTTTACATTTTAAAATTATGAAAAATAAATGATAAATAAGAAATTAAAAATTGGTTTTTTTGGCTTTGGTTGTGTGGGGCAGGGTTTGTATGATATTTTAACAAAAACGGCTTTTGATGCAGAAATTATCAAAATTTGTGTTAAAAATAAAACAAAAGAGCGTTCTATTCCTGCGCATCATTTTACTTTTGATAAAAATGATATTTTACAAAACCAAGAAATAAATTTGGTCGTTGAAATGATTGATGATGCTGTCGAGGCATATCATATTGTCAAATATGCTTTGCAAAATGGTAAAAATGTAGTTACGGCAAATAAAAAAATGTTGGCTGAACATTTGGAAGAATTAGTGGATATTCAAAAAAAATATGGTACATCTTTGTTATATGAAGCCTCTGCTTGTGGTAGTATTCCAATCATAAGAAATTTAGAAGAATATTACGACAATGAATTATTAAAATCTGTGGCAGGAATTTTTAATGGTTCTTCTAATTATATTTTATCAAAAATTTTCCAAGAAAAATCAACTTACCAAAAAGCACTCAAAGAAGCACAAGATTTAGGATTTGCCGAATCAAACCCAATACTTGATGTAGGTGGTTTTGATGCAAAGTTTAAACTATGCATCATCACCGCACACGCGTATGGACTTTTTGTGAATCCTGATGAAGTTTTTAATTTTGGAATTGAACGTCTAAATGAACACGATATTAGACTTACTACCGAAAAAAATGCAAAAATAAAAATGATTGCATTTGTAGGAAAAAAATCAGAAAAAGAAGTTGTTTCTTTTGTAATGCCTCATTTTATTTTTAAAAAACACGAATTATATTACGTAGAAAATGAATACAATGGCGTAATTGCTGAAGCCGCTTTTGCTGATAAACAAGTTTTTGTGGGCAAAGGAGCAGGTGGACATCCAACAGGTGCCGCAGTTTTGTCTGACATTTCTGCCATTCGATATGATTATCAATATGAATATAAAAAAATATCAAAAAATAAAAATCTTCATTATACGCGTGATGTGATGATTGAAACTTATATTCGCTATCAAAATTTAGACGATTTAGAAGGTTTACATCTACAAAATATTAGTGTAAAACACGAAAGTAAAGATTTTAAATATTTGATTGCCGAAGTGAGTTTGGAAAATTTATATCATTCGAGAAGTCAGCTGGTAGAAAAAGATATTTTTTTAGTGAGTTTGGGTATTAAAAAATAAGATTTTTTACTGAAGGGCGAGGACAAGTTTCGCCTCTACAAATCAAATATTTTATCATTTTAAATTAATACACGAAATTTTGGTAGTGTTATAAACGTAATGTTTTTGTCTTTTTGAGCGTAGCGAAAAATACGCGATTTCGTTCACAAAACGCCATTCAAAAGGCAGTTGCTTCACTTCGTTCAGCAGGACAAAGCATTACATTGACAACACTATCGAAATTTTTACTATAACTTTTTTTATGACAAATTATTTTTTATCATGATAAAATCGTTCATTTCAAAACCATTTCCAATATCAAAATTTTCTACTTTTTGTATTGTAAATCCATATTTAAAATAAAAATTAATTGCCTTATAATTTTGTCGATTGACCGTAAGCGAAATAGTTTCAGGAGAATATTTATTTTCTAAAAATTCCAAAAACTTCGTTCCAATTCCTTTTTTATGAATATTTGTGTCCACATATAATTTATGTAAAAAATATTGTTTGCCGTCAGAAGTGCTAATTGAAGCATATCCAATCAATGTTTTATCTAAATATGCCAAATAAAATATATGATTTTGCGTTGTCATTTGTGCTGATAAAGCTTCTTTGGCGTACATTTTTTTTAACATATACTCAATTTGAGCATCTGAAATAATACTTGTATAATGATTTTTCCAGATTTTATCAGCTAATAAGCTTATCGCTTCTAAATTTTCAAAAGTTGCTAAAGCAAAAGTAATATCTTTCATTTTTGTAATATTTTTTTATTGTACAAAAATAAAATTTTTTTTTGATATTTCCAAGAATAAAATATTTTTACATCAATTTAACCAAATATTATTTGTTTTTATAAATTATTTTGTAATTTTGCACACAAAATTCAAAATCATATTTTTTTATGTTCATTGCACATATCTCAGGATACATTCCTGAAAAAATTGTTCTTAATTCTCACTTTACAGAAATCAACGGACTGACAGATGAATGGATTTTAGCACGCACAGGAATTGAAACGCGTAGAAAGGCATCAGAATCGGAAAATACAAACTCATTAGCAGTAGAAGCATTAAAAAATGGCTTAGAAAAACTACCTTTTCCAAAAGAAAATATTGACTTAATCGTAGGGGCAACTTATACGCCCTATGACACCATACACACATTGGCACACGCACTCCAAAACTATTTAGATATTTCTGATATTCCCACTTTTTCGGTTAGTTCAGCGTGTTCTTCTTTTGTCAATTCGATGGAAATTGTGCAAGGATATTTTGCAATGAAAAAATCAAAAAAGGCATTAGTAGTGGTGGCAGACCATAATACAGCCTATAGTGATGATAAAGATACAGTAGGCGGGCATTTGTGGGGTGATGGAGCGGCAGCCGTTTTTGTGAGTGATGAACCTATTTCTGACCAAGATTTTAAAGTCGTTGATATTATCACAGGTGGTGCAGGCAACGTTGGAAAAGCGGTTGATGGCGTTTTTTTAAGACCTGTTCGTGAAGGTTTTGTGATGAAAAACGGCAAAGATGTTTTTTTAAATGCTTGTCAATATATGAGTAAAGTAACTTTAGATATTTTGGAGCGCAACCAAATGACTATCCAAGATTTATCCTATTTTATTCCGCACCAAGCAAACTTACGAATTACTAAAAATGTTGCCCAAAATTTAGGTTTAGATGAAAATAAAGCACTATCAAATATTCAATATTTAGGAAATACAGGTTGTGCGGGTTGTGCTTTGGCTTTATTTGAAAACATAGAAAAATACAAAAAAGGAGATAAAATTGTGGTTACGGTTTTTGGTGGTGGTTATTCTTATGGAGCGATGTTATTAGAAAAAATGTAGTTTTTTTGTAACTATTTAGGTTATTTTTTGATAAATAAAAGAGTGAGCGTTATTTTGTCTTTTTGAGCGAAGCGAAAAATATGCGATTTCGTTCACAAAACGCCTTTAACAAGCAGTTGCTTCACTTCGTTCAGCAGGACAAAGTAGGACATCTGCAACCAAGAAAAAATAACCTAAATAGTTACGTTTTTTTTATTTTTATAAAAAATATTCGATGAAAATAAAATATAATCAAAAATTTTTAGAACAAGCAGAAAAAATTTTTACAGCCTTGACGTATCAAATTAGGTATGAAAAAGGTAATTTTCACGCAGGTTATTGTTTGTTAAGTGGACAAAAAATTATTGTTATCAATAAATATTTTACCTTAGAAGGAAGAATAAATGTATTGATTGAAATTCTAAAAAAAATTGAAATCCCTGAAAATATGCTCGAAGATGATGACAAAGAATGGGTAAAAGGAATAATTCCTATTCAAAATACATTGCCTTTGTCATAATTTGTCTTGCTAATTATATTTTTAATGGTAGATATATCAAAAAAAATATCTACTTTTAAAAATTTTATTTATAATTTTGTAAAAAAATATCTAATGGACAAAAATAGTAAAATTTATATCGCAGGACATAAAGGAATGGTCGGTTCTGCTATCCTCCGAAAACTACAACAAGAAGGTTTTAATAATTTTGTTCTCAAAACCTCTGCTGAATTGGATTTGAGAAATCAACAAAAAGTAGAAGATTTTTTTGAAAAACACAGTGAAACCGGCCAGTTAGTAATGTTACTGCAGGAAGAAATTATTTTTACAGAATATTACCGCTGTTATTGCATTGGTCGCAAGCATGTACGCATCATGCCGTATGAG
>RDXZ01000234.1 GCA_004293265.1 Bacteroidota bacterium | reverse complement strand
TAAAATTCATACTTTTGATGTCGGTTGGTGGCAAATTCGAAATGCAATGAATGATGTAAATATTGGCGAAAAAGAATTGGAAGAACTCAAAAACTTACACACAATTCTCAAAAATAAATTATTACCTCAAATGGAATTGTATGGTTTTTTTTGATTTGATAACAAATTTTTAAAACAAAATAGGCTTTGAACTTTTAATTTTGAACGTTTAATTTTGAACTTTTTTTAAAACAAATCATTATATTTTTATCATATTTTTTTAACATCTAAAAAATGGAATTATACGAAGTAGCAATTATTGGAGGAGGTTTGGCGGGACTTACCAACGCAATTTTATTGGCAAAAGCAGGAAAAAAAGTGATTTTATTCGAAAAAAATCAATATCCTTTTCACCGAGTTTGTGGAGAATATATTTCTAACGAAACTTTGCCTTTTTTAGAAAGTCTTGGCGTTGATATTATCCAACAAAAATCAATTTCTTTGACGCAATTTAGATTGACTTCGCCCAAAGGCACCACATTAGAAATGCCTTTAGATTTAGGAGGTTTTGGCATTAGTCGATACGAGTTAGATTTTTTTTTGATGGAATTAGCGAAAAAAAATGGAGTTACTATTCTCGAAAAAACAAATATTACAAGCATCAAAGAAAAAAATAATACTTTTTTTCTTACATCAAACGCACACCAAAAATACCAAGCCAACATTTTGATTGCGGCTTATGGCAAAAGAGCCAATTTAGACCAATATTTGCGTAGAGATTTTTTTTATAAACGTTCTGCTTATATTGGCGTAAAATATCACCTAAAAGTGAATCATTTGAAGTACGAACACCCAAAAGAAATGATTGCTTTGCATAACTTTTCTTATGGTTATGGTGGTTTTTCGAGAATAGAAGATGATAAATATTGTTTTTGTTATTTGAGTACGCGAGAAAATCTAAAAAAATCAGGAGATATTTTAAGTTTAGAAAAAAATATTTTATCAAAAAATCCATATATCAAAGATATTTTTGAGAATAGTTATTTTTTATTTGATAAACCAAAAGTTATCAATGAAATTACATTTGCACCCAAAACACTTTTTGAGGGAAATATATTGATGTGTGGAGATACCGCAGGAATGATTACGCCTTTGTGTGGCAACGGAATGGCAATGGCAATTCATTCAGCAAAAATACTTTCAGAAAATATAATTTTGCATTTGGATAAAAAAATATCATTTGAACAATGTAAACAAAATTATCTATCGGAATGGAACAAAAATTTTAAACAAAGATTAAAAATAGGTAGAAATATTCAACGTTTTTTTGGAAGCCCTTTTTTGAGTGAAGTATTAGTAAAATCTGCTAATTTATTTCCATTTATCAAAAAAATATTGGTAAAACAAAGTCATGGAAAAGTATTTTAAGGAAACTTTACTAATTCGTTTGTAGTTTAATAAAAGTATCTTAATTTTGCACAAAAATTAGTATTCTTTAAAAAAAATGAATTACAATAAAATAAATTTGGAAGATTTTTCTTATCAACTACCCGAAGAAAAAATTGCACAATTTCCATTAGATAAAAGAGATGACTCAAAATTATTGGTCTATGTCAAAGGTGATATCGCACATAGTCAGTTTTTTAAACTTCATTATTTTTTACACCCTGATACTTTATTGATATTTAATGATACAAAAGTTATTCCTGCAAGGTTATTTTTTCAGAAAAAAACTGGCGCGTGGATTGAAATTTTTTTAATCGAACCAACACAACCACACTGGGTTCATCAAGCGATGCAAAGCAACGAACAAGTAGAATGGAAATGTATGATAGGTAACAAAAAAAAATGGAAAAATGATGAAATTTTAGATAGAAAATTCACAGATAAAGAAAAAGAAATCACACTAAAAGTTGAATTATTAGACAAAGATTCTCAAAATATCAAACTCTCTTGGGACGATTCAGCCTACAATTTTGCAGATATTTTAAAATTATTTGGAGAATTACCTTTGCCACCTTATCTCAATAGAGAAGTACAAGAAAAAGACAAAGAACAATACCAAACTGTATATTCAAACGATAAAAAAGAAGGTGCAGTAGCCGCTCCCACTGCAGGTTTGCATTTTACAGAGGACATTTTTGCTCATTTAGAAAAAAAAGGAGTTAAAAAAGATTTTATTACTTTGCACGTCAGCGGCGGAACTTTTCAACCTATCAAGGTCAAAAAAGTACAAGACCACAAAATGCACTCCGAAGAAATTATATTCTCAAAACAAAATATTGAAAATTTGTTGCAAAATCCGACACATATTGTAGCGGTCGGCACTACTTCGATGCGAAGTTTAGAAAGTTTGTATTGGTTTGGAGTCAAATTACATTTTAATTTAGAGGAAAATGAGAAACTTACTCCGATACCATTTTTTATCGAAAAATTATATCCTTATCAAGTGAAAGATGAATATATTTCTTTGGAAGAATCTTTTCGTTTGATTCTAAAATATATGAAACAATTTCAGTTAAAACAATTGATTGGAGAAACAGAAATTTTTATTATGCCTCAATATGAATTTAGAGTTTGTAAAGGTTTGGTTACTAATTTTCACATGCCTAACACGACTTTGATTTTGTTAGTAGCGGCTTTTGTGGGCAAAGATTGGCAGGAAATTTACAAAGAAGCCTTAGAAAATAATTATCGTTTTTTGAGTTATGGCGATAGTTCATTATTAATTCCTTAAAAAAAAATAAAAAAAAATGAAACGAATTTTAATTACAGGTGCAGCTGGTTTTTTAGGCTCTCATTTGTGCGATAGGTTTATCAAAGAAGGTTATAAAGTTGTCGGAATGGATAATTTGATTACAGGCTCAATGAAAAATATTGAACATTTGATGCCTCTGGAAAACTTTGAATTTTACCACCATGACGTAAGCAAATACGTACACGTTGCAGGTGATATTGATTATATTTTGCATTTTGCTTCGCCTGCAAGTCCAATAGATTATCTCAAAATTCCAATTCAAACTTTAAAAGTTGGTTCGTTGGGAACGCATAATTTGTTAGGATTAGCCAAGTCAAAAAATGCCCGAATGTTGATTGCTTCTACGTCTGAAGTCTATGGCGACCCTTTGGTTCACCCACAAACAGAAGAATATTGGGGAAATGTAAATCCAATCGGACCACGTGGCGTATATGATGAGGCGAAAAGATTTCAAGAAGCCATCACTATGGCATATCATACATATCATAACTTAGAAACGCGTATCATTCGCATTTTTAATACTTATGGACCTCGTATGCGTTTAGATGATGGACGTGCTTTGCCCGCTTTTATGAGCCAAGCCTTAAACGGAGAAGATATTACAGTGTTTGGAGATGGTTCTCAAACGCGTTCTTTTTGTTATGTTGATGATTTGGTAGAAGGAATTTATCGTTTGTTGTTGTCTGATTATGCTTTTCCTGTCAATATCGGTAATCCACAAGAAATTACTTTGTTGCAATTTGCAGAAGAAATTATTAAATTAACAAATACAAAAAGTAAAATTGTATTCAATCCTTTACCAAAAGATGACCCCAAACAACGCAAACCTGACATCTCAAAAGCAAAAGAAATTTTGAATTGGGAGCCAAAAGTGAGCCGAGAAGAAGGTTTAAAAATCACTTTAGAATACTTTAAAAAAGAATTGGCAAAATGATTGTTTATAAATAGTTTAACCTTTGATGATAAAAAAAAGGTTAAACTATTTTTTTATGACTAAAACATATTATACGAGTATTGTCTGCATACTATTTTTTTTCAACTCAACTATGATATATGCCCAAACCGCAGGTGAATATATCGAAGCAGGGCAATTATATTTTAAAAATAAAGCCTATTATGATGCCTTAAAAAACTTTAATCGTGCTTTTATTACTGATTCGAGCAATGTAGAGTCATTGATTTGGCGCGGACAAACCAACGCAAAATTAGGTTTATACGAAGAATCTTTGAAAGATTTTGAATTAGGAAGCCTCATCAAACCAAACGAAAGTCGTTTTTATAACGAAAAAGGAATGATTTTGATGTATCAAGGCAAATATGAACAAGCCTTGAATAGTTTTTTGGTAGCCAATGGTATTGATAGCAAAGCATTTCATTTTTTGATGATAGCAGAAATACAATGGATTTTAAAATCAAGCACCAATAACAAAAAATATAATCATCATCAAATTATAAAAAATTTTTCGAGTGCTTCGCAAAAACAACCCAAATGGTTTTTGCCATATAGGCGTATGGGCGAAATTTTACAAGACTCTTTAAAAAATACAATGACTGATGAATTTCAATTAGCCAGCCAAATTTGTAATTATTATAAAAAAGCAAGTGATTTAGATGATGAA
>RDXZ01000029.1 GCA_004293265.1 Bacteroidota bacterium | reverse complement strand
AATCAAAAAATATACTTCTTTGAAAATAATTCATAAAAAAAATTTTTGTAAAAAATTAAAAAAAACTGGTGCAAGCCTATGGCTTGTAGCAATTGGGTAATTTTTTTGTAAAAATAAATTTTTTTTTTCAGCGTTTATGTTTTTTTCCGCCGTTGTCGGTGTGTCGAAAAGTGCAGTAAAATTTATTTTTTTGTAAATATTTCATTTCTGCACTTTTCGTCCACCGACAACTTGTATTTATTGAATATATTTTTATTTTGCTCCGACTCCTTTAACTCTTGCAAAAATAAAACTATCACAAGTTTACAACTTGTGATTTTGTATTAATAAAAGTATCCAGACACCAACAACAGAAAAAAATCAACCAAAAAGAATAAAAACTAACGAACTAAAAATAAATTCCCTATCGTTTTTTGTTTATATTCTAAATTTTGATTATTGACAAAACTTCCTTTGATTTGCCACGAGTACGCTCCTGCGGGTTGTATGTTGCCTGCGGCTGTGCCGTCCCAACCATTTGTTTTGGTTTCTAAAAAATTATTAGATTGATAAACCATATTTCCAAATCTATCAAAAATTTTAATTTCAAAGTCTTTTATCAAACTATTATCGCCTTCTATTTTAAATTTATCGTTATTACCATCTTGATTAGGAGAAAACAAATCAGGAATAAACAAAGAATATACATTGCAATCACGCAAACTAATAGATGTCATTGCTGAATCGATTACATTTATAGTAGAACGACACAAAGCATTGCTCGTAAAACGAACTTTTACATCAATATTGTTCATGATATTGTTGGCTGTATAAGTAGGAGAATTTGTACCCACAGTGATATTATTGACATACCATTGAAAAATTGGCGTTGTGCCTCCGTTTGTAAAAACTGCTGTAAAAGTTACATTATCACCCTGACAAATATTATTAGCACTTGGATTAATAGCAATTGTAGGCGTTACAGTCGGATTTACCGTAAACGAAATTACGTTGGAAGTGGCTGTGGTTGGAGAAGCACAAGTACTATTAGAAGTCAAAATTACTTTTATTTGGTCATTGTTAGCCAATGTTGTAGTGGTAAAAGTCGCAGAATTTCCGGGTACATTGATATTATTCACTTGCCATTGATAACCTGGATTTGTGCCTCCGTTGGTCGGAGTGGCTGTAAACGTAACAGAAGTTCCTTGACAAATGGTAGTCAAAATAGGATTAGAAACAATACTTACCGCAGGTGCTACCGCATTTCCTACATTGATTTTCACTTCGGCTATACCCGCACAATTTGCCAAAGTCCATCTAAAAATATTCACGCCTGTACTCAAACCCGTAACATTTGCCGTTGGACTTGTCAGACTCGAAAAATTGCCTGTACCAGAAATCACAGACCAAGTTCCTGCACCCATTGCAGCCATTGTAGTTGTATTTTGGCAAATATTTTGGTCTGCTCCACCATTTCCATTGCTTGGTTCGGGATTAATAATAATTGTATTTAATAAACTTGAAAAAGTAAAATTATTGCTTGTGGGACAACTTGGGCTTACATTTACAACTGCACTCCAATTGAGTGTGTTATAAATATTAACCAAATGCACAGAACGAGTTGCGGCTGCATTGTTAGCACCTGTATATCTACTTTGTCCTGCATCAGTTGCCACAAAATTAAGGCAATTCAACGCAGAAGGAAGGTTTGATAAAGTACTACTTCCACTACCATAATTCCATACGCCTGTGGTTGTGATACCATAAATAAAACTACCTACAAAATTGGTTTGGGTAGTAAAATTTCCTTGCATTATAAAAAGTTGGTCGCCTCCTGAATTCAAATCTAAAGCACTCAAAGCACCAAACAATGCTGCAACCGACCAACCTGATGAACAAGCCGAAGTTGTTCCGCCACAAATAGAAGGTGCATCACCAAAAGCCACATAAAAAACGCTTCCTGCGGGAATGGTCGCACCTGTGCGTGTGAATTTAACCACGCCCTCCCCTGTTCTGAATGTATGATTGACACCCGAAGTAGAAATATAACCTTGGTCTGTCAAAATAATTTCTGTGTTGGTGGTAATGTCTTTGAATGTCAAAAAAGCAATTAAATCATCGGTGTTATAACTGCTATTGCAACCACCAGCACCCAAATTTGTGTTATAACCGATGATAGCAATATCTCCCGCTTGTAAAGTGGTTTGGGCTGTACTATTTTTGATTTGAAATAATAAACCAAAAAAAGCAATCAAAATAAAAAGATGTTTCATAAAAAGTAAATTTTCTGCAAAATTCATAAAAAAATATATAAAATACAGCAAATCATTGTAAAATAATTATTAATTTTTTTTATCGCTTATTTTTAAATGTTGATAATCAAGATAATATTTATGTAGTTTTTGGTTTTTGAATTTATCAAACACAACAAAAAAAGGCTTAAACTAAAAACGTTTAAACCTTTTTTTAAATAAATTGAAACAATATTTTGTTATTATTTAGTTTCTTTTTTAGCTTTTTCTTCTGCTTTTTTTGCTTCCTTTTTAGCTTTTTTTTCTGCTGCTTTCGCTTCTTTTTTAGCTTTTTTCTCTGCTGCTTTTGCTTCTTTCTCTGCTTTTTTTTCTGCTGCTTTTTGTTTTTGCAGAGCAATTTGTTCAGGTGTGAGTGCTGCTGCTCTTGCCATTCTGTCTGAACGTCTTTGGTCAGCCTCTCTTGCATATCTTTGTGCATCTCTGAATGCATTATCTGCTGTTCTCGTATTTTGCATTTGTTGATTTCTATTTGCTTGAGCAAAAGCAAGATTAGAGATAAAAAGTGTCATTAATAACACCAATACATATTTTAATTTCATACTATATTTTTTTAAATTATGCTGCAAAAGTAATACATATTATTTTAATATCCAATTATGCTAAGTTTATTTTTGTGAACTTTCTTAACTGGTGCAAGCGTCCACGCTTGCACCAAAATAACCTAAATAGTTACATTTTTTTAATGGTTATTTTTTTTCTAATGGATTATTTTGATAATTTTCATTATATTTGCACATCAAAAAAAGAAAAAATTATGATAGAAATTAAAAATTTAAGCCATTTTTATGAAGATAAAAAAATTATTGACATCAAAGAATGGAAAGTGAACACAGCCGAACAATGGATTTTAATTGGTAACTCTGGGAGCGGAAAAACGACTTTGTTGCACATATTGGCAGGTTTGTTGAAACCATCTGATAAAAACGCTCAAATCTATATCCAAAAACAAGATATACAAGCACTTTCTGGGACTCAATTAGATACATTCAGAGCAAAAAATATTGGACTTATTTTTCAAAAAGCACATTTAATTCCAACATTAAACGTAATCCAAAATTTATTATTAGTTTATTTTTTGGCGGGAGTAAAGCAAAATAAAACACATTGTCAAGAAATATTAGCACAAGTAAATCTGACTGGGTTTGAAAAATATTATCCTGAGCAGTTAAGCGTTGGGCAAGCCCATAGAGTTGCGATTGCCAGAGCATTGTTGTTAGAGCCAACGATTATTTTAGCAGATGAGCCAAGTGCAGGACTTGATGATGAAAATACAACGCAAATATTGAATTTATTAAAAGAACAAACACAAAAATACAAGGCTTGTTTGTTGATTGCTACTCATGATGCACGCGTGAAGCAACATTTTGATAAAATTTTACACTTATAATTTTTAAAATAGTAAGAAATATATTGTATTTAATCATTCATTATCAAAAAAAACTTCTTTTCATTTCTTTGTATTTATAAAACAAAAATATTAAATTATTTTCTTTTAAATATATAACATTTCAGTCATTTCATTCGTTGTTTTAGCTTATCATTCATTAAAAAAAAATTAGAATATGAAAAATATATTTTGCTTTATATTAACATTTGGGCTAACTTTTGTCGTAAACGCACAAATTACCTTTGAAACAGGCACTTGGGAACAAGCCAAAGCAAAGGCAAAAAAACAAAAAAAGATGATATTTTTAGATGCTTACACAACTTGGTGCGGTCCGTGCAAATGGCTTTCTAACAATGTATTCACAGACAAAGCAGTTGGAGAATTTCACAATGCAAAATTTGTGAACTATAAAATGGATATGGAAAAAGGAGAGGGACCAGAGTTTGCCAAAAAATTTGGAGTAGATGCTTATCCAACTTTGCTTTATTTTACCAAAGAAGGTGAACTTGCTCATCGTACAGTCGGTGCGGCACCTGCTCCGCAACTTCTTGCAATTAGCCAAGACGCTACTAATTCTAAAAAACAATATTATACATTGCTCAAACAATACGAAAAAGGAGAACGTAAACCTGATTTTTTACGTAATATAGCATTGGCAGCAAAATCAGCACAAGTCGATAAAAGTGCTGATATTATCACTGAATATATGAAAATTTTGAGTAAATCAGATTGGGATAAACCTGAAAATGCAGAATTTGTGGCGATGGCAGTCAAAAATTTTGATTCTGATGCTTGGAAATATATGGTTGCTAACAAAAGTAAATTCAATGAAGAACAATTCCAAACTGCCATTAGTCAAGTGCTTGATGTTGAAATGCCTAAAATAGCAGATAATAAAAATGAAGCAGGTATGAAAGCCTTGCAAAATGAAATCACAAAAGTATTGTCAGAGGAAAAAGCAGGTGCTATCAACAGAAGTATCGAAAATTATTACAGACAAAAAACAGGTACTGAGGACGAAAAAGCCGCCGAAGATATTAAAAATTGGAGTAAATTCAATGAACAGGCTTGGCAAATCTATGAAAATGAAACTGACAAAGCCAAACTCGAAAAAGGACTTGAATTAGCCAAAAAATCAATCGAGATAGAAGAAAATTTTTATAATACTGATACGTATGCCCATTTGTTTTACAAACTTGGCAACAAAGTGGAAGCATTGAAATGGGCAAATAAAGCCATAGAACTTGGAAAAGCAACAGGCGAAGATTTGGCAGGTACGCAAGAGTTATTGAAAAAAATCAATCAAAAATAATTCGTTTTGTTTTGAATATAAAAAAACACAATACATTGATTATCAATGTATTGTGTTTTTTTATTTGTATGTAATAGAGATTTTTTTACTTAGAAATTCACTAAAATTTGATTTTTTAATAAATCTTCCATATTTTCTCGTTTGCGAATGAGTTGCACTTTGTTTTGATAAACCAACACTTCCGCAGGTCTAAAACGAGAATTATAATTAGAACTCATCATAAATCCATAAGCACCTGCATTTTTGATAGCCAAAATATCTCCTTCTTTCACTTCGTTCATTTTTCTATCTGCTCCCAATGTATCGGTTTCGCAAATATAACCCACCACACTATACACACGAGGAATACCTGTCGGATTCGAAATATTGATAATCTCGTGATAAGCATCATACAAAGATGGACGAATCAAATGATTCATTCCTGAATCTACGCCCACAAAAGCAGTCGCAGGAGTTTGTTTGATGACATTGACATTCACAAACAAAAAACCTGATTCACTTACTAAAAATTTCCCAGGCTCAAACCAAATTTCTAATTCTCTGCCATATTCTTTGCAAAAATTTTTGAAAGCAGTGCCTAATTTTTCACCCAAATCTTCTAAATCAGTAGTAATATCGCCTTCTTTGTAAGATACTTTGAAACCACTGCCAAAATCAATGAATTGTAAATCAGGAAAATCTTTTGCAATATCAAATAAAATCTCTGCACCACGCAAAAAAACTTCTGCCTCCAAAATATCCGAACCTGTGTGCATGTGCAAGCCTGAAATTTTGAGTTGATAACTTTTGACTATGCGTAAAATATGTCTTGCTTGCAAAATCGAAATGCCAAATTTTGAATCAATATGTCCCACTTGGATTTTAGCATTGCCACCCGCCAAGATATGTGGATTTAAACGAATACAACAAGGAACGCTACTTCCATAAGTATGTCCAAATTGTTCTAACATCGATAAACTATCAATATTAATCACCAATCCTAACTCAACGGCTTCTTTGATTTCATTAAAAGAAACACAATTAGGCGTAAAAATAATTTGTTCAGGTTTGAAACCTACGTGCAAACCTAATTTTGCTTCTTGAATAGATACTGTATCGAGTCCGATACCTTGTTCTTTCAAAAGTTTTAAAATAGAAATATTTGTTAGAGATTTTGCGGCATATTTAATTTGTAATTTTTGTCCTTTGAAGGCATTTTTTAAAATATTTAATTTTTTTATAATTGTATTACCATCATAAAGATACAAAGGTGTATCAAATTTTTGGCAAATATCTAATACTTGATGCCCCTGAATTTGATAAGATTGATTAATAAGTTCCATTATGTTTTTATTTTAATTTTTAGAATTGCAAATGTAATAATTTTTTTAAATCATTAAAAAAAATTAATTAGTTTTTAACTGATTTATGTTTTTTATTGATAAAATTTATTCTGCCAAAAATAAAAAAATGGTAGGTTTTTTGTGTAAATCAACTTCTATTTTTTTCCAATTTTTCTTCTGAAAAGTTTTGATAAATGAATTTTCATCAGTAATATCACAGGCTACACAAAGCCAAGTATTATCGCTCAAATGTTGTAAAAAACTTTCTTTGAGTTGATTATTTCTATAAGGAGTTTCGATAAAAATTTGTGTTTGATTATTTTTTCGGCTATATTTTTCTAATTCAATTATTTTATTTTTACGTTCTTGTGCATCAATGGGTAAATATCCATTGAAACAAAATTGTTGTCCATTTAAGCCTGAAGCCATCAGTGCCAAAAAAATAGACGAAGGACCAACCAAAGGCAAAACTTGTATATTTTTGCTATGCGCCCACCTGACCAGCCAATGCCCTGGGTCTGCGATACTTGGACAACCTGCTTCTGACATCACGCCTACAATTTTTCCTTTTTCTATTTTATCCAGTGTTTTTTTTAATTCTTGTGGAGTAGTATCTTGATTTAATTGATGTATTTCAGGAGTTT
Organism: Bacteroidota bacterium; assembly: GCA_004293265.1. Classification (GTDB taxonomy): domain Bacteria; phylum Bacteroidota; class Bacteroidia; order Cytophagales; family Microscillaceae; genus RDXZ01. The sequence continues at coordinate 27,691 of RDXZ01000029.1, read as the reverse complement.
CGAGGTCAAAATTTGGGATATATTCTCTTAAAAAACGGCGAGAAGTTCTTATATTTTCTACCAAAAAAATTTCGATAGTTGGTAAAATTTCTTTGATTTGAGGAGCAAGTACAAAATCAGCCGTTTTGGGCGCAAGTGGTGTGGGTATAAGATAAAGCATTTTAAAAATATAGTCATTGTTTAATAAATTTATCAAAATCGAAATAAATTAAAATCAAAGTTAAAAAAACTCGCTAATTTTACAAAAAGCGAGTTTTTAGATAAAATAATATTTGCTATACCACTTTAATTTCCACTTCAAAATTATATCCTTCAATTTCGAAAGTAGTTGTTTTTTCTACTTTTTCTACTATTTTAATCTCTAAAGCTTGCGTTTCTGTTTTGATATATTCTTCAAATTCATGGATGGCTTTTTCGATTTCAGTAGGTAAAGATTTTTTTAAAATATTGACATAAATTTTGTCCAACACTTCTAAACCTGAATCTTTACGCAAATTTTGCAAACGATTAACCACATCTCTCGCAATTCCTTCGTTGATTAAAACAAGAGTAAGTTGTGTATCTAACGCGACTGTCAAATTTCCGTCATTTGCCACCGAAAAACCTTGTACTTCTTGCGAACTTATCAATAAATCTTCTATCTCGATTCGAAACTCACCTTTTTGAATAAAACCATTTTTTTCAGTCAAAGCAATTTCATCGCTTGACATTTGGTTTACTAAGGCTGTAACTTCTTTCATTTGAGTTTTGTATTTCGAACTCAATGTTTTGAAATTTGGTTTTACATTTTTAACCAAAATTCCTGCATCATCATTGATAAATTCAATATTTTTGATATTTGTTTCTGATTTAATCACATCTTTGACGGCTTCAATTTGTGTTTGAATTTTTTTATCCAACACAGGAATTAAAATTCTTGACAAAGGCAGACGCACACGCATAGAGGCTTTTTTGCGTAAGGCGTGTGTGAGCGAAGAAATTTTTTGTGCATATTCCATTTTTTCCTCCAAATCTTTGTCTATCCTGTTTTCTTCTGCTTTTGTAAAATAACTATGATGAACAGAATCGTGTTGCAAAGGAGTTTTATTGGTTTTTGCGGCAGTTTTTAATGGTTTTGTTAAATCTTGATACAAATTTTCTGAGAAAAAAGGTGCAATCGGCGACATTAGTTGCCCAACGACCATCAAACATTCATACAAAGTTTCATAAGCCGCTTTTTTGTCTGCATTCATTTCACCTTGCCAAAAACGTTTGCGACAAAGCCTCACATACCAATTAGAAAGTTGTTCGTTTACAAAATAATCTATCAACCTTGTAACCTGTGTCGCATCATATTTATCATAACATTCTGTAACATCTTTGATTAAAGATTGTAAAACTGAAATAATCCATTTATCTAATTCTGGTCTATCTTTTACAGGAATTATATTTTGTTCGTCCAATGTAAAATTATCGATATTGGCATACAAAGCAAAAAACGAATAAGTATTGTATAATGTCCCAAAAAACCTTCTTTTTACATCTGCAATGCCATCTAAATTAAATTTTAAATTATCCCAAGGATTCGAATTATTGATGATATACCAACGTGTTGCATCAGCCCCATAACTATTAATGGTTTCGAATGGGTCAATTACATTGCCCAAACGTTTAGACATTTTTACACCATTTTTATCCAATACCAAACCTGTAGAAAGTACATTTTTGAAAGCAGGTTTATCAAAAATCATTACCGCGATTGCGTGCAAAGTAAAAAACCAGCCTCTTGTTTGGTCAACTCCTTCAGAAATAAAATCAGCAGGAAATTTTTTCTCCAATAATTCTTTGCTTCCTTTTTTGTTAGGATAACCCAATTGTGCATAAGGCATAGCCCCTGAATCAAACCAAACATCAATCAAATCAGTTTCTCTGAACATTTTTTGTCCCGTTTGAGATACTAAAACGATATTATCGATATAAGGACGATGAAGGTCAAAATTTTTATTTTGATATGGATTTTCTTTCATTATGCCTGCTTTGATAGATTTTTCGATTTCTTTTGATAAATCATCTATGCTTCCAATGCAAATTTCTTCTTTTCCATCTTCGCTTCTCCAAATAGGCAAAGGTATTCCCCAATAACGTTGTCTTGATAAATTCCAATCGACCAAATTTTCTAACCAATTTCCAAACCTTCCTGTTCCTGTGCTTTCGGGTTGCCAATTAATTTCTTTATTTTTTTCGACTAATTTATCTTTCATGGCAGTTGTTCGTATAAACCAAGAATCCAAAGGATAATATAAAATAGGTTTATCCGTTCTCCAACAATGCGGATAAGGGTGTTCGTATTTTTCTACTTTAAAAGCCTTATTTTCTATTTTTAGTTTGATAGCAATTCTCACATCAATCGATTTATAATCTTTGTTTTGTGTAATTTTATCATCTTCATATTCTGCTTTTACATATTCGCCTGCAAAATCTGTAACTTCTTTCACAAAACGTCCTTGTTTATCAACCAAAGGCATTTCTACGTCATTTTCATCTTTGACCAAAATAGCAGGAATATTATTTTGTTGTGCCACTCTAAAGTCATCAGCACCAAAAGTTGGGGCAGTATGGACAATTCCTGTGCCGTCTTCTGTGGTTACAAAATCACCTAATATGGTTCTAAAAGCAGGTGTTGAGGGTTTTACATAAGGCAATAATTGTTGATAATCGAGATTTGCTAATTCCTTTCCTTTGTATTCTGCCAAAATTCTATAAGGCAAAACTTTATCACCTTGTTTGTATTCCAATGCCGTTTCTATTCCTTTTTCGGTGAAATATTTAGGCATCAAATCTTTTGCTAAAACAACAATTTGTGGTAAAAAAGTATAAATATTAAATGTTTGTACGACAGCATAATTGATATTTGCTCCCAAAGTCAAAGCAGCATTAGAGGGAAGCGTCCAAGGCGTAGTCGTCCAAGCCAAAAAATAAATTGGTAAATTTTCTTTGTTTAATTCAAACAAAAATTTTGATTTTTCATTGTTAATTGCCTCAAATTGAGCCACGACAGTCGTATCTGTTACATCTCTATAACAACCCGGTTGATTTAATTCGTGTGAACTCAAACCTGTGCCTGCTTTGGGCGAATAAGGTTGAATTGTATAACCTTTGTATAATAAATTTTTTTTGTGCAATTCTCCTAACAAATACCAAACGGACTCGATGTATTGATTTTCATAAGTGATATAAGGATTGTCCATATCTACCCAATAACCCATTTTTTCGGTAAGATTTTTCCAAATATCCGTAAATTTCATTACCGTTTCTCTGCATTTTTGGTTATATTCTTCGACAGATATTTTTTTACCAATATCATCTTTTGTGATAGCCAATTCTTTTTCGACTTGCAACTCAACAGGCAACCCGTGTGTATCCCAGCCTGCTTTTCGTTCTACTTGAAAGCCTTGCAAGGTTTTGTATCGACAAAATAAATCTTTGATAGTACGTGCCATTACGTGATGGATACCGGGCATTCCGTTGGCGGAAGGCGGTCCTTCATAAAACACAAAACTTTGTTTTCCTTCTCTTTCGTTGATAGATTGTTGGAAAGTTTTGTTATTTTCCCACAATTTCAATATATTTTTTTCTACTTCGTTATGGTCATAGCCACGATATTCAGGGTAATTTTTCATTGATTATAATTTATTTTTCTCTAAGTCTTTGATTGCTTCTTCATTGATAGCATCAGAAAAATCAATAAAGTTATTAAGATATTTTCTTAGTTCTTCACTTGGATATGGAAATTTGGTGTCCGCATGAATAATATTATTTCTTATGTTTGTAAGGTTATTAAAAACCATAATAAATGCTTTTCCAGTTTCAGAATCGACACATTCTTTGAAGCCAAATTTTTTAACCAAATTTTTTAATTCATCTCCCCCATGTTTTCCATACCTAAATTTAGTTTCTAAATATTTTTTGAATTTTGTCAAATCAGTATTTGTATTTTTTGAAACAAAAATGGTTAGTTCTTCTAAATAATTATCAATTTTATTTTGTTTACTTTTATGTATTCTTAATTTTTCTATTTCTGCTAAAATTCCGTTAATAATTTGACGAGATAATTCGCTATTCAATTCATCAAAATTATTTCTATCAATTTTTTTTTGTGCATAAGTTTCTAAAAAAGTTTCTATAAAGTGTTCAAATTTTGACATCAGCAATATAAAGGCAACTTTGCTAAAAGATTGTTCAATTTCAATATTTGAGAATTTTTCTTGATTTAATAATCCATTGATAGTATCAGAGGTAACAGCAGTATCGACCATTATTTCTTTTTCTGCTGCTTCAGCAATATCAATAAATAATAAAATTTCTTTCATTCTATCATTTTTAAAAGAATATATCTCATCCATTCATTAGGTCATTAAGCAGTGAATAAAATTTTGCTATTCTAAAGTTTATTTTTTGTGTGCTTGTAGTAGAAGTAGATATACTTTCTTGAAATTCAGTATCTTTCATCAATTCAAACATCATATCAAAAACTTGTTCTTTTTTATCAAACAACGCATTTTTATCAAAAAAACTAAAACCAATCATCACACAATCCATAATCCCTCTATTGAGTGTTTTTTCGTATTCTTTTAAGGTATTTATTTTAGAAAATGCTTTGTTACCTAATACTTCATACACTTTTTCGATGGTGCTATCAAATAAAGATTTATAAATTTCAAGTTTTGTTTTATCTGCTTTTTGATTTTCCCTCATAAAATCATTCAAAAAAGTTTTCATTGAACCTTTATAATTTTTTATACTTTTAGTTTCTTTATCCCAATTTTGATGTATTGCTAAAAATCTCAAAATAAGTTCACTGTCTAAGAATTTATTATGTTTTTCTTTGAAATTTATTAACTCTAAAAAAATCTCATTTTCTCTCAAATCATTTTTTAGTGCATCATTAAAACTACCTCTATATAAACAATTTCTAAGTTCTTGCTCGTTCAAATGAATAGAGCCACGATTTAACCGCATAAACATATCATATTTTATCTCAGGATGAGAATCTTCAGAGATAAGCACGATGCGTATAATTCCGTTATCGAGAGTATTTCTATAAATTGGTGGTAGGCTTTCATAGTCTAATCCATTCAATAAATTTTTATCTTGTTCTGTTCCTAAAACCTCTAATCCTTTTAACTTAAATTCACCATCAAAAAATCTTTTGAGTGATGTAAGCCTTTGTACTCCATCAACTATCAACCACTTGAAAGTTTCTTTTTCTTGTGAAGCATATACAACAGGAATTGGCACATTTAATAAAATAGATTCTATGAGTAAAGATGCTTTTTTTGTATCCCATACATAATTTCTTTGAAATTCAGGGTCAAGCAAAATCTTTTTTTTCTCAATCATATTTACTAAATCCTCGATACTTTTATCATAAGGTTGTGTGATAAGTTTTCTTTCTTCTTTAGGAATTGGTACTGCAATTTCTTCTTCTTCAACTATATCTAATACTTCTACATTTTCATTATCTATCATATTTTTATCGTTTTTTTTGCAAAGATATTAAAAAAAAATTATATTTTAAAAACTTTTTACAGAAAAAAATATCCAAAACAATTTAAAAGCATATTCGGTAGTGGTTGTTTTGATAGAAATCTTCAATTTTGGTACTGCAATTTTTTCTTTATAAGATGATAGTAAACAAATTTTGTTTGATGAGAAAGGTAATTTGAGTTCGGAATAACAATAGTTCAAAAAAATAGTTACTATAAAATTTCAATGTTTTTATAAATTTTGACCTTTATTTTAAGAACTTAACGTGAGTTTGGGATAACAATATACTGACCAATGTTGCTATTTATAAATGATTATCTTTGTTTAATTATTGTTTCTTAAAATTAAATATTTACTTATTTCAAAAAAAAAACAATTTTTTATTTTGATTTCTAAAAAAAATATTTAATTTTAGACTTTGAAAGTATTTATTACTTATCAAAGTATTGATTATCAATACTTTATATCATTTTATTGCTTATAAATAAAACATTTAATTGTATGAAAAATATTGTCTTATTCGGACCTCCAGGAGCTGGCAAAGGAACTCAAAGCGAAAAAATTATAGAAAAATATGGTTTTTTACATCTTTCAACAGGAGATTTATTGAGGGCTGAAATTGCTAACAATACAAAATTAGGCTTAGATGCTAAAACTTTTATGGACGCAGGAAAATTAGTACCCGACGAGGTTTTGATTGGAATGGTGGCTAATAAAATTGAAAATAATTTAGAAGTAGCAGGTTTTATTTTTGACGGATTTCCACGTACAGTCGTGCAAGCCGAAGCCTTAGATAAAATGTTAGAACTAAAACATCTTCAAATATCAGGAATGATTGCCTTAGAAGTTGAAGAAAATGAATTGACAAAAAGAATTTTGGAAAGAGGAAAAACATCAGGCAGACCAGATGACCAAAATGAAGAACTGGTCAAAAAAAGAGTCGAAGAATATAACACCAAAACCGCTCCTGTGGCTATGCACTACAAAGCACAATCTAAATTTGCGTCTATTGATGGAATAGGAGAAATTGAAACAATTTTTGGGCATATTTGTCAAGTCATTGATGCTTACTAATTTTAAAATTTTTGTATCTAAAAAGTCAAAAATTATTCAAAAAAAAAAACATCAACTATTTTTTTTGTTGATGTTTTTTTATCATTAGACTTCCTGCGAAATTGTTTTTTTAAGCCTCACTCCCTGCCCTCTCTCCACTTTGAGAGAGGGAAAAGGTGATTTCGCAGGAAGTCTATTTTCTATTTTCTTATCATTGCTCCCAATTCTTTTTCATAACTTTCGATAAGTTTTTGCATTACTTTATCGATGGTTTGTTCGTTGAGCGTTGTTTCTGCGTCCTCTAAAATAAAACTAACAGAATAAGATTTTTTATTTTTTCCTAAATTTTCGCCTTCATATACATCAAAAACATTGACTTGTTTTAATAGTTTTTTTTCTTTTTGAAAAGCCAATTCTTTTACTTGTTGAAAACTTACATTTTTATCCAAAACTAAGGACAAATCTCTGCGAACTTCAGGGAATTTTGAAATTTCTTGATACATTACTTTATCTTGATAACCTTTTACTAACAAATCCCAATTTATGTCAGCATACAAAACATTGACTTTTATGTCTGTTTTTTTGAGAATATTTTTATTGATTTGTCCGATAGTTGCTAAAATATGTTTGCCACGCATATAATTTACGCCAAAGTTAAAAATATCATTTTTAATCAATTCTATTTTAGCCTCTTTAATATTTAATTTTTGTAAAACGTTCCAAACTGCTGTTGATAAATCGTGAAATTCAACATTTTTGTCTGTTTTTCGCCACGTTTCAGAGGTAACTTTTCCGACCAAAAACATAGAAAGTTTTGTTTCTTCTTTGTATTTTGCTAAACCTTCGCCTTCTATTTTTTTGTAAATTTTAGCAATTTCAAATAATTTTAAATCACTTTGTTTGCGATTTACGTTATGTGCGATGACTTCTAAGCCCGAAAAAAGCAAACTTTGTCGCATTACGCCTAAATCTTCACTTAATTTATTGAGAATTTCGACTGAATTTTCTGGTTTAAAACTTTCTAAATTTTCATAATAAGTTGGTTTTGTCAACGAATTATTCCACATTTCTACAAAGCCTTGTCCTGCTAAATACAAACTAATTTTTTGTTGTAAAATATGTGGGCTTACTTTTGGAAAATTTGATAAAAATTGTGAGCCTAAATTTTCTCCAAACTCGATATTATCATATCCATACAAACGTCCAATTTCTTCAATAACATCAATTTCACGATGCACATCTACACGATAAGGTGGGATTTGTAAGGTAAGTTGTAGGTCATTTTCAGCCAAAATATTGATTTCTAAACCGATTAAAATATTTTTGATAATTGATTTTTCTAATTTTTTTCCTAAAATTCTATCAACTTGCGCATATCGCAAATTTACTTCAAAGTGATTTATTTTTTGTGGATAAATATCAATAATCTCTGAACTAATTTTTCCGCCTGCAATTTCTTGAATCAATAAAGCAACTCTTTTAAGCGCAAATGTTGTCATATTCACATCAGTTCCGCGTTCAAAACGAAAAGAAGCATCGGTTTTTAACAAATGTCTTTGACCTGTTTTTCGGATATATGCCGCAGAAAAATAAGCACTTTCTAAAAAAATATTGGTGGTATTTTCTGAAATTCCTGAATCTTTTCCACCAAAAACTCCTGCCATACACATAGGTTTACTATCGCCATCACAAATCATTAAATCATCAGCATTTAAAGTTCGTTCTACATTATCAAGTGTCAAAAACTTTGTATTTTGTGGCAATGTTTTGACTCTAATTTGCTTATTTTTGATTTTATCTGCATCAAAAGCGTGCAAAGGCTGTCCCAATTCGTGTAACACAAAATTTGTTGCGTCTACTATATTATTGATAGGTTTTAAGCCAATAGATTTTAGTCTATTTTGTAACCAATCAGGAGAGTTTTCAACTTTTACTCCTGAGATAGAAACGCCTGAATATCTTGGGCAAGCCTCTTGATGCTCAATAATAACCTCCAAAGGCATATTTTGGTTGTCAATTTTAAAATTTTCTATGTTTGGTTTAGTAATTTTTTGGTTTAATAAAACAACCAAATCTCTGGCTACGCCTATGTGTGAGGCGGCATCTGCGCGATTAGGTGTAAGCCCGATAACAAAAATAAAATCATTTTCTATATTAAAATATTTGGCTAAAGGCGTACCCAATGGTAAATCTGTATCCAAAATCATAATTCCATCGTGTGAACTTCCCAAACCGATTTCATCTTCGGCACAAATCATTCCTTCAGATTCTTCTCCTCTAATTTTTGATTTTTTAATTGTAAAACTATCACTATTTATTGGATATAAATTTGCCCCTACTAATGCCACTGCTACGGTTTGTCCTTGGGTAACGTTGGGTGCGCCACATACGATTTTCAAAGGTGTATCTTGTCCGACATCGACCGTTGTGCATCGCAATCTATCGGCGTTTGGGTGTTGTTCACAAGTGATTACCTTTCCGATAACAATTCCTTGTAAGCCACCTTTTATGCTTTCAAAAGTTTCGATGGCTTCTATTTCCAATCCTGATGCAGTTAATATTTTACCTAAATCTTCAGGGTTTTTATCGATATTGATGTAGTTTTTAAGCCAATTATAAGAAATATTCATTTTTATAAAAGAAATGATGAATGATAAATTTTTTTTATCTTTTTTGACCTGCAAAAATAATAAAAAAACTAATAATATATAGGTTTTAAAATAAAAAAAATAAAAATTATATAATTTAAGTAGTCAGTGATATTTTTAATGGCTTGTTTTATTACTTTGATTGTGTATTTAATTTTGCAAAATATTATTTGTTATAATTTATTTTTTCCAAATAATAAATTATAAAATTGTACTAAAACCTTTTATATGTAAGTTTTTTTTAGTTTTTTTTGTGATTTATTTAGATTTATTTGTTACCTTTGTGGAAAATATTATTAATCTTTAATCATTTTCAACTATGAAAATAAAAAATAACATATTAAAAATATCTTTATTGGTTGCTGTTTTTACGTATTTATTTATTTCGTGTAAACAAATGCCTTTACAAGATAAAAAATTAGCATCTGTTGATGTGCAGGCAATCAATAATAAAAAATTGAATCGCCCTCCAAAAAAAGATAGACCTGATCTTGCTTTGGCACAAGACATTGAGCGAACAAAAAATCCTATTACAGGAGAGCCTGATTATGAGGCAAGAGCAAAAGCACTTCAATATACTGCCAAAAAAATCAAAGAAAAAGCAGCTATTGGAGGTGTTAATTGGGTAGAAAGAGGTCCTAATAATGTAGGAGGAAGAACTCGCGCACTAATGTTTGACCCTAATGATATTACCAAGAAAAAAGTATGGGCAGGTGGAGTCGCAGGCGGACTCTGGTATAATAATGACATTACTGATGCTAATTCTTCTTGGAATAAAATCAGTGATTTTTGGTCAAATCTGGCTGTTACATGCATTGCCTATAATCCCAATAACACACAAGAAATGTACGTAGGTACAGGTGAAGGTTGGTTTAATGGTGGAGCGGTTAGAGGTGAAGGAATCTGGAAAACAACAAATGGAGGCACAACTTGGAATCAATTGGCTTCTACTGTAACTTTTTATAGAGTTCAAAAAATTGTAATAACAAGTGGTGGAGTAATTATTGTTTCTGATAGAAATAATGGATTTTATCGTTCTATTGATGGAGGTGCATCTTGGACAAATACACTCACAGGAGAAAGAGGGGCAGATTTAGAGATTGCAACCAATGGAGATGTATATGGCACAACGGGAGTGTTTACTCAAGGTAATATTTATAAATCAACCAATAATGGTGCTACTTGGGCATTAAATTTTGCAGGTGGTACAAATGCAGGTAGAATAGAAATCGCAACAGCCCCTTCTAATTCTAATGTAGTGTATGCAGTTTGTAATGATTTATCTGCCACTGGCAATAATGATGTATTGTGGTTTAAAAAAACAACCAATGGTGGAACTTCTTGGTCAGATATTACCATTCCTAAATATGTTACCACACCTGCATCATGCGTAACTAGTACTACTCATTTTACAAGAGCTCAATGTTGGTACGATTTAATTTTAAAAGTGCATCCAACAGACGCAAATTTAGTCATTGCAGGTGGTATAGATTTACATAGAAGTACCAATGGTGGAACTGCTTGGACACCTATTTCATTTTGGTATAGTGTGCCTTGTTTGCCTTATGTACATGCAGACCAGCATGCGATGGAATTTAGACCTGGAAACAATAATGAAATGATTTTTGGGAACGATGGTGGGGTATTTTATTCTACGAATGCAGGTAATAGTGGAGTAGCTGCCCCTCATACTATAGATGCACGTAATAAAAATTATAATGTAACACAATTTTATGCAGTAGGTACAAAAAACATGCTTAATTCTGCTTATTTTGTTGCAGGTGCGCAAGATAATGGTTCGAAAGTAATGAATGGTTTTCAAACAAAACCCGGCAATGAAGTTACAGGTGGAGATGGTGCTTTTTGTTTTATTGACCAAGATAATCCTGATATTCAAATTACATCTTATGTGAATAATAACTACTATCGTTCTCTCGATGGAGGAATTTCATTTCCTACTATACTTGCAGATGATAACACTGGAGATTTTATTAATACCGCTACTTATGATAGTGGTACAAATATTCTTTATACTAATAAATGTACTTCTGCTGGCGGCGCACCGTTTAATTTATACAGAGTATCTAATATAAATACAACTCCTACTATTGCTACTATTTCTTTCACTACTGCTTTATCTAATAAAGTAACTGCTTTAGAAATATCTCCTAATACAAGCAATAAATTGTTTATGGGAACTAATGATGGAAATGTGTATTATATTACAGGGGCAAATACGGGAACAAGCAAAACAGCAACCAAAATTACGGCATCTGTCTTGGCGGCTGGTACTGTATCCTCGATTGATATTGGGGCAACGGACAATCAGATATTGGTAACTCTTTCTAACTATGGTATTAATTCTGTTTTTGAAACTTTAGATGGAGGCACAACTTGGACAAATAAAGATACAGGTTCTTTGCCAGATATGCCTATTCGTTGGGGCTTATACAACCCTGATAATCGTAATCAAGTAGTTTTAGCAACAGAGGCTGGTATTTATACTACTGATAATTTTAATGCCGCACCTGTTTGGGGTACTTCAAATAATGGTTTGGCGAATGTTCGTTGTGATATGTTACAATATAGAGCCATTGATAAAACAATAGTAGTTGCTACTCACGGGCGAGGTATTTATACCTCTGATATTTTTGTAACTAATCCATTGGCTGATTTTGAAGCTGATGTGAATAGTGGTTGTGGTAGTTTAACCGTTAATTTCACAGATGGAAGTCTAAAAAGTGCTAATTCTTGGGCTTGGGACGTAGATAATAATGGAGTAACAGATTATACAACACAAAATCCAACTCACACTTATAGCACACCAGGTTTATATGCCGTTAAGTTAACAGTAGCCAACGGACAAAGTGTATCAACTAAAAATAGTTATATCAATGTAATCGCATCAGCCCCAACAGCTGGTTGTGCCATTGTTGCTAATAGTAATGTAGGTAATGGAGTGGGAATTTCTAAAGTACAATTGGGTGGTATTGAAAATAAAACTGCTTTAGATGACGGAACATCGCAAGATTATTCTTGTACTCAAAGTACAGTTTTATTACCAAACACAACCTACACAATTAATGTAGGACTTACAGATGGACTTTCTATGGGTAGTAATGTATATATTGATTATAACAATAATGGAGATTTTACAGATGCAGGAGAAAATGTTGCAAGTTTTGCATTATCTACCACAGCATTAAGAACGACAACATTTACAACACCTGCTGCGCCTACATTTAATACCCCTTTGAGAATGAGAGTAACAAGTCGCTCTACTAATATGCCAACTTCTTGTAACGTAGGAACTTATGGGCAATATGAAGATTATACGATTATTATTGCTCCAACTATTACTTGGACAGGTACAACATCAACTGATTGGAATGTAACTACTAACTGGTCTTCTAATATCATTCCTACAAGTTATAATGATGTAGTAATCCCAACAGGAGTAACTAATTATCCAATTTTAAACGCAAATAATGCTATTTGTAGAAATTTTACTTTAAATAGTAATGCTAATTTTACAATGGGAAATAATAGCGTTTTGACTGCAAGAGGTGTTTTTAATTCAAATGGAAATTTCTTTTATGCAGGTACAACCGCACAACTTGTTCAAACTAAATTTGCTAATTTTAATAATCTAACCATCAACAATATAAATGGGGTAAAATTACAAGCAAATGTAAATCTAACAGGAACACTAACTATTCAAAGTGGAAAATTAGACCTTAATAATTTTAATGTTGATTTAGGAACTACAGGAACAATAGTAGAGGATAGAGCCAATAATCATTATATCACTGATAATACAACAGGGATTAACGAAACTAATAAAGGTGGATATGTTCGTTTTTCAAACCGTACAACTAACGGAACATTGACGCAAATAGCAGGAACTGGCATACATTTGGCAAACGCAGGTACAGTAACTATTGATAGACATCATTACAAAGCAACAAGTTTTGGAACAGGTGGAACGATAAAAAAAGTGTATCATATTACGGGTACACCTACTAACGCCACTATGCGTATTGAATATGCAGCAGCAGAAAGAGCAACAATTGTAAGTAATTCTAATGCAAAATTGTTTAAGTATAATGGTGCAACTTGGCAATTACAAGGAGGAACTTGGACAAATGCAACACCTCACTATGTAGAACTTACAAATATTAATTCTTTTTCACCTTGGAGTGTTGGCAATAACAGTGATCCACTACCCGTTTCATTAGTTTCATTCACAGCCCAAAGACAAACCGAAAACCAAGTAAAACTCACTTGGACAACTGCTACCGAAATCAATAATCAAGGTTTTGATATAGAAAAAAGTATTGACGGAATTATCTTTGAAAAAATAGGTTTTGTTGATGGTTTGGGTAATTCGAGTGTAGGAAAAACCTATACTTTTATTGACCAAAACCAAGATGCTTTTTATTATCGTTTAAAACAAAAAGATTTTAATAATGATTTTGCTTATAGCGAAATAAAATTTGTAGAAGGAAATGGTAATGATAATTTAATTGTGTTTCCAAACCCAACTATTGGTAATATTTCACTTAAATTGCCTCGCAAAGTCAATCCAAATATTGTCGGAAAAATACGTTTGGTTGATATAAATGGCAAAGAAATAAGAAATTTTGAAGGTAAAATGGGACAAGCCGAATCAATCCTAAAAACAATGATACCTGACCTCGAAGCAGGTGTGTATGTCATCGATGTAAGAACGACTGCAGGAAATTGGCAACAAAAATTGATAAAAGAATAAACTTTTTTTGAAAAGTAAATGTTATGAAAGTGGTTGATGCTATATATCAACCACTTTTTTTTTAAAATCAAAAAACAAAATGAATATTATTTTATTTGATACGTCTTCTGATTGGCAAAATTTTTTACCTTTTTCTTTTACTCGACCTTTGGCTCATATCCGAATTGGAATTTTGACGATTGCAGAAAAATGGGAAAAATTATTACAAGCAAACATTTCTTTTTTGAGCGAACCATATTTGCAAGATAAATTTAAAACCAACCTCCAAAACGATAATTTATTTATCAATAGCGTTTTTTTGCCCAATGATGAACTCATCGAATCAATTAAAAATCTACCTAACAATACGATTTTATCTTATCAAAATGAAATGATTGCTTATCGAGGAATTACTTTTGATAGAAATAATTTTGATAAAAAAAATATACAAAATATTGATTATCAAGGAATTGTAAATCAATTAAAATCTATCACTGATATTTTTTCGTGGAATGGAAAACAAATTCAGTTTGATTTTCAATTGCTAACCAAAAACAGAACATCACAAAAAATAACAGACAAATATACAGCCGTTTATAAGGAAGAAAATATTTTTATTGAAGAAGGCGTAAATATAAAAGCCTCTATTCTCAATGCTGAAAATGGTGTAATTTATCTCGGAAAAAATAGCACCATCAGTGAAGGAAGTATCATTCAAGGTAATTTTGCCCTCTGCGAAGGAGCCACTATCAATCCCGCAGGCAAAATGCGTGGCGACACCACCATCGGACCTTATTGCAAAGTAGGCGGAGAAATTAGCAACTCTGTTTTATTTGGATATAGCAACAAAGGACACGAAGGTTTTTTGGGCAATTCTGTTTTGGGAGAATGGTGCAATTTGGGGGCTGACACCAATAATTCCAACCTCAAAAACAATTACGCAGAGGTAAAAATTTGGAACTATTTACAAAAAAAAGAAATCAATACAAAACTTCAATTTTGCGGATTATTGATGGGCGACCACTCAAAAGCAGGAATCAATACAATGTTTAACACAGGCACAGTCGTAGGGGTAAGTAGTAATATTTTTGGGGCAGACTTTCCCGCAAAATTTGTTCCATCTTTTCGATGGGGCGGTAGTAATTCTTTGGTTGAATACAAATTAGACAAGGCTTTGGAAACTGCTAACAGAATGATGGAAAGAAGAAAATTGAAATTAAGTGAAGAAGAAATAAAAATTTTTGAGTATATTTTGGCTTGGGAAACCAATAATTTATAAAAAACATCTATTTTTTTACAAAAAAAACAGAAAATTAAACGAAAAATTTTGTAGTTATCAAAATAGTTCGTATATTTGAACGCCTGAATATAATTCATGGCACCAAAATTCTTAAAATTTTTTGTTTTTATTTTTATGCTTTATACTAAATTTTATTTATAATTTTTTGTGTTCTCAAAATATAAAAAAATTAGTATAAAGTTTTTTGAAAAAATGGGGGTTGTTCCTGCTGAACAACACACCCATTCTGACAAAAATGACACCAAATCGTAATTAGTATTACAAAAAGAGTACCAACTTTTATTTACATAAGTTTTGGAACTCTTTTTTTATCAAAATTATTTTGTATTTGAACTAATTAAAACAAAAAATAAATACATTTCAAAAAAAAATACAAAAAAAATGACAGAAAAATTATTATCACTCGACAACATTCACCACTATTCTGTGGCTGGAAAAGACATCAAAATTCACACTTCGCCTGACGTTTGGTCGCCATATAGTGCGGTAGAAATGTTAAATTTTTTAGAAAAATACAATTATTTATCTGATATAGAAAACAAAACTATGTTAGATTTAGGCACAGGTTCTGGAATTATTGGTATTTATTGTGCTATCAAAAACGCTATCATTACTGTTAGTGATTATAGCCAGCACGCGGTAGATGATGCGGTTCAAAATGCAATATTGAACGAAACTTTTATAGATGGCATAATGAGTGATTGTTTTGTGCAATTGGAAAATAAAAAATTTGACATAATACTATCAAATCCACCCGTACAACCTTGGCTTTTTACTGATTTAGAAGACTTGGAGCATCGCCCAACAAGTGCCTCTTGGAACGAAGCAGGAGCAGATGGAAGACTCGTTTTAGATGCTTTGTTAAAAGAAGGTAAGAATTATTTGACTGACAATGGAAAAATGATTATTTCTTCTTCTACAAGACATGGACATCAATATACTATCGATTTATTGAACCAACATTGGAAAAATCAATGGAAAATTATTTATGCTAAAGAACATCAATTAGACGAAAACTATCACGCACCTTATTTTTCAACTTGGTTAAAATTACAAACCGATGATTTTGATTTAAGAATTTATCAAAAAGATGAAAAAGGGCGAAAATTTGCTTTCCAAACTGATGAAGATGGACAAGTTTTTATGATTACAGCCTTAGAAATTGATGATAAAAAAACAAATGTTGCACTCAAATTCAATGGTGATTATTGGGAAGTGTATGATAAAAATAATAATTTTTTGATGCCTCTCTCCAATCAAGACGATAGAATGCCTACAAAACCTATCAATGAAAATTGGTATTATCAATATTTTTTGATAGAATGTCAATTATAGTCAAAAATATTTTCTAACAATTGCAAAAAATATATCACTTTTTTTTGCAATTGTTAAAATAAATAGTTATTTTTGTAGAAAATTAATGTATTAAAATTATGCAAATATTAGACTACAAAAATGTTTTGGTAGTAGCAGAAGAATTGATAGAAAAAAATGGTTCTACCACTACATTGGACGTAAAAAATTTGTTACGTCAACGAAATTTTCAAGCCAGCCAAAATGAAGTTTCGAGTTTTATGAATCAAATATCTGCGCGTGAATCTTGGCAATCTACCCAAAATTCAAATTTTAAAGTATATTCTTTTGGGGTTGATTCTAACCAAGTTTTAGACGCATATCTTACTAATTCAACACATTTTTGGGCAATTAAAGTCGAAAAAGGAAAAGTTCTTATCGAAGAAGGTTTGCTTCACTCGACAGGAGTTTTTACCGAACATAATTTTAATAGAAATAAAAAAGCCATCAGAAAAGCAAACGATTGGATAGAAGAAAAAGAAAAAAATGCTTTTTTTAAAACTCCTGATACTCGTCTGCCATTCAACATCAGAAAATCTATCGCAGGCTACGAAAATAAAAAAATTAAAAAAATTATCCTTAGTTTTTTTAATGTTATTTTTAAAATGACGGAAAACATTATTATCAAAAAAGATGATTCTGAACAAATAAAAGCTACTTTTATTACAGAAAAACAAGGAGGTTATCAATTCGCGTGGGAAAAAAATATAAAAGAAATTGAAAAAATAACCAAAACATCAAATAAAAACCTCGAAATTAGTCAATTTCAATTCGATTATTATCAAACCACAGGAGAAAAAATAAATCATAAAAATATTGTAGATAAAGACGGAAATAATTACCAAAATCCTACTATTATCACAAATTTAGATACTAAAAACCATATTTTGATTGATTTAAAAAATTTATACATTGCTGAATTGTTTTTTGAAACAGGCGAAAAATTAAATTTAAGTAAATTTGATTATAAAGATGTAGATATTTTTTTACAAGTCATCAGAAGTTTTGAAATTTAATCTACACAAAACGAAAAGTTAAAAATTCTTAGGAATAATAATTAAATAACAAATTTCGTCAGTGTGTTATGAATAAAGTTGTGGTTACATTACTTTTGTTCGTATAAAATATCAAGTTATTTAATTTATTTTTCTATTTCATTTTTTCTGTCAATAATTTAAAAAAACTAATCAAATATTTGCTATTTATTTTTTATTTTTTTATATTTGTATCAAAATTAAGCCACAAAAATATGGACTTACTTGAAGAATTAGGTTTGGAAGAAAAACACGAACTCGTTTACGAAAGCGTAGATAAGGAGGTTTATGCCCATACTATTTATTATGAAGTTGAAAAAATAGATTATGATTTACTTATTACAGAAAACGAAGACCCTGTGGATAACCTTTTTTCAGAAAAACAGCAAAGACTTTATGTCGACCCTTTGTATAGTTCGAAATGGACTAACAGAGATTTTTGGGCAGGTTCAAATGTAGCTATTTATTATGCTGCCAAAACTCCCCCTATAGTTCCTGATATGTTTTTAAGTTTTGATGTCAAAATTCCTAAAAACTTAGAGAACAAAAAAAATAAATGCTACTTTGTGTGGTTAATGAAAAAATCACCTGAGTTGGTGGTAGAGATTGTATCTAACAAAGAAGGCAAAGAAAAAAGTAGTAAAGTAGATATTTATGCTCAAATGGGCGTAAAATACTATGTCATTCAGGATTCTTATCAAGAATTATCTGATGAAAAATTACAAGTATTTCAGTTGGTGAACGGAAAATATGAATTATATCAAAATCATCAGTATAATTATATGCCTGAAATTGATTTGGGAGTAATGCTTTGGACAGGTATTTTTGAAGATGCGATGAACCAAGAATTTGCCAGATGGTGTGAAAAAGATGGTACCACTATCTCAACAGGAAAGGAAAGAGCAGATTTAGAAGCCCAAAGAGCCAATAAATTAGACCAAGAAAAAATTATTGCTGAGCAAAAAGCCAAAGAAGAAGCCGAAAGAGCCGATTTAGAAGCCCAAAGAGCTAACACAGAAGCAGCAAGAGCAAATTTAGAAGCCCAAAAAACACAAGACGCATTGCAAGAAATCGAGAGATTGAAACAACAATTAGCTTCATTGGGTTTGAAGACTGAGTTGTAAATATATTTATCATAAAAAAAATATTTTTTTTAAAGTTGCGGTTACATTACTTTTGTTCGTATAAAATATCAAGTTATTTAATTTATTTTCCTTATTTTTTGTTTTTATTCTTTTTTTAAAGTAAAATTGCAGAATAAATTTTTTTATAATAAATTATATGTTTAAAATTTCTCAAGTACTTTACACAACTGACGCTACCAACACAGGCGGTAGAAAAGGACACGTGCATACATCTGACGGCGTATTAGATATGGACGTAAGAATGCCCGCAGTAGGTAGTAAATACACAAATCCTGAACAACTTTTTGCCGCAGGATATTCTTCTTGTTTTAATGGTGCTATCAATGCAGTTGCACAAGGACGCAATGTAGAAGGCTCAGAGGTTACTGCAAAAGTAACTTTTGGTAAGTCTGAAGAAGGTGGTTATGGTTTAGCAGTCGTTTTAGAGGTAAAATTACCCAATTTATCAACCGAAGATGCACAAAAATTGGTAGAACAAGCCCACCAATTATGCCCTTATTCTGTTGCTACTCGTGGCAATATTGAGGTAAGTTTGAAAGTTATTTCATAATTTTCTTTGACAAAATTTTCAGGATAAATACCATAAAAAAAAGTCAAATTTATACATTTGACTTTTTTTATTTTGAAATAAAAATTATTTTTTCTTTGCTAACATCAAATTAGAATTACCTTCTGCAAATTGATAACCTATTCCAAAAGGCAAAGGTTTGACAGGATATTGCTTATTGGTATAAGCCGCCGCCATATCGCGTTGATAATAATTGCCAAACAAAGGAATTGGACCTGCATATCTTCCAAACAAAGTAATATCCCATTTATCGTTCACAAAATTGTTAAAATACATTCCCGAATCGTCTTTTAAAACATATTTTGCACCATTCAAAACGATGTCTTTGATAGTAGAGAAAACAGGTTTATACATCAAATAAGAAGCAGATTTGATATAAACATCGGTAAATTTAAGATTTTGTAAATAAGTCAAAAGTGGTTTGTGTTCGTTCAAACCTTTTTTACCTTCATAAGCATCATTGCATAAATTTACACTAAAATAATACAAAGATTTACGTTCTTCGGGTTTATCACCGCGTTGAAAATCGATGCGTGTAGCATAATAAGTTTGAGCATTGCCTTGATACCCTTCAGCAGGAACTAATTTTCCTTCTTCGTTCAAAGCCATTTTTTCATAATCCAAAACTTTGTGGTTGGTGCGTGCCATAAAAAGCATTATCACAGGCAAAGTGCCATCGATACTGCTCACAACTCGCCCCGTAAAATCACTTCCCATACTAATCGTTTGGAAAAAACTATATTGTAAAACAGATGCCAAAGAGCGTTGAATACCATTAAAATAGCCACCCAAAGATTGTTTTGCGATTTTATCCATATCAGGCATTGTGCCAATTGGCTCTAAACCAATCATCACAATTTCAGAAACTTCGGGGAAAAATGTGCCTGCGTGCAAAAAATCAGGTCCGCTAAAAGGATAAAATAACCTTCCACCCGCCTCTGTAACTTCTTTCAATTCTTCCTCTCTCCATTTGATTAGTTTAGGACGTTTTGTTTCCAAAATATTTTTCCATTGTCCATCAGCATAACCTGCATAATTTTTAAATTCAGGGCTTTCGTGTATAGATGCGTACACGCTACCTTCGTCTGCGGGCATTCCTGCGATAAGTTTTGCTAAATCGTTAAATTTTCTGTCAGTTTTTCCTTCTGATACTTTGCGAGGTTTTTTGAGTTCGTTTCCGTTTTCTGTATTTTTTTCTACGTTTTGAGTATTTTTTTCGTCCTCTTTTTTAGATTTGTTGAGTTCTTTTGAGTTATTATCTTTGTTATCAGCATTATTTTCTTGTTTTTTTTCAGTACAAAAAGTTAATCCAAATAATAAAAAAAATATCCATAGAATATTAAATTTTAACATTTTATTAGAATTTTAAGTGATTTTAAGGTGCAAAATTAGTAAAAAATATTAAAATAAAAAATAAAATGGAATGAAAATTAAGTTTTTTGAGTTTATTTAATTTGTTGAAAAACTTTTTAGTTAAAATAATGTTATAAAAGCGAATACTTTTTTGATTGAAATATGAAAAAACATCTTCTAATTTTATTTTTTATTTTTGGTTTAATAAATTTGTCAAAAGCACAGATTTTAGTAGATAATTTTGCTGATGGCGATTTCACACAGAATCCAATTTGGACTCCCGTACCTAATAATACAGATTTTGTTATTCAAAACAATCGACTTCGTTCTAATTCTCCCACTTTAAATAGTTCTTTTTTTATTGCTACTCCGCTCACAATTTCAGGTGGTTTGACTTGGGAAATGGATATTGAGATGCAAATTAATCCATCAGGAACTAATTATGTAGATATTTTTTTACAAAGTAATTCGAGTAATTTAACAGATGTGAATACAGAAGGATATTTTGTAAGAGTGGGAAATACTGATGATGAAATATCGCTTTACAAAAGAAAAAATGGAATTAATACAGAAATAATCGATGGAATAAATGGAATTTTAAATAATTCAACCAATATTTTTAAAATAAAAATTACTCGAAACCTAAATAATGAATGGATTTTAGAACGAAATATCGCTAATAATTGGACAACAGAAGGCACAATTTTAGACAATGAAATACCAACAGGGAGTTTTTTTGGTATTTTAGTTCGTCAATCAATAGCAAGTTTTATCAACAAACATTTTTTTGATAATATAGTCATAGATCAATTTCCGGAAAATATTCCACCAGTTTGGCAATCTTTGAAAGTGATTGATGATAAAAATTTAGAACTTACTTTTTCGGAGGCTTTGAATGTTTCTACCATACAAAATTTGGCAAATTACACAGTTTTACCTACAAATATTCCTATTTCTTCTGTCAATATTCCCAATCCAAATGTAGTTGTATTGACTTTTCAAACCTCTTTTACAAGCCTTCAAAACTATGAATTGTTAGTGGCAAATTTAACAGATTTATCAGGTAATGTAATAATATCTTCTCAAAAACTTTTTGTTTGGACGCAAACTTTTCTCCCAAAATTTCACGAATTAGTCGTTTCTGAAATAATGATTGATGCGCGTGGCAGTGCGCAACCTTTAAATCCGCTACCAAATCGAGAATATATTGAAATTTATAACCGAACTCCTCGAATTTTAAACTTAAAAAATTGTAAATTGATAGATGATGGTATTTATACAATGCCAGAAGTTTGGCTTTATCCACAAGAATATGCGTTATTAGTTAAGAATAGTGATACAACTTTATTTCAAAATTTTGGGAAGGTAATTGGTTTGACAAGTTTTCCAAATCTGGTGAATACAGGTGATACAATTTTTCTTAAAAATGCACAAAACGAACTGCTTTTTAGCATAATTTATAGTGATAAATATCACGAAAATTCTGCCAAAAAAGATGGCGGTTGGAGTCTTGAAATGGTTGATGTGAACAATCCTTGTAGTATAGGCAACAATTGGACTTCTTCCGTACATTTACGCGGAGGCACGCCTGCGAAAAAAAATTCTATACAAGATTATCGCCCAGATTTCACAAAACCAACTTTTTTACGAGCTGAAGCCACCAATGAAAATAATGTTATTCTTACTTTTGATGAAAATTTGGCACAAAATACACCACAAAATATCAACATACAAATTTTTCCTCTGATAAATATTGCTCAAAAAACTTGGTTATTTTCAGATAATTTTTCACAATTAAAATTAGAATTAGCACAACCGCTGACCACAGATAAATATGAAATTGAAGTAGATTTTTTTGCTGATTGTGCAGGAAATATCAATCAACAAAAAATAAAAAAGATAATCGGAAAACCACAAAAAAGTGATAGTAGTAATATTATTGTGAATGAAATTTTGTTTAATCCTACACCAAATAATGTTGATTTTGTAGAATTATACAATCGTTCAGAAAAATTTATCGACCTAAAAAATTATTTGATTGCCAATCAAGAAAATAATATTTATACCAATCAAAAAACAATTACTAATAATTTTTTGATTATGCCGCCCAAATCTTATTTAGTTTTGACAACAGACAAACAAATTTTAAAAAGTAATTACCCAAATATTGACATAGAAAATGTTTTTGAATGTGATTTACCAAGTTTGACAGATAACGAAGGAACTTTTGTACTGATAAATTCAGAAGGAAAAGTCATTGAAAATATGTATTATAACGAAGATTGGCACTTTGAATTATTAGACAATAAAGAAGGAGTTTCTTTGGAAAGAATAGGTTTTGATGTATCTACACAAAATAAAAACTCGTGGAAATCTGCTTCTGCCAACGTTAATTTTGCTACTCCAACTTTCAAAAATTCTCAACAAATCAACGATATAAATATAGACAATCAATTTCAGATTTCACCACAAACTTTTACTCCTGACCAAGATGGTTATCAAGATTTTACGACCATTACGCTCAAAAATATGCCTAATAATGCAGTTGTCAGTATTTATATTTATGATAGAAATGGCAGAGAAATCAAACGAATTGCACAAAATTCAATCATAGGAACAGACAATTTTTTTGTTTGGGACGGCACCAAAGAGCAAGGTGAACGAGTTACGGATAGTAATTATTTAGTCGTTGCAAAGGTTTTTACTGCCAATGGTGGAGAGCAGATTTTCAGAAAACCTGTGGTGGTAGGAAGTAGGTTTTGAGTATTATACACATCAGAAAATAGTTTTGGGCTAATGTTTTTCATTTTCCTCACGTGTTTCACGCGAGGAAAATGAAGTTCAACCTCTTCGAGATTGTGTTAAAATATCAAAACCATTTTCAGATGTGTATATGGTGCATATTTGGATTATTAACCACTTGAAATTTGATATGCAAATTTAGTTAAATTGGTTAATATTTGGTAGTCTTGCTTCTGCCCATTTATTGACCACCGTTCCGTTGTTCAAAAACATATATCCGGGATTGGTTCGAATCATTGTTTTTAAAATAGTTTTATCCAATAAAAAATAAGGCACTGCCAATTGATATTGATGTCTAAATGCTTCAAAAACTTTTTCTTCATCTCCTGATAAGACCAAAGATTGAATTTTCTTTTTCTCTAATTCTTTTACCAATAAATTCAATTCTTTTATATATTTTACGCTTGTTCGACGGGCTTCAGCAATAATAATTAAAAATTTATTTCCTGAAAAAATTTGTTTCATTACCAAACTATCCGCAAAACTATTAATTTTTGGTTGTGCTTCAGGATTTAATAATGGATTTTTCATCTCTAAATATTTATATTTCAAACTATCAGAATATTTTTCCCATTGTGTTTCAAATTCTTTTTTAGAGAGTTTTATATTTTTATTTTCTTTCAGATCTTTATACCAATATTCTTGTTCTCCATAGCGCAAAGGCTCTTTTGGACGCATATTAGCAGGAATATTATCTCCTATCTTATAAGGTAAAAAATCAAACCAAGGCAAATACCAAGTCGCCCACATACCTATAAAAAACGAAAAAAGTGATACCCCAAAAACCGACCAACTTACTAACTTTGTTTCATTAGGGACAATTTTTCTACGTTGAATAAATAAAAATCCTATAAAAAATAACAAAACTATATCTTTTGTAAAAGATGTCCAAGGCGTGAGTTTGATAAAATCACCAAAACAACCACAATCTGTAACTTTATTAAAATATGCAGAATAAAAAGTCAAAAAAGTAAAGAAAATAATCGTGCCTAAAAGCCACCAAAGCGTACTTTTTACTTTATAACGCAGTAATAAACTTGCTCCCAAAACTACTTCTAAACTGCTTAAAATAATCGATAAACTCAAAGAAAATGGCAACAAAAAATGCCAAAAACTTGCCAAAGATGACAAACCTAATTCGGTTTTATCTGTTGCAAAAACTTCAAAATATTCTTCTAATTTGATTTGTGTGCCTACAGGATCATTCAATTTGATAAGCCCTGAAAAAATAAATAAGCCGCCCACAAAAATAATACTAAACAAACGTAAATATTGCATAAAAAATGAAAGATATAAAATTGATTGCAAAGATAAATAAAAAAATAAAAAAAATACTATAAAAATGAAGTGTTTTTTTATAAAAATTGATAACTAACGTGAGTTTGGGATAATAATAGTGGAAAAAATTATATAATTTTAATTTGAAATAATAATCAGACTTCCGTACAGACTATTATTTCAAATTACCAATCAAAATATTTTCATATTTAGGTATGGTTAAATAATATTATTATTTTGAGCTTCGTGCAAGCGTGGACTTGCACGAGATGCTCACTGGTGCAAGCCTCCAGGCTTGCACCAAAACAACCTAATTTTATATATAAATAATTGAAAATCAATTGATTGTATATATTAGAAAAAGGTTTTGATTACCAAATTACCGTAATTTTATCTTTAGACAATCTCATTTTATCGCCTTCTTTCACATCAAAAGCCTCAAAAAATGGTGCAAAATTAGACAAAGTTCCGTTTGTTCTAAATTCTGAAGGAGAATGAACATCAGTTTTGATACGTTGCATCATTGATTCAGTTCTATATTTTCTTTTCCAAACTTGTGCAAAACCTATAAAAAAACGTTGTTCAGGTGTAAAACCATCTTGTTTTTTTGGTTTTTTATTTTTTGTCCATTGTTTTTTCAATGCTTCAAAACTCAAAGTAACGCCGCCTAAATCAGCAATATTTTCACCAATGGTCAATTTTCCGTTTACTGAAATAGAATCTAATACTTTATAACTGCTATATTGTTCTATTACTCTACCTGCTAAATTATCAAATTGAGAGCGGTCATCTTTTGTCCACCACATTTTTAGATTTCCTTCTGCGTCATATTGGCTTCCTTGGTCGTCAAATCCGTGTGTAATTTCGTGTCCGATAACTGCTCCAATGCCTCCATAATTTACGGCATCATCTGCTTTGAAATCAAAAAATGGTGGTTGTAAAATTCCCGCAGGAAAAGCAATTTCGTTGTTGATAGGAGAATAATAAGCATTGACGGTTGGCGGAGTCATTCCCCAATCGGTTTTATCAACAGGTTGTCCGATTTTAGAAAGCATAAAATTATAATTAAACTCTCTCAATCGCATCAAATTTCCTACATAATCATTGTTTTTGATGTCCACACTACTAAAATCTCTCCATTTATCAGGATAACCAATTTTTACTCCGATAGATTTTAATTTTATCAATGCTTGTGTTTTTGTTTCTGCACTCATCCACGTCAAAGCATTAATTCTATCAGCCAAAGCTTCTTTGATGTTAGTAATCATTTCCATCATTTTTGCTTTTGCCGCAGGCGGAAATGCTTTTGCTACGTATAATTCACCCAAAGGTTGTCCTAAAACGCCGTCTAAAAGTTGCACCATTCTTTTTTCTCTTGGTTTCATCTCTTTTACGCCATTTAAGGTAGTACTAAAAAAAGCAAAATTTTCTTTTTCAAATTCTTCAGAAAGATAACCTGCCATAGAAGTTACGAGTTTCCAACGAAAATATCCTTTCCAATCTTCTATGCTTACATCACGCATCATTCTATCAATCATCGCCAACATTTCAGGTTGAGAAATTAATACTTCTTTTACATCTTTTGCCCCAATCAATTCAAAATGTTTTTTCATATCCAAATTAAACAACATCTGATTTAATTCGTCTAATGTTCTTTTGTTATAATTTTTTTGAGGATTACGCATATCTACGCGTGTGCGTTGCGATTCTGCCAAGCGATATTCGATTTTAAATATTTTTTGGGCAATTTGCGTCGCTTTTTCTGTTGGCTCACCCAATAAAACAAACATTTTAGCGATATGTGCTTGGTAAGCGGTTCTTATTTGTGCAAATTTTGGATTTTCTTCCAAATAATAAGAGCGGTCAGGCAAAGAAGTACCACTTGTAGAGAGATAAATAGCGTTTTGTTTGCTATTTTTTGAATCTGCACTCACAAACACGCCAAAAAGCGTACTTGCTCCGATTTTTTGGTGGCGTGCAATTGTTTTTTGAATATCCTCTACATTTTTGATGGCGTTAATATTTGCCAATTCTGCTTCTAATGGTTTTGCTCCTATTCCATTGATAGTTTTTGTGTCCATAGCAGACAAATACATATCAGCAATTAATTGATAATGAGAGCCTTTTTTTTCTTTGTCTTTTCTTTTGATAGCCTCTTCTATGATTTGTTTGAGAATTGCCTTGTTATTTTCTTCTATTTCAGAAAAAGCACCCCAATTGCTTTCTACGGCAGGAATTTCAGTATTTTTTAACCAAGTTCCATTCACAAATTTAAAAAAATCGTCTTGTGGTCTGACCGATTTATCAAAATTTTTGAGATAAATGCCTTGTGCAAAAACAGAATTGAAAGCAAAAATTGCTGTGATAAAACTGCTAACAAGTATTTTTTTTATATTCATATCTTTATTTTATTTTTTAATGTAAAAATTTCACTTATTAGTTAAATATTATCTTTAAAAATTACAAGAAATGATGTTATTTTATTGTTATAGATAATATTTGTTAGTATATAAATATTGATTTTTTTTCGTTAATTTATATTTTCAAAAATAAATTTCTATCTTTGTGCAAAATAAAAAAGATGTTGAATAAATAAAAGTTGTTGGTAGTCAAAAAGTGCAGAACTAAAATCTTAACAAAAATATAAGTTTTTCTGCCGTTGTCGGTGTGTCGAAAAGTGCAGTAAAATTTATTTTTTTTGTAAATATTTCATTTCTGTACTTTTCGACCACCGACAACTCAGGGTTTATGTGTTAGTATATAAATATCATTTTTTCTTTATTTTTTTTTCGTTAATTTATATTTTCAAAAATAAGTTTCTATCTTTGTGCAAAATAAAAATGTGCTGATAAACAAACGTGGGTTGTTGGTGTCGAAAAGT
>RDXZ01000233.1 GCA_004293265.1 Bacteroidota bacterium | reverse complement strand
AACAATATTGTTCAAGCCGCTAATTCTGTTATTGCTAAAAATAAAACCCAACTGCGTAAAAATGTTTGGACTGAAAATAACGAAGGAAATAAAATAAAAATCGTTAAAAATATGTCCGATACAGAAGAAGGACGTTTGGTGGCAGATACAATTTTTGAAGAAAAACATCAAAATAGTTGGAAAAACGAAGATTTTGCTATTTTATACCGCACCAACGCACAATCCAGAATTATGGAGGAAGCATTGAGAAGGAAAAATATCAAATATAAAATTGTAGGCGGTTTTTCTTTTTATCAACGTCAAGAAATCAAAGATTTATTAGGATATTTGCGTTTTACGGTCAATCAAAAAGACGAAGAAGCATTCAAACGAATTATCAATCTACCAAAAAGAGGCATTGGAGATACGACTGTTGCTAAATTATTGGCTATGGCAGCCGATAAAAATATTGGTATTTGGGAATTATTGACCACACACAAAGCCGATATCTCGAATAGAATTTTGGGAGCGTTAGAAGTTTTTACTACTTTGATAGAAAAATTTATCAAACAATTGAATAATAAAAATGCTCACGAATTAGCCGTAATAATTGCCAAAGAATCAGGACTTTTAGCAGAATTATATGATGATAAATCAATTGAAGGCATATCAAGATACGAAAACGTACAAGAATTATTGAACGGAATCAGTGAATTTGTCAGCAATGAAGAAAATGAAGATAAAAATTTAGCGACTTTTTTGCAACAAGTTACGTTGGTTACGAGCCTTGATGAATCAGGAAAAGATGAAGACCAAGACAAAGTAACTTTGATGACAATTCACTCCGCCAAAGGTTTAGAATTTAAGCACGTTTTTGTGGTTGGAATGGAAGAAAATTTGTTTCCTTCACAAATGGCAAACAATTCTTTGGCATCAATAGAAGAAGAAAGACGTTTGTTTTATGTGGCGGTTACGCGTGCAGAAGAAAAACTAACTTTGACTTATGCAGTCAATCGTTATCAATATGGGAATTTGCAACAATCAGAAAAAAGCCGTTTTTTGCAAGAAATTGATGAGCAGTATTTACAAGTTGATGGAGGAATGACACGTTGGTCGAGGCAAGGAATGATGGATAAAATTGAATCTAAAAATGAAACCACTAATTTTAATTTTTCGAATCAATTTAAAAAAACTTCGTCTGCATCATACACACGCCTCGCGAGTACGAGCCAAAAAACAAGTACAGACTTTAAACCAAGCAATCTTACAGAATTAAAAATAGGTATGAAAGTCGAACACCAAAAATTTGGCGTTGGAATTATCAAAGAAATACAAAATTTTCAAGATGATAAAAAAGCAATTATTGAATTTGAAATTTCAGGCGAAAAAACTTTATTGTTGAGTTTTGCTAAATTACAAATTTTGAACTGATATATTTTTTGAACTTTTATCAATATATGCAAAAACTTAGTAATTAAAATTGACACAAAAAAATCTTTTTTTTACGTTTTATTTTTGTTTTTAAGAAAAAAATATTCTCAAAATCAATTTTAAATACTCAAAAAAGATTTTTTTTTGCATAATATTTTTTTTTCTTATATATTTGCAAAAAAAAATCATATAAAATAAAAATAGACAAAATACAAAATAAGTGTTCGTTTATTTTCTATTTATTAAAAAAAACAAAATAAAATATAATGCTTACAACTCAAAATATAGGAGAACTTCCAGAATATTCAAAAGGATATGTAGATTTATTACCAAAAAACGATAGTTTATTTACTATTTTTGAAAAACAATCAAACAATGCCTACGATTTTTATGCACAAATTCCAGAGGATAAACTCTTGTATAGATATGCTGAGGGGAAATGGACTATCAAAGAAATTTTATTGCATATTATTGATGTAGAAAGGATTTTGGCTTATCGTTCTTTGCGTTTTGCTCGAACTGATAACAATGAATTACCGGGTTTTGACCAAGATAAATATGTGTTGCATAGCAAAGCCAATGAAAGAAATTGGGAGGAGTTGCAACAAGAGTTTAAAATTGTTAGACAATCTACCATTTTGCTTTTCAAAAATTTTGATAAAGAAATGTTATTAGAATCAGGTTTAGCAAACAATTATCGTTTTTCGGTCAATGCGATGGGTTTTATGATTGCGGGACACGAGTTACACCATAGAATTATTATCCAAGAAAGATACCTTTAAAAGTGTGAATTATAAGATTTTATAACATACTTAAAAAAAGAAATATGGAAAAATTTATTGATATTGATGCTATTTTTAAAGCCAAAAATCCAAAATTATACAAATGGATGCCAAGATTTGTCATTAGTTATCTTAAAAAAATAGCACATCAAGAGGAGTGCAATAATTTTATGATTAAAAATAAAGACAAAGAAGGCATTGATTTTTGCAAACAAGTCATCAATGAATTTAATATAAAAGTAGAAGTCATTGGTTTGGAAAATATCCCCAAAGAAGGAGGTTGCATTTTTGCTTCAAATCACCCACTTGGCGGTATGGACGCAATGGCAGTAGTAGCAAAAATTAGTGATATTCGCCCTGACATTCAGTTTATTGTCAATGATTTATTGTTATATCTCACTAATTTAAAAAATATTTTTGTGGGCGTGAATAAAGTTGGTAAAAATGCTATGGAATCGTTGAGAGTAGTTGATGAATTATTTGCTTCCGAAAAAGCCGTTTTTTTATTTCCTGCGGGTTTGGTTAGCCGTAAACAAAAAGGCGTTATCAAGGACTTGGAATGGAAAAAAACATTTGTTACGAGAGCAAAAAAATACAAAAGAAATGTAGTTCCTGTTTATATTGATGGAAAACTATCAAATTTTTTTTATAATTTGGCTAATTTTAGAAAAAAAATAGGAATGAAAGCCAATATCGAAATGATGTATTTGGCTGACGAAATGTTTAAACAAAAAAATCAAACTATTAAAATTATTTTTGGAAACCCAATTCCTTATACTTATTTTGATAAATCAAAATCTGACGCAGAATGGGCTGAAATTATCAAGGAACAAACGTATAAACTAAAACCTTAAAAAAATTGAAAACTTTATTAGAACCAATTTCTGTCGATATTTTAGAACAGGAACTCAATGAAAACCGATTTATTCGTAATACAAATAAAGGAAATAACGATATTTATATTGTTAATCATCACAACGCACCCAATGTAATGCTTGAAATAGGACGCTTACGCGAACTTACATTTAGAGCCGCAGGCGGTGGCACAGGTGAGGAGGTGGACATTGATAAATATGATACTTCTGAAAATTGTTACCAACAACTTATCGTTTGGAGTCGTGAAGAAAAACAAATTATTGGTGGATATAGATATATTGATTGTGGAAAAGTATTAAAACACGATAAATTAGAACAAAATAAAAATGAATTAAGTATCTCTACTTATAATTATTTTAAGTTTTCTGATAAATTTATCAATGAATATATGCCTTACACCATTGAGTTAGGTCGTTCTTGGGTGCAACCTGCATTCCAACCTGCTATCAATCCTCGAAAAGGAGTGTTTGCTTTGGATAATATTTGGGACGGATTAGGAACAATTACGGTTGATAATCCACATATTAAATATTTCTTTGGAAAAGTTACGATGTATAGGCACTATAACGCAACTGCTCGCGATATGGTTTTATATTTTTTGTTTAAATATTTTCCTGATGCAGAAAGTTTATTAGAACCTTTGAATCCTTTGCCTATTTTAACTGATGAAAAAAGTTTAGAAAAACATTTTGTTGGTTTAGATTTTAAAGATGCTTTTAAAGTATTGAACCAAAGTGTGAGAAATTTAGGTGAAAATATTCCTCCTTTGATAAATATTTATATGAATTTATCTTCAACCATGAAAACTTTTGGAACGGCTTTTAATCCTCATTTTGGTAATGTAGAAGAAACAGGAATAATGGTTACAATCGATGATATTTATCCTGAAAAAAAAGAAAGACATATTTCTACTTATCCTAAAAAATAATCTTACTCATTGGAGATGTATAAAAAATAAGCATTAATTTTTTTTTAAAATAATTAATGTTTATTTTTTTTGTTTTCGGTTTTATAAGGTTATTTTTGTAAAAACTTATATACAAACAATATAATTTATTACTTCAGGTTTTACTAATATTTAACGTGAGTTTGGGATAATTTTTATTTATAATAAATTGATTTTCAATTATTTAGAAATAAATATTATTTTCATGAAAATAATATTTCAAAAAAAAAGAGGTCTGTATCGTAGTTTACGGAGGTTTGACTTCGTTTTTTGAAAAATTACAGACTTTCTTATGTCATTATACACATCGAAAAGTGGTTTTGGAAGATTTGTCATTTTGAGCAAAGCGAAAAATCTTACTTTTAAATGACTATCTGTAAACGAAAAATAAGATTCCTCCTTTCAGTCGGAATGACAAGGTTTA
>RDXZ01000232.1 GCA_004293265.1 Bacteroidota bacterium | reverse complement strand
ATCATAGGCCTCGTTTTTTAATTTTCCTAGTTTCAAACGACTTAAAGCATTGTTTAGCATTTCGATATCAAAATCTATTCTATGTCCAATTAAAATGGAGTTTCCAATATAATTAATAAGCGTTTCAATTGCAATCTCTTCCGTTACTTTTTCCACTTTACTTACCGTAATAAATTCATTGTCTAAACTTGAATCTAATGGTTTGTTGTGCTGAATAAAGATTTCAAATGAATCTTTTAATAAAATTCTATTTTCAACTATAGAGGTGGCTGCAATAGACATTATCACATCTTTTTCTGTATCTAAACCAGATGTTTCCATACTAATTACTACATATTTAGTAGCTGGATTTTTAAAAGATTCAGAATATTTTTTCCAAAATTCAGGATATTCTTTATGAAATAATTTTGATAACATTTGTTTTATGAAAATTGGGTTAATTTATATTTTGCTTTAATCAAATCAATAACATCTTCAATTTCTACTAAGGCTTTTTTTAGTTCCTCTTTATCAATTTTTGAGAGTTTTTTCGGATCAATAAAAGCACCATTATTATCATTAATAATACCTTCATTTGCTCTTAATTCTTGCAGTTTTATATAGTTTTCAGCAAAATCCAAGTACTTTTCAGCGTTTTTGGTATCAATTATGGCCATTTGCTTAAATCGTAAAAAGGTATTGTTTATGCCTTTTAAGTTATGACTTAATGCAAAAATTCGTGCCGCATCAATGTAAAATTGTAATCCTTTTTCTTTTAAATTAAATAGTTCTTTATGTTTTCCGTTTTCTTCAACAGCAAATTTTTTGAAAAAAGTCAAAGCAGGAGGAAGTTTAAGTAATTGATTACCAATATAATCAAAAAATAATGTATTATTAGATAAGTTCTGATGAATTGCTATTTCTAAAGAATCTTTAATTTTTGTTTCACCATAAATGTATTCGAAATCAAAGAAAATTCCATTAAAATCCGACATGTTTTCTCCTGGCGATTTAATACAATTGGTATATATTGTTGTAAAATCAGACAACGATTTACACCATTTAATATTACTTGCTACGTGTTCATGAGGACAAGGTTTATAGCCTAGGATTTCCATGTTTGAAATGACTAATTTTGCCAATTGCACAAAGTAAAATTTTACATCACGATGTTTCTCAGCAGCCACATTTTCAAAAACAATTAGATTGTCTTGATCACTTAAAACCAGTTGTTCTTTTCGAGCCTGACTTCCTAGAGAAAGCCAAACAAAACGAGCAGGAGGTGAGCCCATTTTTTCAATAGCTAATTTTATACATTGCTGAATTATAGCATGTAAAACGCCTCCAACGGTATTGTTTATATGAAAAATAGGGATGTTTTTGGTAAACGAATTCTGAATTACAAATAAATATTTTGAATGTACATATTTTAATTCCTCAAAATTTTTAGAATTTCTAATTTCATCTAGTAAAACCCCTGGATTGTTGGATTGCGATTTAATAATATCGCGTTCCGAAATAATACCTTTTATACGTGTATTTTCTGTACCATCTTCGGTAACACACAAATAATTGGTTTCATTTTTCAAAAGTAATAATTGTGCTTCCGCTACAGATATAGTTTCTTCAACAAGCGATACGTTTTGTTGCATTAGTGTAGTGCAATCGGCATCTAAATTTATATTTCCAAACGCTATTTTTTTTCTAAAATCGGCATCTGTAATTAAACCAATTATTCGTGCATTATTTGTAACAATTGCGTAGGATTTATTGGTGTCGATCATTTTTTTTGCTACAGTAGAAATAGTTGTATGGTTTGGAATAACAAGTGGATTTTTGTCAAAATCTAATTCCTGAAAATAAGAAAAATCAGTCAATTCTGTATCAGAACTTGCTTCAGATATAGCCTTTAGATTTTGATAATTTTCACCATTTGATTTGGTTTGTTCAGAGAAACTCTCCAAAAAATAATCCATTACGCTGGCATATTTTGCCAAAAGTGGTTTAAATAAAATAATAGGGATAGCATAAACTACTGCATCTTCATTCGCAATAGAATTTAAAGAATAATTATTTTTAGCAAAAAATGGACGCAAACCAAAAATAGAACCTACGTAACATTTAGAAATTAGTGTTTCTTGAGCGTCAATAATTTTTGTTAGATGTATAATTCCAGATTGTACAATGTAAAAATTCTGATGCAATTCGTCATTAATTTTAAATAATCGTTTCGATTTTTCTAAATAAATAATTTCACTCTGCGAAGCAATATCTAATAAGTCGCCATAAGCTACTGTTTTAAATGGCTCATATAGTTTTAGAAAATCTACAATATTTTCTGCAAAAGTATTCTTCATGATAGGAGTAGTAATTACCTTCCAAATTTAAACAAATTATTCTATTATTATATATCAATTTTAAAATATTCTATTTTACATAATATATATTATAATTCATTTATAATATTTAAAAATATCTTAAATTAGGTGTTTATTAATAAACATTATTTAGTTTTGTAATAAATATAAAAAAAATAGACAACTATGTTAAACTGGTTTAAAAAAATTGCACTACTTGAAGGGATTTCTTTTTTAGTTTTAATTTTTAATATGTTGGTTTTAAAGCCAAATTATTTTGATACGTATAAATTGATTCTAAAACCATTCGGAATGCTTCATGGTGTTTTATTTATTTTGTACATAATAGTAGCCTTTTTATTGAAAGATGAAAAAAACTGGAAATTAAAAGATTTTAGTATCATTATTCTAGCATCTTTTATTCCGTTTGGAACATTTTGGGTGGATAAAAAATACTTAAATTAAAACGCTTAAAATTCGCATATTCCAAAATAAAAAATAATTTTTTTCATTTATGAAAGTTTTCGACCTTATAGAGCCATTATTAAAGCAACTAGATTTTGGTGCAGATTTTACCTTATATGGAAATTTGTTTGTCAATTTATTAGTATTAATGGTTTTAGCTTATGCTATTGATTATTTAGCAAAAAAAATATTAATAATTGGTTTGGCTATTGTGGCAACCTACACAAAATCAACTTTTGATGATTTTTTAGTAGCCAATAAAACAGCTAAATACATTGCACACTTAGTCCCTTTATATTTTATAAGTATTAAAATACCAATTGTTTTAGATGATTTTGTGTATTGGGAAAATTTATTTGGGAAAAGTGTGAAAATTTTTATTATTATTTTGTCGCTTTTCATTGTTAGAAGTGTATTTAATTCTTTAAAAGATTATTTAAAAACATTACCAAAATATAATGATAAACCTATAGATAGTTACATTCAAGTAATTATGATTGTATTATGGATTTATGCCTTATTATCTATTATTTTATTGCTTTTTGATACTAAAAAGAGCTCTTTATTAACTGCTTTTGGTTCTATTTCGGCGTTAATAATTTTAGTTTTCCGAGATACCATTTTAGGTTTTGTAGCCAGTATTCAAGTTACAGTCAACGATATGGTTCGCATCGGCGATTGGATCACTGTTGATAAATTTGGGGCAGATGGCGAAGTGGAAGAAATTAATTTAGCAACGGTTAAAGTTAGAAATTTTGACAATACCACTTCCACTATTCCAACTTATAGTTTAATTTCAGACAGTTTTAGAAATTGGCGCGGAATGATAAATTCTGACGGAAGACGAATCAAACGACACGTTTTAATAAAAGGGGCTACCGTACGATTTGTTACTAATGAAGAATTAGAATCTTTTAAAAGAATCCAATTTGTAGCCAATTATATTGACAAGAAAAAAATGGATATTGATAAGTTTAATCTAGCGAATAACATCGACAAATCATTAAATGTAAATGGTCGAAATATGACCAACTTAGGTTTGTTTCGAAAATACATTCAAAAATACATTGAAACTCATCCAGGAATAAATAAAGATATGCATTTGTTGGTTAGACATTTACAACCAACAGAAAAAGGTATTCCATTAGAGATTTATTGTTTTAGTAAAGATAAAAAGTGGGAAAATTATGAATATATAATGGCCGATATTTTTGATCACATTATCGCTTCAATTCCTTATTTTGATTTAGAATTATTTGAAGTACAACATGTAAAAGCTGAAAAATTAAATTTATTAGAAATAGATTAATAAATAATTTAAAACAATTCAAATGTCGCCTAGAGACGAACTATTATCCGCTATTACATCCGAAAAATTAGGTGTTGATTTTTTAGATACTTTAACTGAAGAGGCTTTTCAGAACAATACCTTACGGCCTATATTAAAATTCCAAAACGAGTTGCTTTTACAAGTTTTTATTAATTATGCTATCAAACAAAAAGGAATATTCTTTACCCTTTCTCCAGACAAAAAGGAAAAATATATAGAAAATGTGATTCAGAAAGATATTAAATTTAGAAACGCTTTGAAAGGAGTAATCATTGGTTTATTTACTGTGGAAGAGTACTCAATTTATATAAAAAATTCTTCTAATTTAAATAAACGGATGATGACATTATTAATCGAAAGATATAGAAGTCAAATTCAATTACTTGTAAA
>RDXZ01000231.1 GCA_004293265.1 Bacteroidota bacterium | reverse complement strand
ATTGAAAATAATTTTAATACACTTTACAACAATACAAGCAAAGAATTTAGATTAAGCGATAAAAATTTGTTTGATGTTTCTATTGGTAAAAGAGTTTTATCAACTGAAATTCAAGAGAATAAAGAAAAAGGTGTTCCTGTTTATAGTGCCAATGTTTTTGATGTTTTTGGTTATATTGATAAAGAATTAATCAAAGATTTTTCGCAAGGTTCTGTTTTATGGGGCATTGATGGCGACTGGATGGTAAATACTATTCCTGCAAATAATCCATTTTATCCTACTGACCATTGCGGAGTTTTGAGAGTAAAAACCAATGAATTACATTATAAATATGTTGCTTGGACTTTAAATAAAATAGGAACAGAAATGCGATTTTCACGAAGCTTTAGAGCTTCCATTGACAGAATAGAAGGAATAAAAATCCCCGTTCCGCCTTTAGAAATTCAAGAAAAATTGGTTTCAGAAATTGAAATATTAGAAACTAAAATCATTGAAAATGAAGCAATTATCAAAAAATCGGCAAGTGAAAAGCAGGCGGTTTTAAAAAAATATTTGTAAAAATAAATCCCTTGTCAAAAAATATAACAAGGGATTATTTTAATTATTTTGTATGACAAGCATTAGAACAATAATAACATCCGTCAGAATTTGGATATGTCTTTTTTGCTTCTTTTACTGCATCAGTGCAATTAGAAAAATCACCAAGATATTTTCTATCAGTTGGAAGATATTTACAAGTACTTGTGTGTACCTCATGATTGCCTTTATTATCAGCTTTGTTATTTACGTAATAAATCATAAACTAAAAAATTAAAATTTGAATACAATATAATATACGTTTAAATAATCAAAAAAGTTTCATATTTTAAAATAAAATGTTTATAAATTTAGAAATAATAAAAATTACTTTCCGAAATAGAAATATTAGCAACTAAAATCATTGAAAATGAAGCAATTATCAAAAATCGGCAAATGAAAAGTAGGCGGTTTTGAAAAAATATTTGTAAATAAAATGTAATCATTTAGGGTAATTTTACCCCAACGGGGTAATATCTTTGTAGCAAAAAATGAAAATACGTTGTTTAACTCCGAGTTTTTTTCATTTTTTATTTTTCTACCAAGATAACACGCCTAAAGGCGTTAAACTGCATTACCTAAATAAATACAAAAAAATAAAACATAAAATTTAAAAAAAATGGAAAAAATAGAAAAACAACTTTTTCAGGATATTAGTCAAATCATAGAAGAAAGTCAAAATACAATAGCCATTAGTATAAATGCAGAAATGACTACTCGAAATTGGCAAGTAGGCAAGGCTATCAATAACTTTGTTTTGCAATCTCAAAGAGCAGAATATGGCAAACAAGTAGTAATCAATATAGCCAAAGAACTTTCCTTAAAATTTGGGAAGACTTGGAATGATAAAATGCTTTGGCATTGCCATAAATTTTTTAATATTTTCCCAGACGAGCAAATTGTCGCCGCACTGCGGAGAGAATTGTCTTGGACACATATCAAAACAATTTCTTATATTGAGGAGTCTCTCAAACGTGATTTTTATTTAGAAATGTGTAAATTAGAGCATTGGAGTACACGCACTTTGCAAGAACGTATCAAATCTATGTTGTACGAAAGAACAGCACTTTCTAAAAAACCTGATGAACTCATCAAAAAAGAACTTCAAAGTTTAAAAAATGAACAAAAGATAACACCTGATTTGATTTTTAAAGACCCTTATTTTTTGGATTTTTTAGGCTTAAAAGATACTTATTCTGAAAAAGATTTAGAAAATGCCATTCTTGCCGAATTGCAAAGTTTTTTAATAGAATTAGGCAATGATTTTGCTTTTTTGGCACGTCAAAAACGCATCACCATTGACCATACCGATTATTATATTGATTTGCTTTTTTATCACCGCAGGCTTAAATGTTTGGTAGTCATTGATTTAAAGTTAGGTGATTTTGAAGCAAGTTACAAAGGACAAATGGAATTGTATTTGCGTTATTTGGAGAAATACGAAAAAGTAGAAGGTGAAAACTTACCTATTGGTTTGATTCTTTGTAGTGGCAAAAGTGAAGAACATATTGAATTGTTAGATTTAGAAAAAAGTAATATTCGTGTGGCTGAATATCTTACTATTTTGCCCTCTATGGAGTTAATCAAAGAAAAATTACATAAAGCAATTTTGTATGCTAAAGCAAGAACACAATGAAACTAAAATCATTGAAAATGAAGCAATTATCAAAAAATCAACTGACGAAAAGCAGGCAATTTTAAGGCAAAATTTATAATTAAAAAAACCTATGAAATTTAAAAAATCTTATAGGTTTGAACAAAAAAATATTTGTAATTTA
Source organism: Bacteroidota bacterium (assembly GCA_004293265.1). Lineage (GTDB taxonomy): Bacteria > Bacteroidota > Bacteroidia > Cytophagales > Microscillaceae > RDXZ01. The sequence goes on along the minus strand of RDXZ01000231.1, from coordinate 2,267 downwards.
AACTTTTTCTAAAAACTTGATAATACCACCCGTCAAATTTCTAACGTGTTGAAAGCCTTGTGATTGTAAATATTTTTGTGCTTGTGAACTTCTTGCACCTGACCTACAATGCACAATTATTTCTTGACTTTTCCACGCTTCTATTTCTTGAAGTTTTTGTGGTAGTGAAGCCAAAGGAATTAGCATAGCCCCAATATTTTGTTCTTCATATTCCCATTCTTCTCTCACATCAATAATATGCAAGGATTCATTTTTAGCAATACGTTCTTTGAGTTCGTCTGCATTTATATCCATAATAAATTATACAATTAGTTGAAAAATTAGTTATTAAATTTAAAAAAAGATTAATTTGAGCAAAAATAAATTTATTTTTTTTCTACTTTTTCATTCGTTTTTTTAGAAGATTGTTTCATAACGCTATCGTGTGCGTCAGCAAAAGATTTATGTTTTTCAGCCATTTCTTTGTGTTTTTTCTTAAACTCATCATGAAATTTTTGAAGTTTGAAATGTCTTTCAGAATATTCTGTGTCAGAAAGTTGTCCTTCTCTGTGTTGTACGACAAGTTTTGTATGGGCTAATAACAACCCTTGATGTTTTTGGATTTCATCAAAATGGTCAGATAAAAATTTATTATGGTCTTTCAAAAACTTAGAGTGATTTTTAGCAGTTTCATCTACCATACCTAATTTGGTAAAGTCAGCGTCCCAACGTTCGAACTCTGTTTTGATGTTATTATGTTCTTTCATCATCAAATCGTGTTCTTGAACAATCGTTTGATGTTCCGTTTCTAACTTTTTGTTGAGTTCCATATTTGCAGTAACTGCTGTACCACAATTAGTAAAAAAAACGCTGATAGCTATAAAAGCACAAGCAAGGAATACATTTTTCATTGTATTGAGGGAAATAAGATAATTTTGTAATGAATTTAACTATTTTACTTTCACAAATTTTATGCAAAAAAATATAAGTTATAAAAAAAAAGTAATAAAGTTATTTATTTTAAATATATTTTTAAAAAAATATGTCATTTTTAGAAATATTTGAAAGTTTGTATTCATGCTCCCAACTTGGAAAGAGAGAGATAAATATATTTTAAGTTGTTCTAAAATTTTGTATATGTTTGAAAATTTGAAGAAAAATATGTATCTACTCAACAAATTTTAAATTTTATATGAAAATTTTATACTCACTACAATATTAACAGCAAAGAAAAAAATGGGTTGATGTTTGAATGTTTGGAAATATTTTATAAAGTTTTATAGAAAAATATTTTGAGTTGCAGAATAAAATTTTTATTTTTGTGATGTATAAAGAGTGCGTTGTGTTATTGATAAGTTATAGAAAAACAACATAAAATGGATAAATATAAAGAAACATTCGAAACTTGGGACAAAGTTGCATCATTCTACCAAGACAAATTTATGGATTTAGATTTGTATAATGACACTTATGATTTTATTTGTCATTCGATTATCAAAAAAAATGCAAAAATATTAGAAATTGGTTGTGGTCCGGGCAATATCACAAAATATCTTTTATCTCAAAGACCAGACTTTGATATTTTCGGAATTGACATTGCACCCAATATGATAGAACTTGCCAAAAAAAATAATCCAACAGCGACTTTTGCCGTATTGGATAGCAGAAAAATTGATGAAATAAAAACAAAATATGACGGAATAGTTTGTGGTTTTTGTTTGCCTTATTTGTCGCAAACGGACAGCCAAAAACTTATTGCTGATTGTTTCAATTTATTGAATGAAAACGGATTGCTTTATATAAGTTTTGTGGAAGGAAATCCAAATAAATCTGACTTTCAAGTTGGTAGTAGTGGCAACAGAATTTATTTTTATTTTCACAATGTAGATGATTTGAAAATAAAACTTATTGAAAATGGATTTGACGATTTTAAAATATTTGAAGTAGAATATAAAAAATCAACAAGCGAAATTGAAATCCATACAATATTAACAGCAAAGAAAAAATAGGTTGATGTTTGAATGTTTGGAAATATTTTATAAAGTTTTATAGAAAAATATGTAGGAGATGTTATTGATTTACCCTACCCTGAATTATCTGCCAAGTATGGTTTTGATTTGAGTAGATTTTATGAAACGAAATAATACTAATGATTATTAATGGCAAAAGAAAATTTTAATGATTAAATCATTTTAAACTTTGGACATAATTTTTTAATTTTTTGTTAAAAATTAAAAAAGGCAGATTTTTCTTACTAATTTTAGATTATGAAAAAAAAACATAGTTTA
>RDXZ01000230.1 GCA_004293265.1 Bacteroidota bacterium | reverse complement strand
CTACAAAAATAAGCTTTTGCAACAATATATCCAAAAAAATAGTCATAATTTATTGATTTTCAATAAATTGTGGCTATTTTAATAATTACAATTTAAAAAGTATCTATTTTTTTCTTTGGGGACTGAGGCTTAAATTAATACAAATAAAAAATGAATAAATTATCTATCATAATACCTGCCTATAACGAAGGAGCGACCATACATTTGATTTTAGATAAAATCAAAAAAGTAGAGTTGTTACAAAACATCGAAAAAGAAATAATTATTGTCAATGATTGCTCAAAAGATAATACTGAATTGGCTATTCAAACCTATATTGATGCCAATAAAGAGATGAATATTCAATATTTCAAACACGAAATTAACAAAGGAAAAGGGGCGGCATTGCACACAGGAATAGCGATGGCAAAAGGAGAATATTTGATTATCCAAGATGCAGATTTAGAATATGACCCAAATGAATATAATAAATTATTAAAACCTGTCCTTGATGGTTTTGCTGATGTGGTTTTTGGTTCGCGTTTTATGGGTGGAAGTCCGCACAGAGTTTTGTTTTTTTGGCATACCATCGGCAACAAATTTCTTACTTTTGCGTCTAATTTTTTTACTAATTTGAATTTGACAGATATGGAAACTTGTTACAAACTTTTTAAAACAGAAACCATACAAAGTATCAAATTAACAGAAAAAAGATTTGGTTTTGAGCCTGAAGTTACCGCAAAAGTTTCTCGAAAAAAAGACATCAGAATCTACGAAGTAGGTATTTCTTATTATGGACGCACTTATCAAGAGGGGAAAAAAATTGGTTGGAGAGATGGATTTCGTGCTTTATATTGTATCTTAAAATATGGTTTATTTAGGTTTTAAGCCAAATAAGCTTTGGTAATTGGGACGAAAAATGCCTATTTTTTGTTTATTATTTCAAATAATTTGTTTAAAACTATTGGTCAAAAATTGCTAAAAATATTTACTTTTTCAATCAATCGTTAAAAAATCCTAAAAAAATTGTAATTTCTTTTAATTATTTTGGTATATTCATTAATTATCTTTATATTTGCCAAGTAAAAATAAAAGCCTAAAAATATGAATTTATTAGAAGAACTAAAACAATATAAACAAAAATATTACACTAATCAATTATTAAAAGGTATTTTGATAGCCTTTGCTATGTGTTTGAGTGTGTATATGTCTTTGAATTTTTTGGAATATATAGGTAGATTTAATTCTTGGATTAGGGCAATATTTTTTTATGGATTTATTTCAATGTTTACTTTTGTGAGTATTTCTTGGATAATTTTGCCATTATTAAAACTTTTGCATATCAATAAACAAATTTCTGACGAGGAAGCCGCCCAACAAATCGGACAATATTTTCCTAATATTGATGATAAATTAGTGAATACTTTACAATTGCAAGCCATTTCTTCGGATAGTTCTGTACTTTTACGTGCAAGTATTGCTCAAAAAACAAAAGAATTAAGCGTTGTAAAGTTCACAGATGCAATTCATTATGAAGAAAATAAAAAATATCTACGTTTTATTTTCATTCCTTTGTTTCTTTTTTTGTTAATATTTTTTATTTTTCCCAGCCTTTTCAAAGAAATTTTTAGTAAAAGTTCGGAAAGAATTATTCGATATAACGAAACCTTTGCAGAGCCTGCTCCTTTTACTTTTCATATTCAAAACAAATCTTTGAGTAGTTTTAAAAATGATGATTTTACTTTAAAACTCAATATGAAAGGGCGAACTATTCCCACAGAGGCATATATTCAAATTGGGCAACGTAAATATAAAATGGTCAAAGAGCAAGACGGTTCTTTTTCTTATCTTTTGCCCAAGGTTCAAAAAAATACAAAATTTGAGTTCGAAGCCGCAGGTTTTGGTTCTAACGGCTATGAATTGAAAGTAGTAGAAAGACCATCTTTGTTGGCGTTTGCGGCTAAATTGACATATCCTTCTTATTTAGGTAAAAGTAACGAAACTTGGAACAATATTGGTAATTTGGTTGTGCCTGAGGGAACTAAAATCGAGTGGGAATTTAATACTCAAGCCACAGAAAAATTGAGTCTGCTTTTTGGAGAAAATAAAGAGGAGGTAAAAGTAGATAACAAAAGCGGGCAAAAGTTTTCATATACGCGTTTTGCTAAAACCTCTGAGAATTATGAAATCAATTTGAATAATGAATACGCCAAAAATAAGGAAGAAATTAAATATTCTTTGAGCGTAGTGCCTGACAAATATCCACAAATTAATATGCAAGGTTATGCTGATACACTTACATTTTTGAGTTTGAGTGTAGGTGGAAATATTAATGATGATTATGGAATTTCGGGCTTGAAGTTGTTTTATCGCGTCAAAAAAGAAGGAAAATTTGGAAGTTATCAATCTGTGAATTTAACTTTTTCACCTGAACAAACCTTGCAAAATTTTGTACATCAATTAGATTTGGCATCTTTGGAACTCAAACAAGGTGATGAAGTAGAATATTTTTCTCAAGTTTGGGATAATGATGGTGTGAATGGTGCAAAATCTGCCAAAACATATATCAATAGTTTTAAAGTCCCTGATGCCGCTGATTTTGAAAAACAAATGGATAGTAATATTTCTAAGACTGAAAGTCAAATTGATAAAACTTTGAAAAAAGCAAAACAATTACAAAATGACCTTCAAAAATTAGAAGATAAACTAAAAACAAAAGAAAATTTGGATTATCAAGATAAAAAACAGGCTGAAGAATTACTCAAAAAAAGGGAGGAATTATCAGAGGAAGTTAAAAAATTACAAGAACAAGCCGAAAAATTAAAAGAACAACAAGAAAGATTCCAAGAACAAAGCCCTGAATTGGCTGAAAAAATGGAACAATTAAAACAATTAATGGAACAACTTTTAGACCCTGAAACTAAAAAATTGTACGAGGAACTAAAAAAATTGTTGGAAAAAAATAAAGACAATGAAAATGTACTACAAAAATTAAAAGAAATTAAGGAAAAAGAGCAAAATATGGAAAAAGAACTCGAAAGAACTTTGGAAATGTTTAAACAAATGCAATTTGACCAAAAAATGGAACAAACGGCTGAAAAACTAAAAGATTTAGCTGAAAAACAAGAAAAATTAGCCGAAAAAACTGAAAATGCTGAAAAAAATGATAAAAACCAAACCGAAGAAGAAAAAAATGCTGAAAACGAAAAACTAAAAGAGGAGCAAAAAGACCTCAATGAAAAATTTGAAGAAGCCAAAAAGGAAATTGACGAGTTAGAAAAAATGGATAAAGAACTCGAAAATCCAAATGGAATGGAGCAAAAATCAAAAGAACTCGAAAAGGACGAAAAAGAAGTTTCTGATGAGCAAAAAAAGAGTTCCGATGAACTTCAAAAAGACCAAAAAGACAAAGCATCTAAAGCACAAAAAAAAGCCGCCAAAAAAATGAAAGATATGGCTGAAAAAATGGACGCTATGGATATTGATATGGGCGGAGATAAAGAGGAAGAAAATATCGAAGATTTGAGGGCTATCCTTGAAAATCTGTTGCAACTTTCTTTTGACCAAGAAGCACTCATGAAAGAATTTAGAGGAGTGAATTTATCTGACCCACGATTTGTCAAATTGGCACAAGAACAATTAAAACTAAAAGATGATGCCAAAATCGTAGAAGATTCTTTGACTTCGCTCTCAAAAAGGGCTTTTCAAATTCAATCTTTTGTTACCAGAGAACTCGCGGCAATGAAAAAATATATGAACGAAAGTGCTGATGGAATTAAACAAAGAAGATTAGGACAAGCCACAAGCAAACAACAAGCCGCTATGACTTCGATGAATAATCTGGCTTTGATGTTGAGCGAAGCATTAGACCAGATGCAAAAAGCAGAACCAAAAGAAGGAAACGGCAAGGGAAAAAGTAAAGGCAAACCTTCAAAACCTAAAAAAGGAAAAGGAAAAGGAAAGGGCAAAGGAAAACAACCTAATATCGCAGAAATGCAAAAAAAATTAGGAGAACAAATTAAAAAATTGCAACAAAGTGGAAAATCAGGCAAGGAAATGTCCGAAGAATTGGCAAAATTAGCCGCCGAACAACAACGAATTAGAGAAGCATTGCGCCAATTAGAAAAAATGAACGGTGGAAAAATGCCCAATGGAAAAGATGGAAAAGATGGAGGAGATGGTAGCGGTGGAAATGACGGAAACCAAAATAGCGACAAAGATGCCAAAGAAAAACAAGAAAAAGCAAAACGTGAATTAGCCAAACAACTCAAAGATTTAGCACGAGAAATGGATAAAATTGAGGAGGATTTGGTCAATAAAAATTTGCAACGCATCTCTCAACAAAGGTTAAAAGAAATAGAAACCCGATTGTTGGAATCTGAAAAAGCATTGAGAGAAAGAGGAGAGGAGGAACAAAGAAAAGCCGAACAAGCCAAAGAAAAACAAAAGGTAATTCCGCCAGCTTTGCAACAATTTTTCAAAAATAAACAAAAACAAACAGAATTATTAAAAACGATTCCACCTTCTTTTTCACCTTACTATAAAAAAGAAGTTGATAAGTATTTTGAAAAAATTAAATAAAAGATAAAAAAGGTTCTACTAAGATTTATACGGAAAATAAAAACTGTAGCACACACTTTTAGTGTGTGGACACACACTAAAAGTGTGTGCTACAGTTCTCAATAGAAAAA
>RDXZ01000229.1 GCA_004293265.1 Bacteroidota bacterium | reverse complement strand
TTCAAAAATATTTATTGCCTAATCGAGAAATTTATTTGATTGGAGTCAATTGTTCAGAGAAAAAAATCAAAGATATTTTAGTAGAGAAATTATAAAAAAGTGCTTTTATTCAAATAATTTACAAAAAAATATTATTTATGATAAAAAAAAACTAACTTTGCACAAATTTTTAAAAAAATATGAAAAAAATTGATTTTGAAGATATAATTCTATTTGAAAACGAAGATTATATAGTTATTAACAAACCGCCTTATTTATCTACGCTTGATGATAGAGTTTCGGAAGGGAAACTAAGTGTGTTGGCTTTGGCAAAAAAATACTGCCCAACTATTCAAATCGGGCATAGATTAGATAAAGAAACTTCAGGCTGTTTGGCTATTGCAAAAAATGCTGAAGCCTATAGAAATTTATCAATTCAATTTGAAAAAAGAAGAACAAAAAAAATATATCACGCTGTCATCAATGGTATCCAAGATTTTAAAAATGTAGAGGTTAGCAAACCAATTCACGCTTTTAATACAGGAGTTGTGAAAATTGACCACGAAAACGGTAAAGAAGCTACTACTTTTTTTACAACCTTAGAAGTTTATACCAAAAATACTTTAATTGAATGTAAACCTATTACAGGTAGAATGCACCAAATTCGTATTCATTTGGCTGTTTTGGGTGCGCCCATTGTTTTTGATAATTTATATGGTGGCAAACCTTTGTTTTTATCAGAACTAAAAAAGAAATTTAATTTAAAATATGAAACAGATGAAAAACCTTTGATTCAAAGAGTTGCTTTACACGCCAAACAACTTAGTTTTGAAGGTTTAGATGAAAAAGAAATTTCTATAGAAGCACCTTATCCAAAAGATATAAAAGCATTGATTTCACAATTAGAAAAAAATAGATAATCCAAATCTTTGCTAAAAATACAAATAAAAAAAGTAGATTTTTTTTAACTTTTAGTTTTTAAAAATCTACTTTTTTTTGTCTATCTAAAAAATCTACTAAACAAAGAAATCAGGCAATAATTTACTACCTGCTACATTCGAATAATGCTCAAAATCAGTAACGCCTTCACTTCTCAAAAAATCTTCATCTACTAAAAAATTACCCGAAAAACTAACAGGTTTTGAGAAAATAGCAAAAGCCGCATCAGACATAATTTCAGGTTTGCGAGATTGATTCATCATAGCATCACCTCCTAACATATTCACTGCTGCGGTTGCAATCGTAGTGCGAGGCCACAAAGCATTGAAAGCAATTTTATTTTTAAATTCACCTGACATACCTAATACGCACATACTCATACCAAATTTTGCCATCGTATAAGCCACGTGAGGAGCAAACCATTTTGTTTCCATACTCAAAGGCGGAGAAAGATTTAATACGTGTGGATTTTCTGCTTTTAATAAGTGTGGAATGCAAGCCTTAGAACACAAAAAAGTACCTCTTGTATTGATGTGGTGCATCAAATCATATCTTTTCATATCTGTCGAAAGTGTATCAGTCAATTGAATCGCACTTGCATTATTAACCAAAATATCAATGCCACCAAATTTTTCGACGGCTTGTTTTACCGCGTCATATACTTGCGTTTCTTCGCGTACATCAACGACCAAAGGCAATGCTTTTCCACCTGCTTTTTCTACTTCTTCGGCAGTTTGATAGATAGTTCCTTCTAATTTTGGGTGTGGTTCTGCGGTTTTTGCAGCCACAACAATATTCGCTCCTTCGGCAGCCAAACGCAATGCAATAGATTTACCAATTCCACGACTTGCTCCTGTAATAAACACAGTTTTTCCTTTAAAATTCATATATTTTTTTGTATTAATTTTTTACTTTTTAAATTTATTTTGCAATGCTTTTAGTTTTGACATATAGTCTTCTTCTATCACCTCAACTTCTTTTTCTTTTGGTTTGAATGAATTTTGAGATTTTGAAAAATTCGGATTCGAAGGATTAGGTTGATGTTTTTGTGAGGCTGCATTTGATTTGCCACCTGCACTTGTGTTGCCTGCATCATCTTTCATCGATAGTGCAATTCTTTTGCGTTGCAAATCTACTTCTACCACCGTAACAGCCACTTTTTGTTGCACTTTTACAACATCTAAAGGATTTTGAACATATTGATTTGCCAACTGACTGATATGTACCAACCCATCTTGATGCACGCCAATATCCACAAAAACACCAAAATTTGTAATATTTGTAACAATACCATTGAGTTTCATACCAATACGTAAATCTTCAGGTTTATTGATGCCTTCTGCAAATTCAACGATTTCAAATTTTTGGCGTGGGTCGCGTCCCGGTTTTGCTAACTCTGCCATAATATCTGTCAAAGTAGGCAAACCAACCGTATCAGATACATATTTTTTGATGTCAATTCTTTTGCGTGTTTCAGGATTTTTGATTAAATCAATCACTTCACAGCCCAAATCTTTTGCCATTCTTTCTACAATTCCATAACTTTCGGGGTGAACTGCACTTGCATCTAATGGATTAGGGGAATTTTGAATACGTAAAAAACCTGCACATTGTTCGAAGGCTTTATCACCCAAACGAGGCACTTTTTTTAAGTCATTTCTAAATTGAAAAGCACCATTTTTATTGCGATATTCTACGATATTTTTTGCTAAACTTGCTCCCAAACCTGATACATAAGTCAAAAGTTGTTTGCTTGCTGTGTTCAATTCTACGCCTACTGCATTCACACAACTTTCTACTGTGTCATCTAAGGAAGTTTTTAATAAATTTTGGTCGACATCATGTTGATATTGTCCAACACCAATAGATTTTGGGTCAATTTTTACCAATTCTGCCAATGGGTCTTGCAAACGTCTTCCAATCGAAACTGCACCTTTGACGGTCAAATCGTGGTCAGGAAATTCTTCTCTTGCGGCTTCAGAAGCAGAATAAACAGATGCGCCACTTTCATTGACCATAATAACGGCTATATTTTCTAATTTCAAAGAACGAACAAAAGTTTCGGTTTCTCTGCCCGCAGTTCCATTGCCAATCGCAATCACTTCCAAAGCATAGACTTTGCATAATTCTTTTATTTTTTGTTCAGCCTCAGTAGTGCGTCTATCAGGATAAATTACGTCATTGTGCAATAATTGTCCTTGTGCGTCAAGGCAAACAATTTTACAACCTGTTCTGAAACCGGGGTCTATTGCCAAAGTTCTTTTTTGTCCCATTGGAGCGGCAATCAAAACTTGTCTAAGATTATCAGCAAAAACTTTGATGGCTTCTTCGTCTGCTTTCTTTTTGGTTACAACTCTGACTTCATTTTCGATTGATGCTTTTAACAATCTTTTATAACTATCTTTGATAGCCAATTGGACTTGTTCGGCAGAGGCATTTTTATTTTTTATGAATTGTGTTTCTAATTTTTCGAGTGCATCTTCTTCTTCGGGGGCGAGGTGGAGGCTGATAATTCCTTCTGATTCTGCTCTACGCAAAGCCAAAACACGATGCGAAGGGGCTTGTTGGATAGGTTCAGACCATTCAAAATAATCTTTGTATTTTTGTCCTTCTTCTTCTTTTCCTGTGATGACATTGGCACTAAAAAAACCTTTTTCGAAGAATAATTGGCGGATAGAAGCACGTGCTATTGCGTCTTCATTTACTTTTTCGGCGATAATATCTCTTGCACCTGCAAGTGCTTCCTCAATATTTTTCACACCTTTTTCTTCATTGATATATAATGTTGCTTCTGCTTCGATGTCAAAATTATCTTGTTCAAATATTTTATCGCTCAAAGGCTCTAATCCTTTTTCTCTTGCGATAGTTGCTTTTGTTCTGCGTTTTGGTTTGTAAGGCAAATATAAATCTTCCAAAACCGACATAGTTTGTGCTTCTTCGATTTGAGTGCGTAATTCTTCTGTTAATTTTCCTTGTTCTTCTATTGTTTTCAGAATTGTTTTGCGTCTATCGTCTAATTCTTTTAATTGAATTAATCTATCTCTAATATTTCCAATAAAAACCTCATCAAGCGAGCCTGTTACTTCTTTTCTGTATCGAGCAATAAAAGGAATAGTAGCACCATCTTCTAATAAATTAGCGACAGCCGCCACTTGAAAAACTTTGATATTGAGTTCTTTGGCAATGAGAGAGCAATATTTTTCTTGTTCAGGGGTGAGTTGTAATTCCATTTACAATTTGTTAATTTTTTAAATTATTTTTAATATTTTTTTTTGCAAAGATACAACTTAATTTTAAGATTACAAAAACAAAAAAAATGATTTTTTTAAAAAAAGTTGTTAATTTATTTTTTTATTCTTGGAGTTTGTTTAGAAACTTTGGATTTTAAAAATTACTTTATTTTTTGTTTTATTGTTATTCCAAATTTACGTTGAAATATTAAAATAATCCTATACAAAATTTGTAGGTCGTAGCAAATGCTACAATCACTTGATACTCTGGGGACTAATGCATTTTCCGCCGTTGTCGGTGTGTCGAAAAGTACAGTAAAATTTATTTTTTTGTAAATATTTCATTTCTGCACTTTTCGTCCACCGACAACTCAGCGTTTATGTGTTAGTATATAAATATTGATTTTTTTCGTTATTTTTTTTCGTTAATTTATATTTTCAAAAATAAGTTTCTATCTTTGTGCAAAATAAAAAAGATGTTGAATAAATAAAAAAAAATCTAACTCTTTGACAATTTTAGTGATGTAATGAATTTTTAGAAAGAAAAATAGAAAAAAATGAT
>RDXZ01000228.1 GCA_004293265.1 Bacteroidota bacterium | reverse complement strand
AACTATTTAGGTTATTTTGGTGCAAGCGTGGACGCTTGCACCAGTTAATATCTCGTGCAAGCGTCCACGCTTGCACGAAGTTCAAAATAATAATTTTATTACTATACCTAAATAGTTACATATTTTTTAAATAATATTTTTTTATTTGGCTATAAAAAAGTGTTAAAATAAATAAAAATCCTAAACAAACCGCCATACTTCCTGCTATTGAGGCGTTTAATACAACCGCTAAAAAATAGCCCATCACAATTCCTACAACACTTATCAAAGCAGAAAAAAATAACATAAAATTCATTTTTTTACTTACTAAATACGCAGTGGCGGCAGGGACAACCAAAAAAGCAATGACTAAAATGGCACCCACTGCCTCAAAAGATAAGACTACAGTAAAAGAAACTGCACTCATCAAAGAATAATGTGAAAAAGCAACAGAAATTCCGATTACTTTTGCATAATTTTCATCAAAAGTAGTTATCCAAAGTCTTGTATAATTAACCAAAATAAAAATCAAAACCACCAAAAACCATACTCCAGAAGTTAAAATAGTAGTTGGAATATTCCAAAAACCAAGTTTTAGGGTAATATAACCAATATCTCCATATAAAACGCAATCTTGGTCAAGGTCAATTTTTCCTGCAAAAGCGGCTATCAAAATAATACCTACTGCAAATAAAAATGTAAATGAAATTCCGATGGAAGATTCGGTTTGCATTTTGGCTTTTTTTTGTAATAATTCAATCAATATAGTAATTAAAACGCCAAAAAAACCTGCCCCAATCATTAAAATTATTGGGCTACGCGCCTCTGTGAGCAAATAACCTAAGACTAAACCGGGCAAAACAGCGTGAGAAATGGCATCACCAATCATTGTCATTTTTCGTAATAACAAAAAACAACCCAACAAAGCACAAGGCAATGCTACTAAAATTCCTGCTAAAATTATCCAAAAAGTATCCATTTTACATATCAGGCATCATAATATCAACGATTCTTATACTTCCTTGCGGATTGAGATTAACTGCCGCAATGACCAACCAATCTGTGTTAGGTACGCCAATAATAAATTCAAAAATTGCTTCGTTTTTTGTTTCATCAAACTTTACAAATTGAGGGTGTTTGATGATGGATTTTTCTAAAAAAGCATTTTCTAACTTGTTTTTAAATAATTCTTTGTGAATAGTTTTTTTTGAGCTTGGTTTGCCATTGATAGTAAAAGAAATATTTGTTTCATAATTATGGGCTAAAATAAAACTTTTTTTAGCCGTAAAATCTGACATTTCTTGTGTTACAATGCTATCGTTCATACAACCTGTTGCAAAATTTATTTCATACAAATCTTGCTTGACTTTAAAGGCTGTATCTTGACTAATGACTTGATTATCAATGGGTGCAAATTGAACTTCGCCTTTTTTAATGAGTTCTTGGTACAATTTTTTGGCTAATGAAACCACGTTTTCGTTTGATTTTTTTTCATCTTTTTCATTGTTTTTTTTATCTTTTTCCTCTTTTTTTTGATTTGTTTTGCTTGTGTCATTTTTTTCGATGCTATTTTTGTTTTGTTTGGTAATATTTTTAAGATTATCATTTTTGTCTGATAAACTTTCTTTATCAATATTACAACCAACAAAAACAAAAATAAGCACGAAATAAAGACATAAAGAAATATTATTTTTCATTTTTGATATGTAAAAAGGCATGTTTTTTACTTTTTTGAAGTAATTGCCTAAATAGTTGTGCAAAAATAATCAATATTTCATTATAAAACAAAACTACTTTCAAAATTATTTTCTAAAACCTTACACCTAAACCAAACAAAAAATGAGTGCCTGCTTGCGGAAAATAAAAATTCTCTACAACGCGTTCTCCACCCGAAATATAATTATAAGTATAACCATTGCTTTCATATTTTGCATTTAAAACATTGTTTATCAATAGATTAAAGTTTATTTCTGAGGCAAATTTTGGTTGCCAAACATAATTCAAACGAATATCCTGCGTAAAATAAGCATTTAATTTTCTATTTTCATCACTTGTATTGTCTAAATATTGTTTGCCTACATATTTTGACATCAAACCCAATGTAAAATTTTTAAATGGATTATATTCGAATATATTTCCTGCAATCAAATTAGGAGAAAAAGCAATATCTGTGCTTGAAAAATCTTTTATAATTTGCCCGCCATTATCAAAATCATCACTAAATTCTTTAAAGTTTTGAATTTTATTTTGACTAAATGTAGCATTTATCTTCCAAGAAAATTTAGCACTAATTTTCCAAGAAAACTCGGTTTCTATGCCTGCACGATAACTTTTTGCAATATTTTTACGCGTATATCCGCCTACATCATTGACCTGCCCTGTCAAAACCAATTGATTTTGATAATCCATAAAATATCCATTGATTTGAAAAGAAATATTTTTGATTGTTTTTCTAAAACCCATTTCATAATCTAATAAAGTTTCGTTTTTGGGGCGAGTTTGTGAAGAAGATTGTGTAAAATCATCACGATTTGGCTCTTTGTTGCCCACAGAAAAAGAGGTATAAACTTGTGTTTTTGAACTAAATCGATAAACAATGGCAATTTTTGGATTAAAAAAATTAAAATTTGCATCTTGATTGACTGTTCTAACACCAAAATTATCGTTTGCCAAACCCAAAAAATTATATTTTACATTTCTATATTGTAAATCTAAAGTTGTGTTTAATTTGGCTTGTATCCATTCATAATTGATTTTTGTGTATAAATTAAAATCTTTTTTGGTGGCATCATTGTCATAATATCGATGTCTGATATTGCCATTTGACATATATTTTGCCCAAATTACTTCTCCAAAATGTTTGCCTTGATAAGTATTCCAAGCACCTCCAAAAGTAAAATCAATTTTATTTTTTTGATAATTTGCAGAAAAAACCGTTCCATAAAAATCATTGTCCAACCAACGTCTTCGAATCAAATCAGTACGCGTAATTGTTTGATTACCAATGTTTACATCTTCTAAATTATAATTACTCAATTTATCATTTTTTCGATATTGTTCAAAAAAACCTCTGCCTTTTGTATAATGAAAAGCCACATTAAAATCCCAATTTTTGAAACTTTGAATAAAAAATGCTTGATAATTGTCTTGTTGATAATCATCAATTTCATTGTTATAAGTATAAGCATTGTAGGTTCTGGAATTTGAATTGAGCAAATTTTGTGCATCTTGCCCGTCCAATCCATTTCGCACAATATAACTTTGCATTCCTGCAACATCATTTCTCAAACGACTTTCGGGAACGCCATTCCACGCTTGATAAGTTTGTTCTTTGCCTGAAAAAGCCACCAATTTAACGATTGTTTTATCAGAAAAATAACCACCTGAAAGATAATAAGATTTCAAATCGCTTTTTGCTCTGTCTATAAAACCATCAGAAATTATTTTTGAAAGTCTGCCTTCGAGTGCAAAATGACCTTTCATATTTTCTTTTTTGATATGACCTGTTCCGAATTTAATTGTATTTTTCCAAGTATTGAAGCTGCCATAAGAATTATTAAATTCTAAAAAAGGTTTTTGGTGTATGTTGTCCGTTTCAATATTGACACTTGCCCCAAACGCACCCGCACCATTGGTAGAAGCCCCCACACCTCTTTGTATTTGAATACTACGAACAGACGAAGCAAAATCAGGCATATTTACCCAAAAAACGCCCTGCGATTCTGCATCATTGACAGGTATTCCGTTGATAGTAACATTGGTGCGTGTCGCATCACTTCCACGTATGCGTATGCCTGTATAACCCACGCCTGCACCTGCGTCAGAAGTACTGACGACAGAAGGTTGAAAATTTAATAAAACGGGTAAATCTTGTCCTACATTGAGTTTTTCGATGTCATTTTTAGAAATATTAGAATAAGCTACTCCGTTTTCATCGTTTACACGCGTGGCATTGATAGTAACTTCTTCTAAGTTTTTGGTTTCTTCTACCAATGGTAAAATACCAAATTTGATTGGTTTTAATTCTATGTCGAAATTATGATACCTTTTAATCTCAATTTTTGCATTAAATATTTGATAATTTTCTGCTTTGACAGAGATAGTATAAATTCCTGCGTCAATGTTGTTAAATTCATACAAACCACTTGCACTGCTGTTAGTAATATATTTTTCATTGAGAAAAATAGTTGCATTGGCGATGCGTTGTTGTGTATTAGCATCACTAATATTGCCAATTAATTTTGTATCTTGTGCCAAAATTGACAAAGAAAAAGTAAAGAATAAAATAATAAAAAGAAAATTTTTTTTCATGATGAAATTTTTTTAAAATGGATTAAACTGAATTTAAAGACCTTTTTTAAAAAAATCGGTGTTGAGATATGAATTTCCAAAAAAAATATTTTTTTTGAAAAGCAAAGTATTTTCCCTGAATCGGCATTATCCGTAGCAGGTGCAATGGGTATAATCTCAGCCTGAAAAGTAAGGCACCCCGTTTTTTTTTGTGCAAATATAGTTATTTTTTTAGAAAAACAAACAAATTTTGATTAAATTTTGAATTTATTTGTTTTCTACCAAAAATAATTTTATTGTTGGTTAATAACTTCCTTGACGTATTCAATACTTACTTCAAAAAAGTCGGCTAATTCCTCAATACTCATTCCTTTTGAATATCCTTTGAGAATGTTACGTCTTTGTTTTGCTTCGTTTCTTGCCTCACTAATCATTTCGCCTTTTTGAATACC
>RDXZ01000227.1 GCA_004293265.1 Bacteroidota bacterium | reverse complement strand
AATAAATAAAAGTTGTTGGTAGTCGAAAAGTGCAGAACTAAAATCGTAAAATAAATTTAGATTTTACTGCACTTTTCGATATACCAACAACGGCGGAAAAAATAAATTTTACTGCACTTTTCGATATACCAACAACGGCGGAAAATATAAACGAAGAGATACTTATGCCAAATATTTCAGTCATTTGAGAAACTTGCTATTTTATACCAACAAAAGTAATGTAACAAGAACTT
The DNA here is from genome assembly GCA_004293265.1 of Bacteroidota bacterium. Taxonomy (GTDB): domain Bacteria; phylum Bacteroidota; class Bacteroidia; order Cytophagales; family Microscillaceae; genus RDXZ01. The sequence goes on along the minus strand of RDXZ01000227.1, from coordinate 4,592 downwards.
TATTCGCAATACACTGACGAAATTTGTTATTTATAGATTATCACTTTAATTAATTATTGTTCCTAAAGTATTTTTCAGAAAAAAAATAGCAACAAATTATGAAAAATGAGAATTTAAAACTAATTTTGAGGCAAATTATATATCAAAATTATCAATGAAAAAAGGTCAGTGGAAAATCGCTATCGTAGCAGGTTTATTATTAGCAGGAATTTCTGTTATTTTTTATGTATATCAATTGTTTTATACTGCAAATTTTCAAATCGGTAGAGAAGATAAAGTTATTTTTATTAAGGAAAAAGTAACTTTTCCCGAATTGCTTGAAATTCTAAAAAAAGAACAAATGCTTCATGATGTTGTTTCTTTTGCTTTTGTTTCAAAAATATTGAATTATCAACAACACATAAAAGCAGGACGTTATATTATCAAAAAAAATATGAGTAATTCGGCAGCTGTACGAATGTTACGTGCAGGCTTGCAAGCACCCATCGAATTGACTTTTAATAATGTGAGATTGCTCACTGATTTTACTAAACGAGTTGCTGAAGAAGTTGCTTTCAAAAAAGAAGATTTAGAAAAATTATTGACAGACCAAAATTTTGTTAAAAAATATGGTTTTGATACAACTAACATTATGGCAATGTTTATTCCAAATACTTATCAAGTTTTTTGGAACATCAAACCAGAAGCATTCGTAGAAAAAATGCACAAAGAATATAAAAAATTTTGGAACGAGGAGCGTTTGCAACAAGCAAAAAAATTAGACCTTACTCCTATTCAAGTGTCTATTTTGGCATCTATTGTGCAAGCAGAAACCCAAAAACAAGACGAAAAACCAAGAGTGGCGGGCGTTTATTTGAATAGATTGAGAAAAAAAATTAAATTAGACGCAGACCCGACTTTGATTTTTGCGGCTAAAGATTTTACAATCAAAAGAGTGTTAGATGTGCATAAAAAAATTGATTCACCTTATAACACATACAAATACGCAGGTCTGCCACCCGGCACTATCAATATGCCGACAGAAAACACACTAAAAGCCACTTTAAATCCTGAAAAACACGATTATATTTTCTTTTGTGCCAAAGAAGATTTTTCTGGTTATCATAATTTTGCTGTTACTTATACCGAACATTTGAAAAATGCACGTTTGTATCAAAGAGAATTGGATAGAAAAGGAATTAAAAAATAAAAAAAAATTATTATAATAAAAAAATAAACATAAAAAACAAATATAAATAATTGGTTATCAATGATTTATATTTGTTTTTTTTATGAAATATCTATAAAAATTATTTTTCAACGAATTTGTAATCATAATAATAAATGATTAAATTTGCAGAAAAATAGTAACTATTTAGGTTATTTTGGTGCAAGCGTGGACGCTTGCACCAGTTAACATCTCGTGCAAGCGTCCACGCTTGCACGAAGAAGAACCAAAAAAATAACTCATTTTTGTAAATCAAAAAATAAATTATTATCTTTATCAAATCTATTAAAAAAAAAGTTATGAAATACAAAATTTTTTTATTTATTTTATTTGTCGCTCTACATTTTGTTGCGACTGCCCAAATAAAATATAATTACAATCACTTTGGGAGCAAACAAAAAGGTATTCTCAAAAAAAAAGAAGTGGGAGATGGTAGTTCTTTTCGACTCAACGTTCTGGCAGAAGTTTGGCAAACTACTCAATTTCAAGCACAATCTTTTGGTTTAGAATTAGAAGTCTATGCCAATGAAAACATTAGTATTGCTTGGCAATGCGACATTGGTTCTTTGGGTAGAGGAAAAGGAAGATATGGACACATTCCGTTAGGTCTTTGGTTGGCAGGTTATCCTTTGGGCTGGGCAAACAATGGTGTGGCGGCAAATAACAATCAAGGTTATTTATATTTAGCCATTCTTTTGGCGGTTATTCCCGAAACAATCAATTTTCATATTCCTTTGGCAAGCAATAAAATTGCAATTTCTCCTTATATTACTCCAATTGGAATGCACTATTTGGCTACCACAGATAGTTATACATTGGGTTTTACGGGAGGAGTAAAAGCAAATATTTTTATAGGAAAAGAATTAGAATGGGCAATAACGCCACATATTGGTTGGCGAGCTTTATACAAACAAGATACGCCCAAAGGTTTTTTGGGTGGCATTAAAATAGGACGTTTTTTTTAGATAAATATGTTTTTCAAAGATATTCAAGGACAAGAATCCTTACAAAATACGCTTACACAAGCACTCGAACAACAACATTTAGCACACGCATTAAGTTTTAATGGACGTGAAGGTTCGGCTAATTTGGCTTTGGCTTTGGCTTTGGCGAGATATTTACATTGTGAAAATAGACAAGAAAAAGATGCTTGTGGCAAGTGTAATAGTTGTTTGAAACATAACAAACTTATTCACCCTGATTTGAGTTTTATTTTTCCTGTCGCAACTACCAAAAAAGTAGATTCGAAGCCGACTTGTCAAGCGTTTTTGCCAGATTTTCGTAAGATAGTTATCAAAAATCCTTATTTTGATTTATCTGATTGGCTTTTTTTTATTGGAGCAGATGACAAACAAGGCAATATTCCTGTGGAAGAAAGCCGTCAGATTATCCAAATTTTATCTATGAAACCTTTTGAGGCTGAATATAAATTATTATTAATTTGGTTGCCTGAAATGATGAACTCAGGTGCCGCCAATGCACTTTTGAAAATTTTAGAAGAACCACCACCCAAAACCGTTTTTTTATTGGTTTGTAATTCTCCACAAAGTTTGTTGCCTACAATTCTCTCACGCGTACAACCTGTGGTCGTGCCTGATTTTGCGGAACAAGAAATTTCAGAATATTTACAAAAAAAACTAAAAGTTCCTACTGAAAATGCCAATACGATTGCTTATTTGGCAGATGGAAATTTGTCGGAAGCTATTCGAAACATAGAAAATGCAGACAACGATAATTTCATTTGGTTTCAATATTGGATGCGAGAATGTTTTAGAGCAAGTTATAAAGATTTGTGGGTACGTATGGAAACTTTTGATGGTTTTTCGAGAGAAATTCAAAAATATTGGTTAGAATGTGGTTTGGATATTTGTCGAGAAACACTTTTGATTGCTTACGCAAATCCTGAGAATATAAAAGTATCTTCACTCAAACGAGATTTTTTGGTTGGATTTGCAAAGGCGGCAGGAAATATGGATAAAATTTCACAATTAACTCAATTGTTAAGCCAAGCTATTTATCATATTGAAAGAAATGCAAATACAAAAATGTTGTTTTTTAATTTGTCTATCAAAATAATTCAAGTGTTGAAAAGTTAAAATATTTATCCAAAAAAATCAAAAAAAAGATGACAAATAAACAAATTGCTTTTGAAAAAATAAAAGAATTAGTAGAAAAATTTGAAGAATATATTTCTACTTACAAACATACAGAATACAACGAAACACAAACCAGAATTGAGTTTATTAATCCGTTTTGGGAGGCTTTAGGTTGGGATATTGATAATAAACAAAAAAAAGCACCACATAATTGCGAAGTTTTGCACGAAGTAAAACAAAGACAAGGCACTGCCAATAAAAGACCAGATTATCTTTTTCAAAAAGAAGCAAAAAAAATGTTTTTTTATGTCGAGACTAAAAAACCTTTTGTGAACTTGTTGGCAGATAAATCAGCGGCTTTTCAACTCAAAAGATATGGACGTTTTGGAAAAATGAAAATTTCTATTTTGATGGGTTTTTCAGAATTTTGTATTTATAATTGTACCAAAAAACCTTTTCTTCATCAGGAGGCAAAAGTTGGACGTTTGGGTTATTTTACTTTTCATCAGTATATCACAAATTTTGATTTTTTTTGGAATACTTTTGCGAAGGAAAATGTTTTAGCAGGTAGTATTGATTTATATTTGAAAGATAATAAAGAAATTACCAATAAAGAAAGTGTTGATATTGAATTTTTGGATACGATTGAACAATGGCGTTTGGATTTGGCAACAAGTTTGAATAAAAAAAATCCAAAATTAGAAGATTTTGAGATTAATTTTGCTGTCCAACAAACGATTGACCGCATTATTTTTCTTAAAATTGCGGAAGATAGAGGTTTGGAAAATATAAATCAACTATTAGAAGCAAGTAAAAAAGGAGATATTTATGCTAATCTCTTGATTTTGTTTCAAAAAGCAGATAATTCTTATAATTCAGGGCTTTTTAATTTCAAAAAAGATACGATTACGCCTTATTTAGTTACAGAAAATAAAATCATCAAAAACATAATTCAAAAATTATACGAAGCAGAAGGGTTTGATTTTTCTGCGATTGAAGTTGAAATTTTGGGTTACGCATACGAGCAATTTTTAGGAAAAGTAATTGTTTTTGATGCCAATAATGTTGCTAAAATTGAAACAAAAATAGAGGTTCGCAAGGCAGGTGGCGTTTATTACACGCCTCAATATATCGTTGATTATATCGTTGAAAATACTTTGGGTGTCCAAATAAAAGGTAAAACTCCAGAAGAAATCTCAAAAATAAAAGTGATTGACCCAAGTTGTGGTAGTGGTTCTTTTTTGTTGGGTGCTTATCAATATTTGCTCAACTACCATCTCGAATATTAC
>RDXZ01000028.1 GCA_004293265.1 Bacteroidota bacterium | reverse complement strand
TATTTTAAAAAATGTCAATCATAACCCAAAAAAAATTTCAAGAAGTTGAGATGATAGAAACAGGTTTTTCTTTGTTTGGAAAACCTTTATTAAACGTCTATTGTTTTTATGTTGATGGACTTTTGTTTGATACAGGGCAACACCGAATGAAAAAACATATCGTGAAAGCCTTAGAAAATAAACAAATTAATAAAATTATTTTGACGCATCATCACGAAGACCATTCAGGCAACGCACAAACATTAGCAGACTTGCATCACGCACCTGTATATGCGAATTATTTGTCAATTCCTTACATTACACAAGGTTTTCCTTACCGAATTAGGTTTTATCAATGGTATAATTTAGGAAAAATAAAATTAGTAAAATCTCCTTTACCTTATCCTCAACAATTTGAAACAGAAAAATTTTGTTTTGAACCTATTTATACGCCAGGGCATTGCACAGACCATTATTGTTTTTTAGAACGTAAAAAAGGTTGGTTGTTTAGTGGTGATTTGTATATTGGTAATTTGCAAGTAATGAGAAACAATGACGAAGATATGCAAACAATGATAGAAAGTATTACTAAAATATTAGAATATGATTTTGATGTTTTGTTTTGTTGTCATCACCCAAAAACGACTGATGGAAAAAAATATTTACGTTATAAGTTAGAATATTTGCAAGAATTTCAACAAAAAGCAATTTATTTTTACCAAAAAGGACATTCTATCAAAGAAATTATGAAAAAAATGAATAAAAAAGAAAATTGGTTTTATAAAATATACACAGAAAACGATATTGGCGTAGATTTTATGGTAAAATCTGCTTTAAAAAACATTATTCAAACTGAAAAATAAGGTACTTTTTTGATAAATATTTTTTTTAAATTATTCTACCTAAAATAAAAAAATACGAATAAAAATTCCTTTTTTTTCAAAAAATGACCTATTTTTGTAAGTATTTTTATTTTGTATTTTATACTTTGTATTTTTATATTTTATAGTTCATTATGTATTCTATTATCAAATTTATTCTTAATTTAGGCATAGATGAAAATCTTCCACAAACACAGATTATCAAAGTTCGTATTATGAACACTGCGTATTTGATAATATTGTTTTCTATTTCTATGTTTCTTACCTATCATATTTTTTTCATAATATTTGATTTTAAAACATATTTAAAAGATATTTTTCCACTTACAATCACAAATCTAATTTTATGTGCAGTAATAGGAGTTTGTTTGTGGCTCAATTATAAAAAAAAATACGAACTTTCTGTTTTATTTAATTTTAGTTTTATTTGTGTTTATTTTATGTATATTGCTTATAAAACAAACAATGCAGAACTAATGTATTCATTTTTTAGCGTTTTTTTAATTGCTTTTTTTGTGTTTAATAATAAAAAAACGCTAATTTTTATGATTCTAATAGCTTTACTTTTTTTTATTATGACAAAAATATTACTTTATTTTGGTTGGTATGAAAAAGATTTGAATAGTCCATTTATTGTTATTATTAATACAATTATTTCACTTGTTATTTTTATTATTATTGGGTATCTTTTTAAATCTGAAAATCAAAAATATATCAAAACAATAGAAGAACAATCTAAAAATTTAGCACAAAAAAATATAGAAATTGAAACAAAAAGCACCGCTATTGCAGCTATTAACTCACTTCTTACAGAGAGTATAGATTATGCAGGGCGTATTCAGACGGCTATTTTGCCTACGGAAAATCAACTTTTGCAAGCATTTCCTGAGAGTTTTGTATATTATCTACCCAAAGATATTGTATCAGGAGATTTTTATTGGTTGGGTGAAGAAGAAAATTTTATTTTTTGGGCAGTCGGAGATTGCACAGGGCATGGCGTTCCAGGGGCGATGATGTCTGTATTAGGTATGAGTTTTTTGACGCAAATTATTGGAGAAAATAAAACACAAAATCCCGCAGAAATTTTGAATATTTTGGATAAAAAAGTACTAAAATTATTATCCGAAGATGGTAAAACAAATTTACGAGACGGAATGGATATTGCTTTATTGATTTTTGATAAACAAAAAAAAGAAGTTGCTTTTGCAGCTGCCCAACGCCCTGTTTGGTTGATGAGAAATGGAGAATTAAAAACATTTAAAGGCTCAAAAATTCCTGTCGGAAGTGAAATTTATCAAGATAAAAATTTTGAAACACACTATATAAATATCGAAAAAAATGATATTTTATACGTTTTTTCTGATGGAATGACTGACCAATTTGATGCCAAAGACGAACAAAAAATCGGTACTCCTTTGCTAAAAAATTGGATAACAGAAATTCAATCTAAGCCTTTTAAAGAACAAAAAAATATCCTCAAAAATAATTTTCAAAATTGGAAACAACAAACAACACAAACTGATGATGTCGTTTTTTTAGGCGTAAAATTCACATAAAACCAAATATATTTTCTTTCAATTGTAAAAATAAATTGTATTACATTTTCAAAAAAATATAAAAAATAATACCATTTTCAAACATTTTATATACCTTTGCAACATAAATTTTAAAATATATAATAAAAATGGAAACAACTTGGTTAAACGAAAACCTTGATGAAACAATTTTTGAAGTAGGTGCAAGAATTTCAATGAAAGTTGGAAAAAAACTTTTTGAAGGACAAAGTGATTTTCAAAAATTAGAAATTTATGAAACCCCTTATTTTGGAAATATGATGGTTTTAGATGGCTGCGTGATGCTCACAGAAGCCAACGAACACGCCTATCACGAGATGATAGCACACGTACCTTTGTTCGCACACCCCAATCCTGAAAGAGTTTTGATTATTGGAGGAGGAGATGGCGGTGCAGCCAGAGAAGTTTTGAAACATAACTCTGTCAAAGAATGTGTCATGGTGGAGATTGACGGCTTGGTTATCGAAAAATCAAAAGAGTATTTTCCCACAATTGCTTCCGAATTTAACAATCCAAGATTGACTTTGTTGGTTGATGACGGAGTAAAATATATAGAAAATCATCAAAACGAATTTGATGTTATTTTGGTTGATTCTACTGATCCTGTCGGACCCGCAGAAGGACTTTTTTCAAAAGCATTTTATCAAAAAGCTTATGAAGCATTAAAACCTGATGGGATTTTGGCGGCACAAGCCGAAAGCCCTTATTACTTCAAAAAAACACAAAAAGAACTTTTTGACGTATTGAAAGCAGTTTTTCTGTATAGTACTTTGTATTTGACGGCTATTCCTTTTTATCCGAGTGGTACGTGGAGTTTTGCTTTGGCATCAAAAAAATACACAGAAAAAACTGCTCCGCGCTTCGAAGAAATGAAAAAAATGGAGAAAAATTTAGAATATTTTAACCACGAAGTATATTCAGGTTGCTTTGCTTTGCCAACTTTTATGCGTCGAGTTTTATAGTTTTTATCACTAAATTTAATCACATTTATCAAAAATAAAATGAATCAAAATACTGATTTTATCGAAATAATTACGCCTTATATCACTGATTTGTACGTAATGAGTGAAACTGACGCAGAACTTGTGCCGTTTGTTTGGGCTAATTTATCAACTGAAAAACCACTTAGTATTCCTACTATTTTAACTCATCTTGAAAAAGAAAAAGATATAAAAGTAGAAATGATTACTTTAGAAAAGTTTTTTTCACCTTTAGTAAAAATACACAAAGGAGATGACGAAGATACTATCGCCACTGCTAATCAATTCAAAGATTTACAAAAAAAATTAACTGAAACTTTGACCGAAATTAATGTATTGAGGACGGGAGAAATTGAAATTGATGTATATATCATCGGAAAAAATGCACAAAATCAATATGCAGGTTTGCAAACTTTTGTAGTTGAAACATAGTTTTACATTTATTCAAATAAAGATAAAAAAATAATTTTTGTTTTACAAACGAAATTTTATTGCTTAAAAAAAATAAAAAAACAACCAAAATTTATCTAATAATTTTTGGTTGTTTTTTGTTTGAAAAAATAATTCTTTTTAACTCAAAAAACGTTCTTTTAATTCTTGGGTGGGCATCAAACAAGATTCGTTTTTTCCAAAAAAACGATACCGATTTTTAGCCACTATATCATACAAAAAATTACGAATAAATGGCGGAATGATAATAAATACATACAAAAAAAGCCAAAATCCACTTAATTTTTGACATACTTTCAATGCCGCAGTTGATTTAAGATAGCATTTTTCATTTTCTATTAATATAAACGAATCAAAATTTTTAGTTGATAAATTAAATTGTTCGAGGTATTTTTGTCCTGTTTTAGATTGTAAAGAAGCAAATTGAAACTTTTTTTTCCTATCTTGTTGAATGATAAATTTTACAGCACCATTGCAAAGATTACAAACGCCATCAAATAAAATAATATTTTTTTTCATTGTTTTTTTGGATTTGATAAAACAAAAAATGCGTAAAAACTACGCATTTATGGATAAAAACTTGTTAATAATCACTAAAAATTATTATCAAAAATGGCTATTTATGTTCAACTATTAACTTTTTTGCTTTAATTGACTTACCATCTACAGATAAGGTATAAAAATAAACACCTGATTCAAAATCACTGACATTCATTTTAATTTGATTTTCTTGTTTTGATAAATCGTATTCTGCTACAACTCTGCCCAACAAATTACGTACTGTAATTTTTGCTTTGATTGATTCATTGATTTGATAATCAATATAAGCAAATTCACTTGCAGGATTAGGATAAATTTTATTTACCTTAATTCCAGCCTCTTCATACAAAATATCTTCTTGCCATAACACATTATGGTTGTCTTCTAATAAAATATTTGATAAACAATTTTTATTTTGTGTTGGTGGATATATCGTATAAGCATAAGTGTATGTGCTTTGTAGCACAACCCAAATTAGTAAAACAAATTTGATTATATTTTTCATAAGATTAAAAAAAATTATATATTTTATATATACTACTGCAAATGTAACTAATTTGTTTCACAAAAACAAAAAAAATTACATTATTAAGTTTTCTTTAACTTATATTAACAACTATTGACAAAAATATAAGTTAATTATCCATTTTCTCCACGATATTCGACAAAATTTTTGTGTGTTTCGTGCAGTTGAATGGAGTATAAAGTTGCTCTATTTTCTGAATGAATGGGAATCAAAGGAAACAATATTTCCCAACATTTGATAACCACATTTTCACAAGTAGGTTGTGTATTTCTCAAAAAATCAACATCAATATTGAGATTTCTGTGGTCTAATTTATCTGTAATATTTTCCCTGATAAGTTTTCCCAACTTTTTCATATCCATTACCCAGCCCACTTCGGGAATGGTTGTGCCTTTGATAGTAACAATGAGTTCAAAATTATGTCCATGCCAATGTTCGTTAGCACAAGGTCCGAAGACTTCATCGTTTTGTTCTTTTGTCCAATGCTCGTTATATAGTTTGTGAGCGGCATTAAAATATTCTTTTCTTGAAACGTAAACCATCTTTTTTGTTTTTTAGGTAAATAAAATAAAAAGTAGGAATGGTAAAAAAATACTACTTTTGTTTTTTGAGGTGCAAATTTAGTGATAAATTTTTGAAAAAAAAAAGAATATATCATTTTTTGTGTAATTTCAATTCTTAGGATAATTTTTAACTATTATCCTAAAAAATTGAAATTCTTTGAAAACAAATCTCTTTAAATTTTTATTCAAAAGGTCAGAGTGTCAAATTTTTTTTCTTAAAGATTATCTTAAAATATATGGAAATGAGATTTTTTCGTCATTAAAAAGGCTTCTTTGTCATAGATTTTTTCACATCTATACGTGTGCTATACTCACAACACACACCAACATAAAAGATAAAAGTGATTTTTTTCATTTTTTTAAGTATTTTAAAATCCTATTTTACAATTAATTGGAAGCAGTTTTTTTATTTTTGATTTTTCTGCCTCAGAAAAATTATTTTTACTGCAATCAAACTCTTGCAAATTTTTGAGTTCTCCAATTTCTTGGGGTAAAGATGTAAGCCTATTATGACTACAATCAAACTCCTGCAAATTTTTGAGTTCTCCAATTTCTTGGGGCAGAGTAGTAAGTTGGTTATTACTACACGCAAATATTTTTAAATTCTTCCATTGTCCAATTTCTTTTTTTGGCAAAAAAGTAATTTGATTGCCACCGCAATCAAATTCTTGTAGATTTTTCCATTCTCCCATTTCTTTGGGCAAAGAGGTAAGTTGATTATCACTACAATAAAACCATTTCAAATGTTTCCATTCTTTAATTTTTTTAGGGAGAGAAGTAAGTTTATTGTTACTACAATTAAAATATTCCAAATTTTTCAGTTCTCCAATTTCTTTGGGTAAAATGGTAAGTTTATTTCTATTACAAAAAACTGTTTTTAAATTTTTCAGTTCTCCAATTTCTTTGGGTAGAGAAGTAAGTTGATTAATAGAACAATCAAAATACTGCAAATCTTTTAATTCTCCAATTTCTTTGGGCAAAGAAGTAAACTGATTTTGGCTGCACCAAAATATTTTCAAATTTTTCCATTCTTCAATTTCTTGAGGCAAAGAAGTAAGTTGATTTCTCTGACAATAAAACGCTTTCAAATTTTTCAATCCTCCAATTTCTTTGGGCAAAGAAGTAAGTTTGTTGTGATTACAATCAAAATATTCTAAATTTTTCCATTCTCCAATTTCTTTGGGTAAAGAAGTGAGTTGGTTATCGTTACAGCGAAATTCTTGTAAATTTTTTAATTCTCTAATTTCTTGGGGCAAGGAAGTAAGTTGATTATTACTACAATTAAAATATTTCAAATTCTTTAGTTTTCCAATTTCTTTGGGTAAAGAAGTAAGCTGATTTGTTCCTATAAAATATGATTTATTAATACCACAAGAAAAAGTTTTCAAATTTTCTAATTCTCCTATTTGTTTGGGTAAAGAAGTGAGTTGATTAGCGTAACAACCTAAGTATTCCAATTTTTTAAATTCTCCAATTTCTTGGGGTAAAGAAGTAAGTTGATTGGAACTACAATCAAACCTTTGTAAATTTTTCAGTTCTCCGATTTCTTTGGGTAAGGAAGTAAGTCGATTAGAACTAAAATTAAATTCTTTTAAACTTTTCAGTTCTCCAATTTCTTTGGGTAAGGAAGTAAACTGATTAGAACTAAAATTAAATTCTTGTAGATTGTTCCATTCTCCGATTTCTTTGGGTAAAGAAGTAAATCGATTAAAACTACAATCAAATTTTTGCAAATTTTTCCATTCTCCGATTTCTTTGGGCAAAGATGTAAGTTTGTTATCATTACAATTAAAATATTCTAAATTTTTTAATTCTCCAATTTCTTGAGGTAAAGATGTAAGTTGATTAAAACTACAATCAAATTCTTGTAAATTTTTTAATTCTCCAATTTCTTTGGGTAAAGAGGTAATTTCTTGATACTTCAAGTTCAACTTATACACTTTCAAAGGCTCTTTGAGTGCATTTTCTAAATTGGTATATATTTTTTGATTGGCAAGTGCGGTGCTTTTTAATAACTTTTCTTGTGCATATACACATATACACATAAGCGAAAACAAGAGTGAAAAAAGTATTTTTTTCATGTTTTTTAGGATTTTAAAAGTTTATTTTTTTGATTTTTTACAAGTTTTTATGTAAAAAGGTTTTAAAAAGTTACTTCACAATCAGCACTGAGTAATTTTTTTATTTTTATTTTCTCCTCTTTTGAAAGTCTATTTCCGTATAACTTCAAATATTTAAGGTTTTTCAATTCGCCAATTTCTTTGGGTATGTATTTTATTTTATTGTTTGATAAATCAAGTTCAATGAGTTTTTTTAGATATTTTATTTCTTTGGGAAATATTTTTATTTGGTTATGATTTATCTTCAAACATTCAAGTTTTTGGAGATTTTTAATTTCTTTGGGCAAATATTTTATGTTATTCATACCCATTGACAAATAAACAAGGTTGGTAAGTTTTCCAATTTCTTTGGGTATTTTTGTTATTTTATTGCCATTTTCCCCAAAAAATTCTCTAAAACCAATTGATAAATGTGTCAATTTTGACAATTCTCCTATTTCTTTGGGCAAAGATTGTAGGCGATTATTCATCAAAGATAGGTTTTTTAGGTTTTTGAGTTGTTTAATCTCTTTGGGCAATATACGAATAAAAGTATTTTCAATTATAAATTCCTCTAATTGTGTATATTGAAAGACCTCCATAGGTATTTCTTTCAATAGATTTTTGGTTGCTTCTTTGTAGGAAGTAGCATTTATTTTTTGGCACAACTCCTCAAAATTTTCAGACAAATTTAAAATCTTTGTTTTATTGTTTAATTGTTGCAAGTTTTTTGCCTCTTGTGCATATACGCCTATATGTATAAGCAAGAATAAAATAATAAAGAGTATTTTTTTCATTTTTTTAGATGTTTTAAAATTTTATTTTTTAACAAACCTCCCGCAAGTTTTTGAGCATTGCGAGAGATAGTGTTTTGTATCTCAAATATAAAACCAAAAAAACGCATCACTCTCTCATTAAAACATAGGATATTGGGTTTTGAGATGTTTTCTGTTGATGTTGTTAATAATAATGTGAGTTTTAGATAACAATGGTTTAGAGATGTGTAATTTTTGAATTTGAAATAATAGTTTATATTGTAGCTTACGAAGGTCTGACTATTATTTTAAATCATCATTCAAAATATTTGAATGAAAATAACTTTTATTTATAAATAATTGAAAATCAATTGATTATAAATAAAAGTTATCCTGCACTCACATATTAAAAACAAAAAACTTAAATTTGACTGATTAATTCACACATCAAAGTTCTTAAATTTGGTTCTGCTCTATGTGCCGCCGCTATTACCTCTTCCAAAGTAACAGATTTTAAATGCCCTTCAAAACACAAATCAGTGATAACAGAAATAGCAAAAACAGGCAAATTCATTTGTCTTGCCACAATTACCTCAGGAACAGTGGACATTCCTACTGCATCTCCACCAATAATTCTTAAAAATTTATACTCGGCAGGCGTTTCTAAATTCGGACCAGAAACCGCTGTATAAACTCCTTCGTGTGTACGTAAGTGATGTTTTTTGGCAATTTCATTTGCTATTTTTCTTAGATTTTTGTCATAAGCTTCCAACATATCAGGAAAACGTGGACCTAAATCATCTAAGTTTTTACCAATCAAAGGATTATCAGGTAATAAATTAATATGATCTTTTAAAATCATTAAATCACTGATTTGATACGTTTCGTTAAGTCCACCTGCGGCATTGGAAACCAATAAATTTTTGATTCCTAAAAATTTCATTACGCGCACAGGAAAAGTAACTTGTTGCATATTATATCCTTCATAAAAATGAAAACGACCTTGCATTGCCACAATTGGTTTATTAGATACATAACCAAAAATTAGTTTTCCACTATGCGATTCTACGGTAGAAACTGGAAAATGAGGAATATCTTTATAATCAATGGTGTATTTTATGTCAATATCTTGAATAAATCCACCTAAACCTGTACCTAAAATAACGCCTATTTCGGGTTGAAAAGAAGTTTTTGACTGCAAATAAGTCGTTGCTTCTTGTATTTGTGTAATTGTCATTGGAAAAATAAAAATAAAAATATGTTATTTTGGTTGCAAAAATAATCATATTAATTCATTTTTACAAATTTTTGAGAGGAGATAAAAAGAGGGAATAAATAATTTGTATTTCGTTTATGAAGAAAACAAGTGCTTTCGTGTAAAAAACAGGTGCTTTCGTGTAACTATTCATTTTATAAAAAAAATGTAATTTATCTTTGCATCATAATTTACAAATCTAAAGTATTTTTTTTAATCAATTTATTTTAACAAATAAAATAAATATTCTAAATGGTACTTTTCAAAAATTTAGACTTTGTTCTATAACAAAATCTAAATTTTTGAAAAGTATTTTTTTATTTTCTTGTAATTTTTTTTAGATGATGGTTTACGTATATTTGTCCTAAAAAATGATTAATTTCTAATTTTTGTGCTTAAACAAGAATAGTAATTTATAAACCGAAAAGAAATAAATTTAAGCTATTTTTATTAAAATCTTGTATCAACCAAGGTTAAATTTTATTGGTGATATCATTGTTTGCTTTACTGGTTTACTTCTTTGTTTTGCTGGTTGCCATTTGGGAGAAAGTTTATAAACTCTTATAGCTTCCTCATCAAGTGATTGATTACCACTACTTTTTTTTATTTTAACTTCGATAAGAGAACCATCTATATCAACGATAAACTCAACATAGGCAGTTCCTCCAGCACCTTCTCTCCTTGCTTTTTTTGGATATATGGTATTGTTACCCAAGAATTTAAAAAAAAGTTTCGTTCCACCAACAAAGTCTGCTGGTTTATCTACTTCGTTTGGTGTGAATACTTCATTTTCATCGACGTTACTTTCGCTTATTTTTTCATCATTATTATAATCAATTAGAGCCGAAATTCTTTGCCCTGCATAATAATCTTTCCATTGACCATTCTTTTTGTTATTTTCATAAAAACCTGTAGTTTTGATTTTATCCTTTTCATAAAAAGAAGTGAACAAACCATGTTTTATTTTTCTTTTTTTATCTTTATAATGTAAAATTTGTATAATTTGGTCATTTTTTGAAAAATACTGATTTTCAACGTACAAAAGTTGATTATTCAAAGTATCTTTTTTTTCAGTGACAACACCATAAGTATAAGATTTTTTTTTCTTTTTCACAACTTTTTGTTCTTTGTTATAATAAACAATTTTTTGTGAAAAAGCCGTAAAAGCGTTAAAAAACACAAATACAAATGTAAAAAGCAATATTCTATTCATAAAATATAAAATAAATTGATGAAATTATAAAAAATTAGTTGCAAGTATAGAATAACTTTAAAACTTATTTTATATTTGATTTAAAGTATTTTGTTTTTTTGAGATAAAATTATATTTATAAATCAAATCAATCACAATATAAACATTCAGCACAAAAAGAGTATTCAAAAATGTATTCAATAAAATAAACCATTGTTCAGTATTTTCATTTTCAATGCTATAATGAGCATTATAATGTATAAAAAACGAAATAAAAAACGTATTGATAAACATTACTCCATTGGCTCTAAAATCATTGACCTTGTTTTTTTTGTTTTTTAGATTCAAATAAATCATAAAACCTAACTCAACTACAATTATTCCAATAAAAAATATAGTCCAATACAATGGATTTCGAATGTAACCAAACCAAAAATATAAAGTTGTAAATGACAAAACTAAAAACAATATTTTGTTTTGATGTGTAAAAAATGATTGTAAAGATTTAAAATAATCTTTTATTCCGCCATTAAAACCAGCATTGATAAATTTTTCTTCTAATGCCAATACTTTTTCTGTGCCACCAAATTTTTGAAAAGTTTGATGTAACGCATTTTCAAAGGTTATGTTTTTATCATCAATTTGTTGTATTTCATCTACAAATTTTTGAGTGGTATTTGTGATAAATTCTTCGTTTGTAATCCAATGTTGTCGCAAATATTTTTTAATTAGTTCTATTTGTGATGTCGAAACTTCCATTGTTTTTAATTTTTAATTTTAGTTTTAGTTTTAGTTTAAATAGGAAAAGATATTTTACCAAAAGAAACTGCGGGAATTTTCAAATCTCCACGCCCCAGATTCAAAGGCTCGTTAGATAAAGTTTCATTAGCCAAGACAGCAAACAAAATGGCTTCTTTGGCATCAGCCGAATAACCCAATTCATCAAATTGATGTAAGTGATAGTGTGGCATCAAATCTTTTAACCAATTCATCAAAGTCAAATTTTTTGCTCCACCACCACTCACATATACGTTGCAATGTGTGCCTACAGGCATCACATTGGCAATTGTTTCAGCGATTGTTTCTGCTGAAAAACGCGTCAGCGTAGCAATTACGTCCCCAACAGACAAATCTAAAGTGTCCGAACTTGCCTGTGCAGATTGAACAAAATTAAGATTAAATAATTCTTGTCCTGTTGTTTTTGGGGCAGATTGTAAGAAAAAAGGGTGGTTTTTAAGTGTTTGTAAAAGTGCTTGATTTACTTTATTTTCACCTGCGATTTTTCCACCCTCATCAAATTGTTTTGGTGGCATAAATTGCCTCATAATCGTATCAATCAATGTATTGCCTGCTCCTGTATCAGTAGAAAAAACTTCACTGGCTAAAAAACCTGCGGGCAAATATGTAAAATTAGCAATGCCTCCAACGTTTAACAAAACACGATTTTCATCATGACTACTAAACAACAAATAATCTCCATAAACCGCCAAAGGTGCGCCCTCTCCGCCTGCGGCGATATGTTTTTGGCGAAAATCACTAATGGTTATAATGCCTGTTTTGTGAGCCAAGTGGTCTGCATCACCCAATTGCAAAGTCGAGTTAGTAAAGTGTGGTTTGAGATGTAATCTTTTGGGAGCGTGATAAATGGTTTGTCCATGGCTTGCCATTATATCAATATCTTGAGGAGAAACGCCCCAAGTTTGTAAAGTAGAAAGTATCATTCTTGCATGCACATTGCCAATACGCGAATGTAACAAGCAAACTTGTTGTAATTTGACGGCATCTTTGGCAAAAACTTCTCTAATTTTATGTTGTAAAGATTCAGAATATGGATAAGTAGTAAATTTTAATACTTCTACTTTTGTATCTAATCCAAAGCCTTTTACTTTACACAAAGCCAAATCGAGTCCATCTAAAGATGTTCCTGACATCAAACCAAGAATAATTTTTTCATTTTTTTGGCTAATTTGAGTAAGTTTTTTTATATTTTGATTCATAATAACTAATATTCGCGAAGTTTATTGCAATATTTTTTTTTGATTTTGTAATTTTCGCATAAAATTAAGCCAAAATTATGTGCTTAGCAAATTTTTTATTAAAAAAAATCAAAAAAAAATCAAAAAAATAAGTTTATATAAAATATCAGCCTTTATAAATTTTTTGTATATCAAAAAAAATATTGAAAATAACATAAAATTTTATTTACAAAAATTGATTGATTTTTAAAGTATATGTCTGTATTGCTACAAAAAAATTAACTTTTTTAGTAATTTTTTTTATGTTTTGACAAACATTTACTAATTTTGGTTAGTTTAATAAAATAGTAATAGAAAAGATGATATAAAATTCTTGTAATTTTTTAATCTAAATCGTTGTAATAAATCGTTATTAACCTCAACTGGTCGTAGCATCTTGCTCAACTGGTCGTAGCATCTTGCTACGACCTACAAATTTCAAGCGTCACGCTTGAGAATATTCACTTTATAACATCATCTTTGCAGGTTTTTCTAATGTTATTTTCTCTTGCATTTGAACAAATAATTATATTTTTTTGTTATCGAATAGGTGGAAAATAGGTTTGTATTTGTAATTGCTCAGCGTAACGCTTGAAGTTTGATAGGTCTTAGCGTGACGCTAAGACCACTTGGGCTTGAAGTTTGATAGGTCTTAGCGTGACGCTAAGACCACTTGGGTAATATTTATCGAATTTATTTTTTTTGTTTGCATTGGTTTATTTTCTGACCATTACTATGCTGATGATGAAGATGATATACCCCCAGATGAATGGTGGGAATCAAATAATTTTACTAAACCAAAATAATTTTGATAGGTCTTAGCGTGACGCTAAGACCACTTGGTGAGGTATTACAGCAACTATGAGTCCCCTTGTTATACCTATTCCAAATATATCTATGGGGGCAAAATGGTCTTCAACTTATTATCGATTACTATATTAATTAATTTTTATGAAAAATTCAAAAATAATAAATAAAAAAACTGCTATCAATGCTATTGTTGGAATAATATTCTTTTTTATGAATTATTATGGTATGCCTTTTATTTTAAGACAAATGCAAATACGGGATATAAGGATAGAAATTCAAAAAATAAAAGAAAGTTATGTTGGTATTATTGAAATAAAAGAAAAGGGACGTCATGGAATTTCTTTTAAGATTAGAATTAAAGACGAAATAGAGCATCTTTCATTATCAGATAGTTCGGTTGAATACGCTTCAGTGGGCGATACAATAATAAAAATAAAAAATATAAATTGTTGTTGGATAATAAAAAAAGATGGTAAAAAAATAAAATGTAAGTATATGGACAACAGATCAGATATTCCTGATAGTGTATATAAAAATTGTGAAACAAAGATTTTTAATTAAAATACCGAGTGGTCGTAGCCCAACTGGTCTTAGCAAGACCAGTTGGTGGAATACTTGATTTACAAAAAATACTTGCTTTTAACAGCCTAATACCAGACCTTTTGCAAGAAATAATTACAAATAAGTAATATAAAATATTAAAAATCAATGCTTTATGAAAAAATTAATAATTACAATTTAATAAAAAAAATTAAATCTAAACTTTAAACAAAAAATGAAATATTGGTTAATAAAATCCGAACCTGACGCATATAGTTGGGACGATTTAGAAAATGAAAAAATCGGACATTGGGACGGAGTACGAAATTATCAAGCCCGAAACAACCTCAAAACTATGCAAAAAGGAGATTTGTGTTTGTTTTATCATAGTGTAAAAGGAAAAGAAGTCGTAGGAATTGCCGAAATTGTAACCGAATATTACCCTGACACAACCGCAGAAAAAGGCGATTGGGTTTGTGTTGATGTAAAAACTTATCAAAAACTACCCAAACCTGTTACTTTATCACAAATCAAAAACGAAGAAAAACTAAATCAAATTGCCTTATTAAAACAATCAAGATTATCAGTTTGTCCGCTGACAAAAGACGAATTTGATTGTATTATTGGTATGGGACAATAAAAAAAATGGTGGTAAAAATATTTTTTTTCCTATAAAGCATTGAAAAAATTAAGATATATTATTTTTTTGAGAGATATTTGGCAACTATCGATGACGGCTTGGGGAGGTCCACAGGCACATATTACTATGTTTTTGCGTATTTTGGTCGAAAAAAGAGCTTATATTAACGAAAAAGATTTTTTAGATTTGATTGCTTTATGTCAAATTTTACCAGGACCGACTTCTACCCAAATCGTTACTTCTTTGGGCTTTCGTTTGGGAGGTGCAAAATTGGCTTATCTTACTTTGTTAGTTTGGAGTTTTCCCGGTTGTTTTTTGATGACTTTGATTGGTTTGTTGTTTGTATATTTTGATGAGATGAAAATTTCTCTTGAATTTATGCGATTTGTGCAACCTGTGATGATTGGTTTGGTTTGTTATTCGGCTTTGAACCTGACCACAAAAGTAGTGAATACCAAAACGGGTATTTTTTTAGTTATTTTTTCGACGCTTTGTTCTATATTTTTTCGTTCTCCTTGGGTTTTTCCTTTGGTGGTAGTGGGTGGTGGTTTGGTAACGTCTTTAAAGTTTAAAAAACAAGAAAAGCATCACGAAAAAAGGATAAAAATTCAGTGGGCAAATTTCTTTTTATTTTGGAGTGTTTTGATTTTTGCCGCAATTTTGGGGTATATTACAGGCGCGTTGCCTATTCGTTTGTTTGAAAATTTTTATCGAAATGGTAGTTTTATTTATGGTGGTGGGCAAGTGTTGATTCCAGTGTTATTGACAGAATTTGTGCAAGTCAAAAAATATTTATCAGAACAAGAATTTTTGTCAGGTTTTGGACTTTCTCAATTTATTCCTGGACCTGTTTTTTCATTTGTGGCATTTATAGGTGTGTTATCTATGCGAGAATATACTATTTTTGGACAAATTTTTGGGGCGATAATGGCGTGTGCAGGAGTTTTTTTGCCCGGTACATTTATTATTTTTTTTGTGATACGTTTTTGGGACGAGTTAAAAAAAATTAGAGCAGTCAAAGCTTCTTTGGAGGGTATCAATGCAAGTGCATCAGGTTTGGCGATAGGCGGTGCGTTTTTATTGTTGTTGCCAATTATTGATAATTATTTATATATTTTGATAACATTAGTTACTTTTTTAGTGTTACAATTTACCAAAATACCAATTCCTTTATTGATTTTAGGTGCTTTATTGAGTGGATTTTTTTAATTTTTTTTCCAAGACTAAAACTAAATTGTAAGTTATTTTTTTTGGATTGGAGATGAAAATTTTATTATATTTTTCAATAGACCTACGTGAATTAAGGATATTTTATAATCATTTATTGTTTTTTTACATTATATAATTTGGTTCTACTAAGATTTATACGATTTTTCTATTGAGCAGCTGTAGTACACACTTTTAGTGTGTGGACTATTAAACAACTTTAGCGCACAATATGAAAATTTTATACAAATAAATTAATTTCTTTAAAAAATAAATATTCAACTATGAAAAACTCAAGTTTTCAAGCAATCTCACGCATTAAGTTGAACGAACTTAATAAACACTATCAAAGGCTTAATACGCATTATCAAAATTTGGAGGAACAAATTAAACAAGTTTCTTCTTTGAGTGAAAAACTCAAAATATTATACAAAGAACTTTCTACACTTAGTTTTGGACAACATAAAATTCATCCCGAAGTAGATAATCTCGATGTAGTTTGGGCAAAAATAGATGCAGGAATTGCTTCCGATAGTTTTTTGCAATATTGGGTAAATCGTTTACAAAAAGAAATTTCACAAGGAAAACAACGATTGGAGGCAGGACTTTTGTTTGGACTTTTGTTAGAAGAATCTACATTTGTATCTTTTGAAAAAGAAATCTCCGCAAGTCAAGAAAAAGCACAACAAAATTGGCTTACAATTTGGCAAACAGAATCGAACCCTGATATAGTAAAATTAATAGATTGGTTTGATAAATACACAATTCACCCTAAAAATATTGAGAAAGGCATAGATGCTTTTTTGCGAACAGATTTTAAATATGTAGATGGTTTTGCTTCTCCACTTTTTTCACCTATTACCAATAAAGAAGTAGAAAATCACTTGAAGGCAATTATAAGTCATCAGTATCAACACAGAAATATTAAAAAAGAAGCAAAACAAATAGTAGGAGACACTGCTATGATTACCGAAATTGTGGGAACTTTGACCATTATGCTACATAATCTGAAGGATTGGCAATGGAAAAATAAAGATGGTTCCGTAAAAAGCATTTGGACACATAAAAAATGGCGACCTTTTCACCAAACTAATTTACTCGATACATTATTTTTAGAAATTTTGGGAGTGAAATGGGGAATCTATCTTAAAAATTTGATACAAAACCATATTTTTGAAATAAAACCTTATGATTATAACATCAATGTAAAAACATACAGAGAAAAAGAAGATGTATTTTTCTTAGAAATGTTACCTGAAAGATATTCTGTAGAATACAATCAAAATGGTGAAAGTTACAGCAGTAATGCAGATGTGGAAGAAGAAACAAGTATGGACAGAATTTTGGGTATTTTGCACAAAGAAGTCGTTTATTTTCAAACACGTTATAAAAATAATCTGGAAGAACAACTTTTTATCACACATATTGATATTCAAGATTATTTTTTGACGCTTTCACCTGAAGTTTTATTAGAAATGTTAGAATGGTTGGGTGTAAAAAATGAATGGTTAGAATTTTTTAGAACTTATTTTGAGATAAATTACACAATAAACAATCAAAAAATTAAGCCAAAGCGTGGTATTTTTTTAAGTAGCACGATTTCACATGTGTTGGCTGATGTGTTGCTTGAATGGCTCAGACCTGCGATTACACAAGAAGGAGGCAGAATTTTACGATTATTAGATGATATTTATTTGCTTGCTCCTTCTGAAAAAATTGCAGAAATAATTTGGGACAAAACAAATGAGTTTTTAAAAATTTGTGATTTAAAAGTAAATCCTGAAAAAACAGGTGCAGTTCAAATTAAAAATAATACTGAAACTATTAACAATCATATTGAACAATCATCACATTATCTTACAAAATTTTCAAATCTACCACAATGGCAGTTTTTATCACTCAATAGTAACGGAAAATGGGAAATTACAACAAAAAAAGTAAACGAGCATCAAAAAATTCTGATTGAACAATTGAAAGATAAAAAAAATATTTTTCAAATCATCAATGCTTATAATTCGAATATCAAATATTTTATACGCGGACTTGCGCCTGGTATGCCTTTTGGCGAAACACATTTTGAGGCAGTAAATAATACAGTTTCTACATTTTTTGCTCATCTTTTTGGAAAAAATGAAGGTATTTTTGAGTATCTAAGAGAACAAATTATACAACATTTTCCACACCTGAAACAAGCAGTGATGCACTTGCCCGAAATATGGTTTTTCTTTCCTGTTACTGCAGGAGGTTTGGCATTACGTTCGCCTATTTGTGATATTGCCCAATTCAAAAAACAACAAAGTAATATTGTTTTACCCGAAATTCCTGATGAAACTGGAAAAACAGAAAGAGAAATAGAAAATAATTGGGGGTATTTTTATTACAATATAAATTCACATATTTTTAAATCAAATCCACCAACTTCTACGGTGGTAATGGAAAGTCTTGTGAAAGATTTTGTAAGTAGAGGAGGAGAGGTCAAAGGTTCTACACAACAAAATTTAAGTGTGTATTGGAAATGGTTACTTTATACATACGGACACGAATTGTTAGAAACATTTGGAACATTTAGATTTTTGCTTACTGAACTTATACCTTTACAAGCCATTTATAAAAACCAAGAAGAAGGTAATGGAAATACAAAACACAATAGATATAACCATGATGATTTACCTTTTTAATGTAAGTTTGAGGTAGTTTTTATTTATAATAAATTGATTTTCAATTATTTATAAATAAATATTTTTTTCATTAAAATATTTTTCAAAAAATAAGGTCTAACCTTGTTTTTTGAAAAATTACTTACTTTTCTCAATCAGCACCTCGAACTCACATTAATTCAATTCTCGTAACAAACTCAAAGATTTTATTTCTTTAAAATTAGGAATATGCAAACGATAAAAATCTAAAATAATATCTAATAATTTTCTTCTTTCTGTGATAGTAATATTAATGATTGGATTAAATTGATTTTGTGCTAAGAAAAAATCAAAATAATTACATAATTTTTCTTTAGTTTCTTCTGGCATATAAGACTGAAAAACATCTTCTATTTGGGTAATGATTTCGAGTCCATTGTTGGGCAAAAAACCTAAAAATTGAGTTAGTTGTAATAAAAATAAAATTGGGAAATTGGCTACTTCACTATCGATTTTGTCTAATTCTACTAAGGCATTTGATAAAAAATAAAATAAAATTTCGTTTTCATTTTCTTCTCTCAAACACATATCCAAAACCTCAACAACCAACCAAACCAAAGAAGTTTTTGTAAAATCAAAAGGAATAGATTGATAAGGATAAGTAATATTTGCCTCTGCTAAACGGTGTAGTTTTTGGTCTGATTTATTTTGATAAACGACCAAATCCAACAAAGAAAGTGGTTGAAAAAGTGCAATTTTATTATTTTTATTTTTTTGACTTCTTACATTGTTCAATAAATAAGATTGTAAACCAAAATTTTTAGTGTAAATTCTAATAATTAGCGAAGTATCTCCATATTTAAAATATTTTAAGACAATTCCTTGTGTTTTTTGTTTCATCAATATTTTTTTAGCAAAATTAGTTAAAATTATACAAAAAAACAATAATTGAATTTAATATTTTACAAAAAAATACTAACTTTTTAGAGATGCTAACTTTCCAAAAGTTTTAAACTTTTGGAAAGTTATATGAGTTTAAAACGAATAAAAAAATCCTTATTTTTAATAATTTGTAAACTTTTATACTATAATTAGCGTTTTAAAATAAAATTTTTATTTACTTTGCACCAAAAAATCATATTAATTACAATATACTCATAAAAAAATTAAATATTTTGTATTAAACAAACTAAACAAACAAAAAAATGAAAAAAGGTTTAATTTTATTGGCAGAAGATGACACAAATTTGGGCTTCGTTGTCAAAGATAATTTGGAGTTAGCAGGTTATGAGGTCGAATTATATCCTGATGGCGAAATGGCTTTGGTGGCTTTTGGTAGAAAAACATTTGATTTATGTATTTTGGACGTGATGATGCCCAAAAAAGATGGATTTACTACCGCCCAAGAAATACGAAAAAAAAATACAGAAATTCCTTTTATTTTTGTAACTGCCAAATCGCTCAAAGAAGACCAAATTAAAGGACTAAAATTGGGAGCAGAAGATTATATTACTAAGCCTTTTAGCATTGAGGTTTTGATGTTGAAAGTAGAAAATATTTTAAAAAGAACACAAAAAACTGAAATTACTCCCGTTCCACACAAAGAATTGTTTGAAATTGGAAAATTTATTTTAGATTTTAAAAACCAAACTTTGACTTCTACTATCGATAATCATAACGAACAAATGACACAAAAAGAAGCAGAACTATTACGTTTTTTTTGTGTCCATAAAAATAATGTCATAGAAAGAAATGTGATTTTAAATACACTTTGGGGTGATGATGATTATTTTACGGGGCGAAGTTTAGATGTTTTTGTGTCAAGATTAAGAAAATATTTGAAAGCAGATACCAATCTTGAGATAGCCAATGTGCATGGCGTTGGTTTTAAATTGATTGAAAATAACTAAAAATAAAAAAAAACACGCTTTTAAATTTTTGATTTATCAGCGTGTTTTTCTTTGTTTTTATTGTTGAGAAAATTTATTTTTCTATTTTCCACGCGCCATTAAAATGCGTAAAATATGCTTTTTGCGTTGTTTTTGTGCTATCCAATTTTTTTATTCTTTTCAATCCATTTGAGCCGTCAAAAACAAAAGTAGTTTTTTGCCAATGATTAGGTATTTGATTCCACTCAAAAAGAGCATTTTTTCTGATAATGACTATGTTGGGTTCTTCGATATTTTTTAGATTTTTCCATTCTTTTTGTTTTAATTTTTGATGCAAAATCAATATAAATTTTTCGTTCCAATACAAAACGCTGTATTTTCCTAAAAATTGATAGTTTTCCTTTTTCACTTTCCAATCATTCAAAATAGGATTTTTTGAGCCAACTTTTATCAAATTTGTTTTGGTAGCAAAATCAAAATTTTTCTTATCTTTTTCAAAACTACTATCTGCCCAAATAAAATGATTTTTAGATTCCGCAAGATGCAAACTTGAGTTTTTATTAAAATGATATAACAAAATAAAATTTTGCGTATGAGTTTGATAAATATAAAATATTCTTGAAATAACAAAAATAAATACCAAAAACGAAATATATTTCCAATATAATAATTTTTTAAATTTGATAAATAAAGCAAAACTAAATATTATTCCATATACTAAAAACAACTCAAAAACATTGATAAAAATGCCATCTGTAACAGCATAAGGCAATTTTTGCAATAAAAAAGTTAAAAAATTCATCAACCAAATCCCATAATATAAAAGAATACCTAAAAAAATATTCACAAAAGGAAGCCAAGAAAAAGCCAAAGTCGCCAATCCAATATACAAAACTCCCGTACTCAAAGGAATAATTATTAAATTTGAAACCAAAAAATAGTTTGGAAATTGATGAAAATATAGTAATCCTAACGGAAAAGTTGCTAATTGTGCAGTAATTGAAACTGTTATAATTAACCAAATATTTCTCATCAAATAGGTTTTGGGTTGATAATAAATTGCTAACTTAGGTTGAAAATATACAATGCCCCAAACCGCCATATAAGAAAGTTGCAAACCCGCAGAAAATATTAAAAACGGATTAAAACATAACAAAACAAAGCAAGAAACGCCCAAATTGTTATACATCGATAGCTTTGTGCTGATGGCGTTGCCAACAATCATAAACGAAAACATCATCACAGCACGCAAAACCGAAGACGTAAGCCCTGTAACAATCGCATAAAACCACAACAGAAATAGCATAATGATTGCATACTGATAACGAACAATATCTTTTTTATGTTTTTTCCAAGTACTAAAAAATAGTAAATCTAAAATAAAAACGATTAAACCTACGTGCATACCCGAAACCGCCAACACGTGCATCAAACCTGTTGCTGAATATGCTTCTAAAATTTCGCTATCCATTTGTTCACGTACACCCAAAAGCAAGGCAACAGCAATGGCTGACTCTCTTTCATATTTTACAAACCCTTTCAAAGTATTGCTACACCAATTTCTAAATTGTAGAGAATAATAAAAAATATAATTTGGAATTGTTTTTTCGGTAATTTGATATTGATTTTTATCGACAAATTGTTGATGATAAATATTTTGATAAGCCAAATATTGACTATAATCGAATTGATTTGGATTGAGTGAAGGCGTTAAAAGTTGTGGAGAACCTTTGATGATAATGATATTTCCATATTCTAATTCATTTTTTTTGTTTGTGTTTGTATCTTTTTTAAAGTATAATAAAACTTTACCTTCTGCATTTTTCCAACCTTTTTTAGTAAGAATAGAAGTGATACTTGCAGTAGTTTTATATGTTTTTTTACGTGATTCTACTTCTTGATTGATAAGGGCTTGATAGGCAATAATTTCCTCTTTTTGTTGATAAATATGATTTTTTTGATGTTTTTCTGTGTAATAATTTGTTTTGATTATTCCAAAAATTATCAAAATACAACTTGCTAATATTCCTACCAAAATACTTTTTATTTGCCAAAAACGCGAAAATTTTACGAAATATACTCCCAAAAAAAGAACTATTAACCCAACAAAAATAGGCAAAAACATCAAAGGAAAAACGTTAAAAATATTAAAAACGCTTTCTAACCAAATTCCTATTACAAAGAAAAAGGTAAATCTTATAAATGGATATGCCCGCCACCAACTCATTTTAGATATTTTTTGTTTTTACTTTTATTAAAACTAACAAAAACATAAACCATAAATTTATGTTTTTGTTTACAAAGCAAGAGAATTTTAAAGCAATATTTGTAAAATTATAAAAATTAGATTACTTTTGTACTAATTATACTTTATAAAATCGATTTGAAAATACACATCAAACTAAAAAATGAATCAAAATTATACACTTACTTTCAAAATTTTATTTATTATATTTCTTTTATTGTTCTCAAGTTGTTTGAGTACAAAAAATTGGACAGAGGAGCAACATTTATTAAAACAACCGCAAATCGTTGGTTTCAAAAAAGCCTCTTATGATAGGTTGTATTATTTTATGCGACCAAAACCCAACCGCCGTTTTTTAGGGCAACCTATTTGGGCGGCAATTTATCAATCTGCGTCTAAAAAATTTAATCCACAAATTTATAACAAAAAAATAGATAAAATCAAGGAAAAATATGACAAAAAAATAAATGACGCAAGATTGGATAAAAAATTAGAAAGAGCAAAAAAATTAGAAAATAAAAAAGAAAAAAAAATTAAACAACAAGAAATCGCACAAGTAGAAGGAAATTGGTTGATGAGGGTAGTAGGGGAGAAGCCTGTTTTTTTAGATACCGCTTTGGCAAGAACAAACGCACAAGAAATGCAGGAATTTTTGAATAAAAACGGCTTTTTTCAAGGAAAAGTTACCGCAGAAATCAAATATTTGAGAAACAAAAGAGCCACTATTATTTATAAAATAGACGAGCAAAAACCAACTTTTTTTGGAATTACAAATATTGTTACTAAAAATAAACACATCGATTCTGTATTGACTGCTAATTTAAAATACTCAGAACTCAAAGAAAATACGATGTATAATAGTGAAAAATTTGATGCAGAAAGGAAAAGAATTGTTGATGTGTTGAGGCAAAACGGCTATCTATTTTTTAACCAACAATTTGTGCAGTTTAAAGTCGATACACTACATTTTAATTTTAAAATAGATACACTTAAAAAATTAAAAGACACTACTTTACTTGCCCGAACCAACAAATTTAAAACCGATAGTTTGTTAAGTGGACGTGCCGCAAAAAATAAACGTGATGCTTATATTACTATTATTATAAACGAACCCGAAAAAGGAAACCATAAAAAATGGGAAGTTGAGGAAGTTTTGGTAACAATTTTACACGAAAATAAAATAAAAACTATCACAAATGATACTACTTTTTCAAAAAGAACAGGAATTGTTTATGTAGATAAAAATCAAAAAATAAAATATTCGCCCAGAGTACTCGACCAACGCATTAAGATTTTACCAAAAACAATTTTTAATGTAAAGAAAGAAATGGACACGCAAAGGCTTTTGACTTCGATGGATATTTTTAAATTTATTACTTTGAGAGAAGATACAACAGGTGGAAAACTAAAAACAAATATTTTTTTAACACCTTTGGATAAACATCAATTTCAAAACGAATTTGGTTTTAATGTATTGCAAGGTTTGCCAGGTCCGTTTGTTAATTTTTCATTCAAAAATAGAAATACTTTCAAAGGTTGCGAAGTATTTGAAACGAATTTACGATTCACTATTGATGGACAAACAGGTTTTTTACAAGATAGACAACTTTATACCAATCAAGAAATTGGTTTAAATACTTCGCTTAATTTTCCAAGAGTTTTGTTGTTAAGAAAATTATTGCCTAAAAAAACACGTATCAATATCGAAAATTATAGCCCAAGTACGCGCATCAGTTTAGGATATAACTTTGTGAAACGCCCCGAATATACACGCCAAAATTTGACTGCCGCCATCACTTATCGCGGTCAAATGCGTAATTCTACTTATAATTTTACGTTAAGTGAACTAAGTTTGGTCAATACTACAGAAATTAGAGATGATTTTAGAAGGTTATTAGAAGATTTGCAAAGGCAGGGCGTACCGATTATTCAAAGTTTTAATCGTGCTTTGGTGAGTAGTATTTATTTTATTTATACTTTTAACAACAACACAGGCAATGAAAATAAACCTTCTCATTTGATTAGAGTTTTGGCGGAAACAGGTGGTAATGTTTTTAATTTTATTAGTCGAAATAGTAGTATTGCTAACGATGGAAAAATATTTGGTTTACAATATTTTCAATATTGGAAATTTAACACAACATTTAGTTATAATTTGCCACTGAAAAAACAAAGTCATTTATTAGCATTTAGATTGAATGCAGGAATGGCAAATAGTTTTGGTGGTTCAAACACATTACCTTATGAAAAATTCTTTTTCGCAGGCGGGGGAAGTAGCATCAGGGCTTGGCGACCACGAAGCCTCGGACCAGGAGAATATAGTCCTTCACTTAATTCTGACGGCACTTTTAATTATATAGAACAACCCGGCGAAATTATTTTAGAGGGAAATATTGAGTATAGATTGCCGTTATTTAGTTTTTTTAGATGGGCTTTTTTTGTTGATGCAGGCAATATTTGGACAACCAAAGACGACCAAAATAGAGTAGGGGCAAAGTTTGAACCTACAAGATTTTTGGAACAAATGGCAATAGGTTCGGGTATGGGCTTGCGTATGAGTTTTCCTTTTTTGTTATTGCGTTTTGATTTTGGGCTAAAAGTATATGACCCTGCACGAAGTTCTGAACAGCGTTGGGTGATTGAGAACTTTAGATTTGCTGATACATTTACAAAAAATTTAGTGGTTTTAAATTTAGGCATTGGTTATCCATTTTAATATTTTTACAAAAAATAATTATTTAAAAAAACAAGACAAAATGTCTTAAAAACAAATCATATAAAATATAAAAATAGTTAATTTTTAGTTAAATGTAATATAAAACAAAAAAAACATACAAATAGTTCGTAAATTTGGAAATAAATGTGTAAAATTGTCAGATAAATTTTTTTTGGCTTTTTATTCGTTCCTAATCTTATTAAAAATTATTGTATTTTTTAAACTAAATTGATAAAAAACTAAAACCTAATCAAAAAACACCTTATAACTATTTAATTGATAACAAAATTATGGAAAATTTAGAAGAAGAAACCCTTATAGAAGAAACCGATGCCATGAGCGAAAAAAAAAAAGAAGCATTGTTTTCACAACTTTTTTTGCCTTTGTTAGATACTGCTTATAATTTTGCTTTTCGATTGACTTTGAATGAATCTGACGCACAAGATTTGGTGCAAGATACGTTTTTAAAAGCCTATCGTTTTAGTAATTCTTTTCAAATTGGAACTAATGCCAAAGCTTGGTTGTTTAGAATATTAAAAAACAGCTTTATTAATGAATATCGAAGAAAACTAAAAAATCCTGCCACAGTCGATTACCAAGAAGTAGAACAATTTTATAACTCCGAGGAGGCTGATACTAAAATGACTACTGACCTAAGAGTCGAAGTTTTGCAAGATATGATTGGTGATGAAGTAGCCCACGCTCTCAATTCTTTGGATATTGATTTTAGAACTGTGATTATTTTGTGTGATATTGAAGGCTTTACGTATGAAGAAATGTCTAAAATTTTGGATATTCCTATCGGTACGGTGCGTTCAAGATTGCATAGAGCAAGAAATATTCTCAAAGAAAAATTGAAAAATTACGCAAAAAAATATTATGGGTAAGCTTTAAAATACTAAAAATGAAACAATTTAATAAAAATAATGAATGTCAAAACTGCGAATGTGAGGAGTGTTTGCAGATGTTGGAACTTTTTTTGGATAATGAGGCAACTGAACAACAAAAAAACCAAGTAAAATTACATATCGAAACTTGTGAACATTGCAAATATTGTTATGAAGTCGATAGCCAACTCAAAAACAGGCTCAAAGAACAAATATCAAACAAAAAATGTCCTTCTGAAATTATCAAATGTATTCAAAGTAAAATAAAAGAAATGGTTTTGAGTTAGTATTTTACTCGTAAAAAATAATAATTTAAAAATAAAAAAATGAAAAAAGATACATTTACTAAACAAGTAAATATAAATAATAGAAAAGCCTCTTTTGAATATTATTTTGAGGATAAATATATAGCAGGAATGGTTTTGACAGGTACAGAAATAAAATCTATCCGACAAAGCAAAGTAAATTTGCAAGATGCCTTTTGTTATTTTGCCAAAGATGGTCTGTGGGTAAAACAAATGCACATCTCTCTCTATGAAAATGGAACTTATAACAATCATAATGCAGTCAGAGAAAGAAAATTATTACTCAAAAAAAAAGAACTCAAAAAAATACAAAAAAGGTCAGATGAAGTTGGAATTACTGTCATTCCTACACGACTTTTTATCAATGACAAAGGCTTAGCAAAGTTAGAAATCGCAGTCGCAAAAGGTAAAAAATTATACGACAAACGAGAAACATTGAAAGAAAAAGACCAAAAAAGAGAAATGGATAGAGCCAACTAACAAAACTTATCAATCAATAATATCAAAAAATGACCTATGCTACATTAATTAATTTTATTAAAAAACAAAAATCTTATCTTTGTGTAGGATTAGATTCTGACGAAAATAAAATTCCCGTTTTTTTACAAAAAAATACAAATGCTATTATAGATTTTAATAAGGCAATTATAGACGCAACGGCTGATTTTTGTGTAGCATATAAAATAAATACGGCTTTTTATGAAGCTTATGGCACAAAAGGTTGGGAAATAATAGAAAAAACTCTTGAATTTATCCCTAAAACTCATTTCAAAATTGCTGATGCCAAAAGAGGAGATATTGGAAACACATCTGATAAATATGCACAAACTTTTTTTGAAACTTTTAATTTTGATGCTGTTACGGTCGCGCCTTATATGGGCGAAGATTCTGTGATGCCGTTTTTAAAATATAAAAATAAATGGGTAATTTTATTGGCTTTGACTTCTAATCAAGGAAGCAAAGATTTTCAACAATTGACCTTAGAAAACGGACAAAAAGTATTTGAAAAAGTATTAGAAACTTCTCAAAATTGGGGCAATGAAAATAATTTGATGTACGTGATTGGTGCTACAAATCCATTGGAATTAAAACAAATTCGTGAAAAATATCCCAAACATTTTTTTTTAGTGCCTGGAGTAGGGGCGCAAGGGGGAGATTTGAACGAAGTCAGTAAAGCCGCCCTCAATGATAACGTAGGCTTGTTTATCAATGCTTCAAGGAGTATTTTATATGCTTCCAATCAAGAAGATTTTGCAGAAAAAGCCAAAAAAGAAGCACAAAAAATGCAAAAAGAAATGGAAAAATGGATTCTCACACCATAAGAAAATCTACAAATAAAAATGGAAATACAAAATAAAGGTTTGATAATGCGTTCCACAGGTTCGTGGTATGAAGTGCAAACAGAGTCAAAAAAAATAATCAAATGTCGTTTGAGAGGAAAACTAAAATTAAAAGGTTTAAAAGTTACAAATCCAATTGCGGTCGGTGATTATATCAATTTTACTTGGGAAGAAGGCGAACCAGATTTAGGAAATATTACGGATATTTTACCAAGAGAAAACTATATTATTCGTCAATCGGTTCATAAAACACAACACGCACATATTATCGCCGCTAACATTGACCAAGCTGTTCTGTTGGCTACCTTAGCACACCCAAGAACTTCGTTAGGTTTTATTGATAGGTTTTTGGTAACGGCTGAAAGTTTTAGAATCGATACAAAAATTATATTTAATAAAGTTGATTTGTTGTCTGTGGAAGATAAACAATACTTAGATTCTTTGGTAGTTATCTATGAAAGATTAGGATATAAATGTTATTTTACTGCCGCTACGACAGGCGAAGGAATCAAAGAAGTAAAAGACTTATTAGCAGGAAAAAAAACATTGCTTTCAGGACATTCAGGCGTAGGAAAATCAACATTAGTCAATCAAATCGCTCCTAATTTAGACCTCAAAACATCAGAAATTTCTGATTTCGCAGATAAAGGCGTGCATACTACAACGTTTGCTACTATGTTTGAGTTTGAAGAAAATAGTTATTTGATAGATACACCGGGTATCAAAGAATTAGGTTTGATAGACTTAAAAAAAGAAGAAATTGCTCATTATTTTCCTGAAATGAGAGAACTTTTAGGACAATGTAAATACCATAATTGTCTTCATCTTAACGAACCTAAATGTGCTATCTTAGAAAAAGTATCTAAATATGAGATTTCTCCTACGCGTTATGCAAGTTATCTTAGTATGTTGCAAGGAGATGACAATAGACGATAGTTTTTTGTTAATCATTGTTCTATAATAAGTTATTTATTTGCTTATTTATTTGCTTTATAGTGCTTATACCATAAAACTAACCAATATTATATGAAATAAATAGTATTGGTTAGTTTTTTATTACCCTTATTTTTTTTGTTAATATGCTTAGTCGCTCAGTTAATGTCCTTAGTCGCTCGGTTAATATGCTTAGTTGCTCGGTTAATGTACTTAGTTGCTCGGTTAATGTGCTTAGTTGCTCGGTTAATGTCCTTAGTTGCTCAGTTAATATGCTTAGTTGCTCAGTTAATATGCTTAGTTGCTCGGTTAATGTGATTAGTTGCTCGGTTAATATGCTTAGTTGCTCGGTTAATATGATTAGTTATTAAATTTTTATAAAATATTTTTAGATTTATAAATATAAAATTTAATTTTTTGTATTTATTTTTTATTGTATAATTCATAAAAAGCACATAAAAAAAGTACTTATAAAAAATATATTTTTTATAAGTACTTTTTTTATGAATAATTGTTATATTTTATTTGGCTACTGTTGAAATCAAATAAGCAACATAAGCAATATAAATACCGATAAGTACAGAACCTTCTCCTTTACTTATCATTCTACCTTTTCCTGCCAAAGTAAATGTAAACATCATAATACTTGATAAGATTGTCATTGATATATCTACGGCAGCTGTCGGACTATTGAAAGGCAATGGATTGATTAAACCACTTACTCCTAAGATAAAGAAGATATTAAATATATTAGAGCCAACTACGTTTCCGATAGCTATGTCTGAATTTTTCTTATAAGCGGCAGTGGCTGAAGTAGCTAACTCTGGTACAGAAGTACCTGCGGCAATAATAGTTAATCCAATGATTGCATCACTTAAACCTGCTGATTTAGCAATAATAATAGCCCCTTGTACTAACCAATCTGAACCAAAATACAAAGCAACTAAACCACCTATGATAAACAAAGTAGCTTTTCCTGATGACATCAAGGCTTTTCCTTCTAATTCTCCATGTGTTTCTTTTGATAGTTCGTCTTTTAAATCTTCTTGAGTGTTTCTTGATGCATATACTGTGTAATACATAAAAACAACAAAAAAGCCTAACAAAGTCAATGCGTCTGTTCTTGTAATCACATTCATTGTAACTGCGTTAGATTTATTACCAAATCCACCATCAAAAAATATATCATTTGCCATTACGCCTACCATCAAAGCAGCTAACAAACTCATTGGAATTTCTATCCAAACCGATGCACTTTGTACGCGTACGGGATAAATAACGGCGGCAATTCCTAAGATAATAAAAACGTTAAAGATATTACTTCCTAAGATGTTTCCGATAGCTATGTCTGTTTTTCCACTGATAGAAGACATGATATTGACAGCTAATTCAGGTGAGGAAGTACCAAAAGCAACAATCGTCAGACCTATGATTAAATCTGAGATATTAAACTTTTTTGCGATAGCAGATGCACCATCTACTAAAATATTTGAGCCTATTACGGTTAAGACTACACCGATTGCTATTAAGCCAAGACTGATAAGAATTTCCATTTTTTTAGTGAGAATAAAAGGGTTTAAGTTTAGAAATATATTTTAAAATTTAATAAGATAATAAGTAATAAATTGTATAATAAGCCTAATGTTTTACCAAGCCATTGTACATTCTTTTTTAGTTCCGTTTGGATATATGCCTTTAATGACTGCATTTTGATTTTTTTCTTTGGCATCTTGCAACATTTTTTGAATATCTTGCACATTTTTCATCTGTTTTCCTTTGATTTCTGTGATAATAAATCCATTTCTAAAACCACATTCTTTGAATTTGCCTTTGCCAATCATCAAAATTTTGACACCATTATCAATATCAAAAAGTTTTTTTTCTTCTGCGGTAATCTTTCTCATATTTGCCCCTAAAACTTGTGTTACATCTTTTTGATATACTTTTGATTTTTTAGGAGTTTTTTCGCCATTTTTACCCAATAGTGTTAATTTTGTACTTTGTTTTTTATTATCACGCCAAAAAGTAACTTTCATTTTATCGCCCGGTCTTTTAAGAGCGATTTCGGTTTGTAGTTCTGCTAAATTATTAATATTATTGCTATCTACCATAATAATTACGTCATTTTTTTTCAAACCAGCTACATCTGCCACGCCATTTTTAGTAACGCCCATCAAAATAACGCCTTTTACTTCTGATAAATGATTTTTTTCGGCAATCATAGCGGTTACACTTTTTCCACTTACTCCCAAAACTGCTCTTTGGCTTTCTCCATAGTTCATCAAATCATCACTAATTTTACGCACTAAATTGACAGGTATTGCAAACGAATAACCTGCAAAAAAGCCCGTTTGGGTAGCTATTGCAGTATTGATACCTACTAATTCGCCTTTGGTATTGATGAGTGCGCCCCCTGAATTTCCCGGATTGACTGCGGCATCGGTTTGAATAAAAGCCTCCACAGAATAGTTATCATCTAATAAACTAATGCTTCTACCTTTGGCACTTACGATGCCTGCCGTAACGGTTGATACCAAATCAAAAGGATTTCCTATGGCGACTACCCATTCACCAATTTGCACTTGGTCAGAATTACCATATTTTAGAAAAGGTAGAGAATTTTCGTCTATTTTTAGCAAAGCCAAATCTGTACTTGGGTCTGCACCAATCAATTCCGCAGTATAACTTCTTTTATCAAATAAAATTACATCAATAGTAGTCGCATCATTGATAACATGTCGATTGGTAACTACATAACCATCTTCAGACACGATAACACCCGAACCAGATGAATGATGGTTTCTTGGCGCATCGTTTTCAAAATCTTGGTAAGATTCTTCTTCATTTCGCATAGCAACTCTGTTGGCATATTTTACTTTGATATGTACCACAGAAGGCAGGGCAGATTGAGAAGCATTTGTAAAATTGATATTATCAGGAACTTTGATATTTACTTGACGAGAAGCAAAAACATTGTCCGTTTGAATCTGTTTGCGTGTTGTGGTTTTAGGTTGTTTGAGTATCCACCAAAAACCTAATAAACTAAGTATTCCACCCAAAATAGAAGATAATAATAATAAAAAGAATAGTTTTTTTGCAGACATTTTAAATGTACGTCTTTTTTAAAAATTTTTCAAAAGTAAGAAAAATAATTTAAAAATACAAAAAAAATACAAAAAAAACTTATTTTTTATTTCTTTTAAAGATTTTTTTGGTTAAATAAATTAATCTTTTTTTATGAAAATGACATAAAATATTTTTTTTGATTTAATTATACATTTTTTCTTACATAGATTAGAAAAAAAATGAAAATAACGATAACTATTAGTTACCTTTTATCGTTTTAGCTATATTATATGTATTATGTTTATTTACTTCACAAATTCATTCTCCCCGCAAACTTTTAATATAATTTTATCACAAACGCAAAAAATTATGAGCTTATTATTTTTAAAGAAAAACCTTTTTTTATCTTTTATTTGTCTTTTTTCATTGATACAATTAAAAGCACAAACTTGGAACGTTGCCGCAGGAACAACAGATTGGAACACTGCTACAAATTGGAGTCCAAATGCACTTCCAACTGCCGCAAGTAATGTAACCATTACGAATGTAGCACAACAACCTACTATTCCTACCGCAAGCAATATTACAATTACAAGCCTGACGATAAACGTTGGAGCAACCCTGACGATAGATGCAGGAGCAACTTTAACCATTACAAATACTGCTGATGTTTTAGGCACAATTGTAAACAATGGAACACTTACTATCACAAACGAACTTGGTATTACAGGGACTTTCACAAATAATGGAACTTTGACTGCTAACTCAACGCTTTTAGTCAATGCAGGCGGGACTTTGAACGTAAATACAGGGGCTGTTTTTAGTGTTATCACTTCTTTGACTAATAACGGAACGATGACTACTGCGATTGCATTGAATATTCCTACGATTATAAACGGCGGAACGATGAATGTGAATAGCAGTTTGACCACAACTAATTTGACCAACACAAATGTTTTGACCGTTGCGAATGTTTCTAATATCACAACATTAAATAACAATGGCGGAACTTTTACTTCCAATGGGAATTTGAATGTGTCAGGAATTTTTACCAATGCGAGTGGTGCAACTACTGTGATTGCTACAGGGCAAACTTTTACGCCTACCAATGATGTGATTTGTAATGGAACAATTACCAATAATGGAACGACTGCTTTGATAGGTACAAATACACAGACATTTTCAGGAAGTGGAACGGCTAATTTAGGGACTTTAAATTTTTCAAAATCAGCATCAACTTGGAATATCAATGCTTGTAATGTAAATATTACCAATGCAATGACTATTCCTGCAGGCGTTACTTTGTCAGTATTTTCGAGTGGGAGTTTGTCGATGGTAGGTAATTTTACCAACAATGGTATTTTTATAGGAAATGTAAGTACGGTAAGTTTTACAGGCAATATTATCAATAATACAATGTCTTTTTCTGCTAATGTAGGAAGTACTTTGCGATATATAGGAACAACCAACACAACAGTTTTAGTAACAGGAACGAAT
The DNA here is from genome assembly GCA_004293265.1 of Bacteroidota bacterium. GTDB lineage: Bacteria > Bacteroidota > Bacteroidia > Cytophagales > Microscillaceae > RDXZ01. Next base: position 5,451 of record RDXZ01000028.1, on the reverse strand, counting down.
GTGAGTGCAGTTCAATTTTATAATTTAACGATTGCGAAAACGGCTTCTGCGTCTGTTACAATGGATATATCAAGGACAATTACTAATAATTTGACTGTGAATAGTGGAGCAACTTTATTGATGACCACAGGTTTGACTTTGAATGTAGGTAATGATTTTGCCAATAATGGAACTTTTACAGGCAATAATACAACTATTAACGTGAGTAATAGTTTATCTAATGGAGGTACATTTACCACAGGCATTGGGGCTATTAATGTGAGTGGTAATTTTGTCAATAGCGCAGGAACTTTTACAGCAACTGCTAATAATGTAATGACTTTGTTGAAGGACTTTACTAACAATGCGACTTTTACGGCAAATGTTCCAAGTACGGTAAGTTTTGAAGGGAATTTAACGCAAAATATATTTGGTTCTTCGAATACCACTTTTAATATTTTGAATATTACAAACAAACCAACGAACACAACTTTATCAATAGGTACAACGGCTCAGGTTACTATCAATAATAATCCTTTTGTAATTCCTGCTACGATTACTTTGAACATTGCAACAAGTATGACGTTGAATATTACAAATGCGGTTACAAATAATGGAATTTTTAATACAACCAATACGGGAACTGCCACTGTTAATATTTCAAACAATATTATTAACAATAATACAATTACTTTGAATGTCAATGCTGGAACTACTAATTTTAATGTATTAAATGGTGGAAATTTTACCAATACAACAACAGGCATTATTAATCATAATCAAGGCACAACTTCTTTTGGTTTAACAGGTAGTTTTTTACAAAATGGTGCTTTTAATAATGTTGTCGCAACTAACAGAACTTTCTCTTTTGTATTTTCTAATGTTTCTTTTGCTAATACAAATGTTACGATTGATGGCACAGGTACAAGCACTAGCGGGGGAGTTAATATCACTACAGGTTTGTTATTTTCAAATATACAAGTAAGCACAAATACAAAAGTATTGACGATAATGAAGCCAATCACAATGTATGGAAATTTGACGATTGATATTAATACTTTTTTTATTCTCAATGCAGGCACAAACAATCAAATTACTTATGCCAATAACACAACCGCTACTATTACTGATAATGGCACTTTTACTCCCAAGACTTCAACGGTTGCTTTTATAGGTTCTGCCCAAGTAACCATTACAGGAACATCACAAGTGGCTGTTCCTATTGCTACTCCTACGGCATTTGCGACTAATTTTTATAATCTTATTATGAATACAGTTCCTCCAACGGGTACTAATCAACCTGTAGGAATCACGTTAGCTGCTTCAAAAATAATTACCATTACAAATAATGTAGATTTGTTGATGGGAAGAATGACCTCTAATTCCTCAGCCAATTCTGCTATTAACAATGCACAAACGCGAACGATTATGTTTTCAGGTTGTACCTACACAGGAGGTAATTCTAATAATAGTTATATTGATGGACTTTTGCAGAGAAATGCATCAGCAGTAGAAATAACAGCAGGAGTAGTATTTCCTATTGGTAAAAATAATAGAATAGGCAGAATGAGGTTAAATAAAGCAACTTCAAGTCCTGCAAGTGCAGGTAGTTATTGGGGAGAATACTTTGGAACAAACGATTTTGATTCTGATATGGTACCTGGAACTCCTACATTTTCAAGTGTGAGCGATAGAGAATATTGGAGAATACAACAATTAGGCGGTAATGCTTATGTAGCTATTACATTGTATTGGAACGATACAAGTACAGATGGAATAGCTACTAACAATGGTTCAATAAGTGGATTAAATGGACCTTTATCTTCCTCAACAGATATTACCAGATTAGGTATAGCAAGATTCCAAGTTGATTTTGGTCTTGGTACACCACCTTTTACAGAGCTTGGTTGGGAAGCAAGCTCTTTAAATCAAGTGTCTGGTGGTGTAACTGCGTTAGCGGCTACTACGGGAGCAAAGAATACACGAGGCACAATCACCTCAACCATATCATCTGGTTATCAATTTAATAGTTTATTAAATAATCCTATTCCTGAACTATATGAATTTTTTTGTATTGGTAGTTTTGAAGATAATCCTGATTGGCAGATTGTTTCTTGGGTAGGAAGTAGTACAGGGACTATGCAGGAAAGAACATCTTGGATGAATAAAAATAACTGGTCGCCAGCAAGAGTTCCTACGATTAGAAGCAATGTAGTTATTTTAGGAGATTGCCCAAGTTATCCTGATTTAGACCCTGCCAATGTGAAAGATGTTAGTAATCCTGATGTGGTTAATCCTTCTCCTGCGGTCGTAGTTTATAACAGAGGAGCAGGAAATTCTGTACCTGCTGCTTCGAATGCTATGCCGCCTGCTATCAGAAGTTTAACTTTGGCTCGTTTTCTTTTACCAACCGACTTAGCAATTGCTAATACATTGCCTACATTGAGGATAAGAAATGGAGCAACTTTGGCAGTAAGGGAAAGAAGGTCAGCAGGTACGGCAAGTGTAACAAATACAATAGATTCTCAAACCAATCAAGGTACAGGAACAGGAATTTCCGTAGGAGAAACACGTAATTCGGGTACTATTACTATAGATGCGGGAGGTAGGTTTTTAACTGACAATACATTCTCTAATAACGAACAAGGTGCTGTGATTAATAACGGAACTATGTTAGTCGCAACACGCACTTCGACTAATTCAAATAATGGACTTATCAATGGTAGCACCAATGCACTCACTCCAAAAGCATCTATTGTTAATAATGCAGTATTGAATGTAGGAACATATAATTATACTGATATTACAACACTTATCCAAACAACTGGTTCGACTATGAATGACAGAAATATTGTCAATCAATGGAATAGTAGCATTGTAAATTCTTTGACAGGAACTATGTTAGCAAACAATATTACCAATGGAACACAAGGTAGTGATAATAACACATGTTTCATTACAAATGCGGGTACGATTACAAATATAGCAAGTGTTACGAATGCAAGAGGTGCTTTAATTACCAACAATGGAAATTGGACAACAGGCATAAGCCCTTCTACTGCTGGGGATATTATCAATAATAATAGCGCACAAATCATTAACAATGGTACTTGGAATAATTTTAATGATGTTATCAACAGTAGCACCGCCCAAATTACCAATACAAGTGTTTGGAATATTACAAGAGATTTTACTAATAGTAGTACAAGTGCAACTGCGGTTAATACAACTGCGGGAACAATGAATGTGGGTAGAAATTTGGCACATAGTGCAGGAACTTTTACCAATAGTGTCAATGTGAATGTAACAGGGACGACTGCTATGTCGGCTACATCAGTTTTTAACAATCAAGCGGCAGGTAATTATAATGCCACAGGAACAATTACTAACTCTGGAACAAGTAATATTAATAACATTGGTTTGATTAGATTTCAAGCTGATTTAGTACATAATTCTTCTAATGTAATGGTAGGAGCAGGTACTTTGCGACCTTATGGAAATGCTACACAGAATTTGAACTCAAATTTAGAAGGAAGCGCAACTGCTTGGACAACTACACAAAGTTTGGATTTGAGTATCAAACCTGCGAATACTATTTTGAATTGGAATGCTTCGGCTACCTTTGTAAACAATGTAATTGTTCCTGTTGATGTTACTTTAAACACTGCGAATGATTTGCGTTTTCCAACCATTGCAGGAAGTTTGACAATCAATGGAACAGTCAATTTAGGTACACATGCTACAGCAACTCGCTCGTTTTTTTTGAGGGGAGATTTGGTTAATAATAATATTCTTACAGCAAATACAGGCTCTGTGGTAACTTTTTCAGGTGCTACCAATACAATTACATCGGGAACAACACTTGTAAATAATTTGGTCAATTTGGTAGTCAATAAAACTTCAGGGGCTACAGGACAACTACAAAATACTTTAAATTTGAGTGGAAATCTGACTAATCAAGCAGGATTACAACTCAATACAAGTAGTTTGACAAATTTAAGTGGGAATTTTATAAATAATAATAATGTTGTGGCTCAAACTAACTCAACACTAATTTTTGTAGGAACTACCAACTCAAATATTTCAGGAACAACAAGCCCAACTTTGCATCATCTTACTTTAAATAAGACCACAGGAAATTTGAATTTGAGTGTTGCAACAAATTATAATGGACTTTTGACGATGACAAAAGGATTATTAAATACAACAGCCACTAATCTTTTGATAGCCAATGCGGGTGCAATGGCATCAGCGGGCAATGATAATTCTTATGTAGTAGGTCCGATGCGAAAAATACTTGCTACTACAGAAGCAGGTATGACGTTTACTTTTCCTTCGGGCAAAGGTACAAAATGGGCAAGAATTGCTATCAGAAATTTATCAGCCATTACTAACAATGACTTTTTTACAGCGGAATATTTTGCAAATGGTTGGGGAAATTATGCTTTTGCTTCTTCTCCTACGCCTGTATTGGTGCGTGTGAGTACGAGAGAATATTGGCAATTAGATAGAAATTTGGGGGGAACTACTACGGCGCAAGTTGAGATATTTTGGGAGGATAATATTTATTCAGGTATCAACGAAATTATTAATGATGATTTAAAAGTAGCTCGTTGGAATGGAACAGGCTGGGAAAATCGTGGCGGAAATCCGACAACTATTACAGGCACAATTTTAAAAGGTAGTATTTATACAAATACGCAACAAAGTAATTTTAGTCCTTGGGCTTTTGGTTCTATTTCAAATATTGGAAATCCTTTACCTACTGATTTGTTGAGTTTTGAAGGAAAATCAAATCAAAATCAAACCACGACCTTGAATTGGAAAACTTGGAACGAAATCAATACAAAGACTTTTGAGATAGAAAAAAGTAATAATGCACTTGATTTTCAAACCCTTACCGCATTAGAGCCAAAAGGTGGAATGAATCAAATAAAAAATTATGAATTGATTGATTATCAACCATTTAGTCCTGTTACTTATTATCGTTTGAAAATTATTGACAATGATAACTCTTTCAAATATTCACAAATAATAGCGGTTAATGTTGAAAAGTTGGATAAAATACAAATCAAAAATGTATATCCTAATCCATTCCAAGAAAATATTAACGTTGAATTTGATATGGCTGAAAATCAAAACTATCAAATTTCTATTGTGGATATGCAAGGAAAAAATGTATTTACAGATACAAAAAATACAGGAAATACAAGTTATCAAAAACTTTCATTCGATTTATCACATTTATCACAAGGAAATTATATCATTAAAATTTCAAATGGTAAAAATATGGTAGCTGAAAAAATCATCAAAATCAATTAAAAATAAATTCAAAAAAACAAAAAAAAGTTATTCAAAGGTATTGAATAACTTTTTTTTTACGATGTTTTTTTTGTATGAATTTTCTAAGAACCTTTTTTTTCTACTACTTCTTTGACACGTTCAATAGAAATATCAAGTAATTCGGCAATT
>RDXZ01000226.1 GCA_004293265.1 Bacteroidota bacterium | reverse complement strand
TCGCTTGTGTCCCACAAGCGAATGTTGTAACAAACGATTCTTACACCAACGACGACTGCTTGTGGGACACAAGCAGGGGCGAATTGGTTGTGTAAATACATATTTTTCTTACAATTTCAAACATATACAAAATTTTTACAGCAAGTTATTTTTTAGATAAAAAAAATCCTTTTACTTCTCAATTACTTTTACTTTGGGTGGTAATAATTTATACAAAACAGGTGTAACAATTCTACTCAAAAGTGTAGAACTTATCAAACCACCAATCAAAACCCAAGCCAAAGGTGCATACAAAGGTGCATCTTCGACTACCAAAGGAATCAAACCACCAATGGCTGTCAAAGAGGTTAATAAAATAGGTAAAAACCTTGTTTCTGCTCCATCTCTGATTGCCTCGTCCAAAGTTTTTCCTTGTTCTCGAAGTTGATTTGTATAATCTACCAATAAAATTGAGTTTTTAATTTCTATGCCCATCAATGCCACAATACCAATCACTGCCACAAAAGAAAGCGTTTTTCCAACCAAAAATAAAGTAATCAAAGCACCAATAATTCCCAAAGGTACAACCGAAAGTACAATCAAAGTACTTTTGAAAGTCCTAAATTCTAATACTAAAATTGCAAACAATCCAAAAAGTGCTACTATCGCAATCGTACCCACGCCTCCAAAAGATTCTGCACTACTTTCTGCTTCACCTGCCAACATATAACCATAACCTTTTGGAAATTTAAAATCGGTCAATTGTTTGTCAATTTTTTGGGTTAATTGAGAAGTATTAAAACCTGTTTTCACAAAAGAAGTCATCAAAATAAATCTGTCTTTGTTGTAATGATTGATAACAGAAGGTGAATTAACTAATTGAATATCAGCCAATTGACTTAAAGGAATCAATGCTCCTGTGAGTGCTGTGATGTACGTTTTTCCAAAAATTTCTAAGGCTTTTTCGGGAGAAGGATGCTCAATGCTCACATTGATTTTAAATTCTTCGCCTTCTTCGTTGCGTAATTGTCCCAAATTCAAGCCTGCAATGCTCAATCTAATTGTTTTTGCGACTTCTGCAATCGGCACACCCAAACGTCCTGCTTTTTCTTTGTTGATTTTGACTTGCAAATCATTTTTTAAAGTTTTTAAAGGATTTTTGATGTATTGCGTTCCTTCTGTTTTTTTCAAAATATTTTCAACATCAAAAGATAATCTTCTCAAAGTATCAAGATTTTCTCCAAAAATACGAATTGCCAATGGTGCGTCAATCGGTGGACCTTGTTCAAATTGATATACTTCGATTTTTGCACCTGCATACATACCAATTTGTTGTCTTAATTTATCTAAAAATTTCTCCATCGCTTGCATTGTCATTTCTTCAGTCTGACAAAAAAGTTGCGAAGCATTCGAAGCATTATCAGTCGGTCTAACATTATAAAAAACTCTTGGATGTCCTTTTCCGATATTGGTGGCAATACTTTTGATTTCTTTTTGTTTCAAAATAATGTTTTCGACGTGTCGTGCAACTTTGTTGGTGGCTTCAAGATTTGTTCCCAAAGGTGTTTCGATATTGACAATAAACATAGGTTTTTCTGATTTAGGAAATACACTCAAACCAATCAAAGGTACTAACGCCAAAGAAGCCACAAAAATCAAAAATGCACCTATCAAAGTAAGAAAAGGATTTTTGAAGCCCCATTCCAAAATAACTTGATAAGGTTTATTGACAAATCTTTTGAACATTCGCATAAAAAAATTACCTTCTTCTTTTTCGTGTGAACTCAAAATTTGACTCGATAAAAATGGAATAATTGTCAAAGCAACAAACAAAGACGCTAAAACCGTACACAAAACTGCCATCGGCAAACTTCTGATAAAATCTCCCGCACCTTCGGGCAAAAAAGTCAAAGGCAAAAAAGCAAATACCAAAGTTGCAGTACAACCCAAAACTGCTACAAAAATTTGATTAGTGGCTTCTATCGAGGCATCTATTTTGTTATAACCCATTCTTAAATATCTTTCAATATTTTCAACGACAATAATCGAATCATCTACCAACAAACCCAAAGCCACCACCATTCCCACGATGGATAATTGATTGATAGTATAACCCAAATAATCTAACAAAGCCAAACCAATCGCCAAAGAAAGTGGAATCGAAATCATCACTACCAAAGAAGCACGCCAACCCAAAGGCAATAAAGTAATCAAAACCAATAAAATAGCAATCGAAAAATCTCTTGTAAAACCACCTAAACGATGGCTCACATTTTCGGCTTGGTCAAATACTTTTTTAAAAGCCATTTCTTTGGGTACTTCTTTTTCAAAATCTTGCAATATTTTATCAATTTTTGATTTTGTTTTTAATATATTTTGTCTATCTTTCAAGGTTGCAGTAACCCAAATGGCTCTTTTTCCATTCAAACGTGCTGAATGTGTTTGTTCTTCATAACCCATACTCACTTCGGCTACATCTTGCAAATAGACCACACCTGCCACAGAACTATTGACGATAGTGCGTTTGATGTCCTCAATTTTTTCAAAATCAGCAGTTGTTTTGATGTTAAAAGTTTTTTCGCCCAAGTCCATATTTCCGCCCGGAATATTGACATTGTTTGCTTGCAATGCACCCAAAATTCGATTCAAACCAATTCTATTTTGAGCCATTTTTTCTAAATTAAGTGAAATTTTTACTTCTTGTTCGGGAGAAGCAACGACAGCAACTTTTTTGAGAGAACTAATTTTCTCTAATTTTTTTTTCAAATCTTCTGCTTTTTTTTCTAATTCACGATAAGGCAACAACTCAGACACAAAACCACATTGCAAAATATTCACATCAGAAGATTGAATCGCTGTAACATCTAAACTCACCACATCAGCAGGCAATTTGCCACGCAAAGCAGTAACTTCACGATTCAAAATATTTTTTTTATTTTCTGTATCTACTCCATATCTAAACTCAACAAAAGTAACTTGTATGCCGTCATAAATATTGGTTCTGATACGTTTGATGTCGTCCAATTCATACAATTTTTCCTCGATAGGTTCTACTATCAATTCTTCCATATCTTGCGGACTTGTCCCTGGATATATGGCAACCACCACAAAAATAGGTGGATTAAAAGGCGGGTCTTCTCCTCTTGGCATATTCATCAATGAATTAAAACCTAAAAGTAAAACCATTATAAAAATTATTAAAGTAAATTGATAATTTTTTACAAAAAATGAAGCAAATTTCATAGTTTTTTTATTTTTGAATGATAATTTTTTGTCCTTCTGATAAATAAGGCGAACCCACAGTTACAATTTGTTTTTCATCTTCTAATCCTTTGTTAATCACCACTTTATCGCCCCATAAATAAGCAATTCTTACTTCTTTTTTGTGGGCAATATTGTTGGCATCAATCACATACACAAAACCTTTTTTGCCGTTGCTTTCGACCAAAGCATTCAAAGGAATGATGGTTTGTTTTTGGTTTTGTGTTGGTTTTATTTCAACAGAAGCCAATAAACCTGCAGCTAATTTAATATCTTGTGGAATAATTTTAATTTCACATTCAAAAGTTCCTGTCATCATATCAGCATTTTCAGCCAAATCAGTGATGATTCCTTCAATTTCCTTTTCAGGATAAGCATCAAGAGCAATGGTAGCTTTATCGCCAATTTTGAGCCTTGCCCAATCTTTGTCTGCCAAACCAACTTTAATTACCCAATCTTGTGCGGTGGTGGCGGCAATAAAAAATACAGGCATTCCTGATGCGACAATTTCGCCTTCATTCATTATTTTTTTTAATACTTTTCCTGTCAAACTTGCTCTAATTTCAGAATAAGATTGATTAAAACCAGCAATAGAAGTATTTTGTTTGGCAATATTATAAGCAGTGGTTGCATTTTGTAATTGTTCCAAAGTCGCAACACTATCCGCATACAAATTTTTTACTCTGTTCAAATCTCTTTCTGCTTTGGCAAAACCTTCTTTTGCTTGTGTAACCTGTGCAGAGATTTCGGTAAGGTTTAAAGTAGCCAATAATTGTCCTTTGACTATATTTTGACCTTCTTCCACCAATATTTTATCAATCACACCACCTGTTTTGAAAGCTAATCTTGCATCAGATTTTGAGCCTACTATGCCCGAAGCCAAAATAGTTTTGTCGATGATTTGGCTTTCGATATTTCCTACTTTTACAGCAATAATTTCATTGCTATTTTCTTTTGCTTTTTTTTCTTTTTCACCACAATTTGTGAAAAAAAGGCATAAAAAAAGTGATAAAATGGTTATATTTTTCATAATTTTTCAAATTTATATTCAAACGTGGAAGTTTGAATGAGTTAATATTATTTAATAGTTCGTTCTAATTCTACTTTTTTCAACCAAATATCAAAAAAAGACAAAGATTGTAAAATTTTTGTATTTGTAATATCGTTTTGTGCTTGCAACAATTCGATGATTGTGCTTTGTCCTTGCTTATATTTTTTTAATAAATCTTGATAATTTTTTTGATAAGCGTCCAATTGCGGTGGATAAGTCAAATAAATATTCCAAACATTTTCATAATTATTTTTAGCAATTTGATTTACTAATTTTAATTGTGATTTAACTTGTTCGGTTTGTGCATCTAAGGCATCAATATCGGCTTTGGTTTGTTTTATTTTATTTTTATTTCTAAAACCATTAAAAATCGGCACTTCTAAATTAAATCCTAATAAATAATAAGCAGATTTATTGTTGAATTGCCAATGAAACGCCTGCGAACCTACATCTAAACCTGCACCCAATTTGGGCAAAAAAGCAGATTTATTCAATGCTAAAATATTTTGTTGAATATCTTTTGCAATCGTTAATTTATTCAATTCTTCTCTTTTTTCGACGCTTCCATTCACCTCTGGCAATATCAAAAAACGATTAAAATAAGTAGAATCTATTTCAATCACATTATCAAAATTTTGATTTAATAAAAAATT
>RDXZ01000027.1 GCA_004293265.1 Bacteroidota bacterium | reverse complement strand
AGACACACTTGATATAAATTGTGAAAATTCCATAAAACAAAATATTATTTGGATACTAAACTGCAAAAGTAAACATTTTTTTAGAATTTAACAAGTCTGTAGTACGACCTTTACCTTGTGTTTTTTTGTCTTTACCTTCTCTTTCAACTTTTTTGCTGATATTTTTGATTTTTTTACCAAAAATTTTAAGTCCAATTCTTTCTTTAAGCGTAAGTTTTGAACCTTTTACTTTTTCAGCAGCTTTTTTAAGTTCTTTGTAACTCAAAGGAGTTTCATTCAATTTTACGTTATCATTTTTTTTCACATCAGTGTTAAATTTGATGTTTGGATTAACAGGAGATGCTGCTGACATCATTAAAAATGATAATACTACAATTGATAGTACTAATGATAATTTTTTCTTTAACATTTTTTAATAAAATTTGATTTAATATCTACTCTTTTAACGGTTTTTCGACTACCACCGATTTGCAAATATCAGTAATATAAATTAAACTACCAAATTTTGAATAAAAAATTTCTGCATATTATTGAAATTTTTTGTTATTTAAGTTCATTTTGATAATAATACTGCTTTTTAATATCTAAAATTTAATTTTTTTTGTAAATAATTTCTAAAGAATTAAGGACATAATAAACTATTTATTTTAATAATACCTTTCAATTTTATAGAAATAAAAAGAAAGTAATAAATTGACTAATTTTATGGTTATAAAAAATATATAATATAGTTGTTATACTTCATTTTAAGAAAAAATTTCATTTTAAGAAAATAGGTTCTGCGAAAGTTATTGCGGAAATACGTTTTTTGGATAGCAGAAACGCTTACCTAAGCCTAATCTAAACCTACTTATTTGGTAGATACGTAATAACTTTCTAAGAACCAGAAAATAAAGATTTTTTTTTTAATATTTTTAAAATTTATTATCAATATTGGTTACTTAAATTATATTAAAAATATATAGTAAAAATAAAATTTAAAAAAATTATAAAAATTTTTAGATTTTAATTTGGATATTAAAAATTAAAATACTTACTTTGCATCATCAATATTTATTATTCATATAAAAATTAAAAAATACTTATGAAAGAGCAAAAAAAAGAACAAGAAAATTCTTTTCTAAAAAACCTAAAACACATAGACCCAGAAGGTTTTGTAGAAAAATATGAGTATCCAAGTGAACTCAAAGATAAAATGCACCATAAACGTTTTTGGGCAATTATCAACTCAGAAGGAAGCGAAGCAAAAGCAGACGAAGCAAAAATGTTGCTCGAATACTATACCGAAAAGTCAGGAAGAATCGTAACTTTTGAAGAACTTTTTAAAAAAGGATAAAAAATTAAATGTAAAAAAACAAAGAAGTCGCTCAAGACCTTCGAAAATCTACAAGAGCGACTCTTTTGCAAAAATGGTTCAACTAAAACCTTAAAAACTATGCAATTTGCAAATTTATCACAGAAAGAACAAAAAAACAAACTTTCAGCCATAAATAAAGAAAATTTTATTGCTGACTTGCTTTCGGCTCGCCCCAAAGACTACCAAGAAAGGAATTGGTTTTATCACCAATTAAGCATCATTTTGAGCTATCCTTTGCAGTTTATCTCCATATTGGCGGGTTCTTATTTATTATTTGATTTGGCAAAGTTTATTTGGCATATTGAAATAGATACAATATTTGGTTTGGTTATTTTTATTTTTTGTATGCTTTTATTTTTTGGAATAGAGGCTTTGAGAAGATGGTTAGTCAATACTTCAGGCTATCATTTTTTAGCAACTTTTAGACGTGAACAATCGCAATTAATACAAGGCGAGTGGCTAAAAACAAAAATGTATATTTTGATTTTAATTTCTTGTATTTTAGTAACTTCAGGCACTTTTGGAGCGTATCAATATACAAAACACAACAAACCAAAAGCCGCTACTATTGATATAAAAAATCTAACAGCAGGTTTGGAAAGCAAAATCAAAGATGAAAAAATTGATGTAGAAAAAATTGACCGCAATTTAAAAGATATTTTAAATGCAAAAAAAAATACAATTGCAGATAAAAAAAGTTATGCGATTTGGGAAGGTAATCAATATCTGTTACCTGAAATCAAATCTCGTCTCGAAAATTATGATAAACAATTGCAAGCATTGACTTCACAACGTGAAAAACACCAAAATTTACTCCATCGATTCGAAGAACAACGACACCAAAAAGAACAAAAAGCAGAAAGTAAAAACACACAAATCGTGGCTGAAAGTGAATACAGTACAGAAATTTATGCGGGTGCTTGTGCAGGAATTTGGCTAAGTTTTGAATGTATGTTGGTGTTTTTGTTGTCTTATAGTTGGACTTATAAATATGGCGTAAAACGTGAAGTGCTTTTATCACAATTAGATATGAAGAAAAAAGCAGTCGAAGTGCGCAGTTTTCAAACCGAAACTTTAAACACCATTAAATCAGAAAAAGTATTGCCAAAAAGTATGGGTTTTGGATTTTCTGAAAACAATTTTAAAAATTCTTCTCAAAATCACAAGTCCCAAGTGAAAGAAGAAACAAAAAGTGAAATTGGATTTAAAGTAATTGCGGAAAATTTGGTTCATCAACCTCTCAAAAAAACAGAACTTAATACTCAAAACGAAACTGATGTATTGGCTCTCGAAATCGAGAGTAAAGTAGTAAAAAAAGAACCTATAAAAAATGATGTGAATAATAATACATTTGTTTCCAAACCACAAATTATTATTCAAGAAGTGCCTGTGGAAGTGATAAAACAAGTTTTTGTCGAGAAAGAAGTAAGAGTCGAAGTACCAATAAAAGACCCAGATGAAGGTTTTTTAATCACTTGTTCGCATTGTGGAAAAGTAGAAACTAAAAAAAGAAAAGCAAAATTTTGCAGTGATAAATGTAGGCACGCAGCTTGGAAAGAAGCAAAAAATTAAACTTTTTAAAAATATCAAAATACAAATTTTGACGTAAAGAAAACAAAAAAACCAACTTTTTTAAAGTTGGTCTTTTTTTTGTTTTTAACTATATAAAAAATGCAATAATTTTTTTTCGTATTCTTTCAAATCAGGCAAATTTAAGCGTTTTTGGTCTGCCCAAGTTTTATAAATATATTCAAATTCTTTCATTTTTTCTATCGAGAACCAACGTGCCTCTGCCATCACATTGGCAGGCAAACATTCTTGTAGTAATGCTTGTATTTTTTCTTGAAATTCGATGCTTGCAAATCTCGAGCTCCATGCAGGAAAAATAACGCTCACGTGAAAATTAAAATAATCTTCATCAATAGCAGGCGAATTGTCGTCAGTTTGGATATAAAAAGAAAGTTTTTCTTCAATAGGAACAATAAGGCGTTGATTAGATAAAAATATATTTAATTCTTCTAAATATTCGTGTATTTTTTGCACAGAAATATCTTTTTTTAAACTCACTAATTCCCAATTTTCGCCGTCTGCTTTGAAAGAAATTTCAAAATCGCCGTCAATACGTCTTTCGACAGAATAATTTTTTTTATCTACCAAAATTCTTTCTACGTCTTTTAAAAGTTCTTGCCTTTCTGAAAAATTAAATCTTTGTACTGATTTTAGTGCAGGATTTCCTGCTTCATCTAATACATAAAAACCAAATTGCTGGTCTTCTAAGGCAGGTCTTAACAAAATATGCTCAATAATAAACAAAGTTTCGTCTTTAGAATTTTGTTTTTCTAACCAAGTTTTTATGTCAATAATGACTTGTAAACTTTCTTGATAGGTAGGAAATTTTCCTAATAATAAAAACTCGTCCTCATCTTTGATAAAAAGATAAAAATCGTCTTTATTTTCAAATTGACCAACTCGGTATAATTCTGTGTTAATACCTTCCCTAAAAAACGAAGTAGTTATTTTTTTAAAATTACTGATGACTAATTTTTGAATTGAGTCCATTACATTTTCTGAAGGTTGTGGCAAATCTATTTCATCAATCCAATCAAAATAATTGTTAAATTCTTGTATAGAAAGGTTTTTAAATGGATTTTCGGTTAAACTTATCCATTGTTTATAATCTTCGACAGATTCATAGATTTCAAAAATTTGCCAATTTTCTTTGATTCTTTCTTCTGAAAAAATAAAACGATTTTCTGAGCTCGATTCATACAAGCCCAAAAGTCCTAATAATTTTACTTCTGCCCCTGAAAAATTTTGTCCATCAATCAAATTATCAGAATAATCAAAAGCCTGTCCCCTATTTTGCCCCAAATAAATGAGTTGATTTAAAAAAGATTTTTTACTTTTTATTTCTGATTCTAATATCAAGGCTTTGTCTGTCGTTCCTAAATATTCACTCAAAGAATAATCTTTCCAATTTTCGCCATGTATTGCTAAGAAAAAATCTAAAAAACGATTGCGTCTTTCTAAAAAATTATCTTCTTTTGCCATAATTTTTGGCAAATCTTGGTAATAATTATCTTGGTATAATTCTTTTCCATCAGGAATTGTATCTAAAAATTGATGAAAATATGAACTTTGAATATCGGTTTCGGGAGAAAATAAATCTTTGGCTTTGGCTAATTGTCCCAAATAATTGGTTAAAATTTGCTCAAAAATCATCAAATATCCTTTTAATTGTTTTGCTTGCGCCCTGCGTTTGTCATCGGGATTATTAGGAATACCGTCTTCACCAATACCATAAATAATTGGGAATTGATTTTGTAACGAAAAATATTCTTTCAATTGAATATTTCTGCCTTCTGTCCATTCTATCAAAGGCGAATTAAGGTGATAAATGCGTTTGTTTCCAGCTTTTAATTCATTAAATTTTCTTAAAACAGAATTTCTATCCAAATTTTGAACAGGCAAACTTCCTTTAAAAAACTGAATTGTAAAACCATCATCTTCTCTATATTTTCCAAAAATCAAATTAGCCACTTCGACCATCGAAAGTTCTATTTGATTAGTTTTAAACTCGTTATTGACTCTGATTGCCATATTTTTGACGCTCACAACTCCTTGTACTTGCATCATAATTTTAGAAATTTCTGAAAAAGGCATTCTATCAATTTTAGGTTTCAAATCTTCATCTCTGATAAAACCATGTTTTAATAAACATCCTTCAAAAATATCCTCTAATTTTTTGCCTTGTTGTCTTAATTCTTTCAAAGAGTAAAACTTTAAATCTGGATTAAAAGCTTTGTCTAAAGCAAAATAAATTTCTGCTAAAATATGCTCAGGAGTACGTAAATTATCAATTTCTATTTGTGCCGCAATAGATACATCAATTGCTTTTGCAATTTCAATTATTTCGACATCTTCACACATATTTCTACGGCTTGCAAAAATATTTTTAATCTTTTCTTTGACATTTTCAATCACTGATATATCATCAGAAACCTCTGATAAATCTGCATAAATTTTAAAAAGTCCTTTCAAAGAATGTTCTTCTGGAGTCGTTGGTACAAACCAAATATTTTTTAACTCCTGAATTTCATCTAAAAAAACCTTTCTTAAATCATTGATAGTCAATGGTTCTACTGTAAAAATATCAGCAGGTTGTTTAAAAATAGGACTTTCAAATTGGCTTTGCCCCAATAAATCAGGGATAGGAAAATCTGTACGAAATGCCACATCAGTTAAGGCATAACATAGTTGTTCGAGGATAGTGATGCCTGGGTCGTGGGCATTAAAATCAGTCCAATAATCGCCTGTTAGGTCTTGTAAAAGTTTAATTCCCTCTGCTTTTAAAAACTCAAAATCTAACCCTTTATTTTCTTGTTCTTCTTTTTGCTGAATAAATACTGTTTTTTGCATAATGGCAAGGTAGCCCCATTCCCGAAGGGGATTTTTGTACACATATTTTGAAGGTAGCCTATTTTGGGCTTAAGGCTATAATTGAAAAGCCAAAGTTAGTATTTTTTTTGTAATAAACAAAATTTTTATTAATTTTTTTATTAATTTTATTTTTTTGGGCAATATTTTGTGGTAAAACTCAATCATATAACAAAAAAATTATGTAACCACGACCAATTTCGAAACATCGTTTTATACTCTTGCTTGTGAAAAGACAATAATTTTTTAATAGAATTAATTATATCAAAAAATGTATCAAAAAAATAATCTTACTATCCAAAATTTTGATAAAAATAATGAATATCAAACCAAAAAATTAAAAGAAATGGTTGATTTATTATATCAAAAAGATAGTTCTTTGCATACTATTTCTGCTAAAAATATTGAGAAAACGATTACTTTTTTAGAAGAAAATAAAAATATGGGTAAAATTTATCTTTTTTATGAAGATAATCAAATTATTGGTTATTCTATTTTAATTTTTTATTGGCATAATGAATATGGTGGATTGTTATTAAATATTGATGAATTATTTGTAATACAATCACATAGAAGCAAAGGCATTGGTAAATTTTTTTTTGAATATTTACATCAAAATTACAATCAAAAAATTATCGGATACGCGCTTGAGGTTGCACCTGATAATCAAAAAGCA
This sequence comes from Bacteroidota bacterium, assembly GCA_004293265.1. GTDB lineage: Bacteria > Bacteroidota > Bacteroidia > Cytophagales > Microscillaceae > RDXZ01. The sequence continues at coordinate 33,389 of RDXZ01000027.1, read as the reverse complement.
ATTGATTTATATACAAAAATTGGATTTTCTATGCGTCATAATCATTTTTTATTGAAATTAAAATCATAAAATACAAAAAAATGCTAAATTGTTTTGCCTTCTTTCCATAATTGTTTTCTTAAACCTTCAATAAAATCATCATACAAAATAATATTATCTTGTCTTTCCATTGCCATTACGACACAAAATAATTGAATATTTTTGATGGCGGCACCACTGACGACATATTTTTTGGCTATTTCTTGCAAATCAATTTTTGGCTCTAATTCCCAACCTTCAAAAGCTTTTTTCCAAAGCGTCAAGCGAGATTGTTCGTTAGGAATACCAAAATAAACCTCTGCTTGAAATCGTCTTAAAAATGCTTTGTCCAAATTTGCCCTGATATTGGTTGCTAAAATCAAAACGCCTGGGTGTTCTTCTATTTTTTGCAACAAATAAGCAGTTTCTTGATTGGCATATCTATCGTTTGACGATTTGGTTTCGCTTCTTTTGCCAAAAAGTGCATCACCTTCATCAAAAAATAAAATCCAATCTCTAAATTTTGCCATTTCAAAAATTGTATGAAGATTTTTTTCAGTTTCACCAATATATTTAGATACAATTTTTGATAAATCGATTCTATAAATATCCATATTGAGTTCTTTTCCTAATAATTTGGTGGTCAAAGTTTTGCCTGTTCCTGATTCACCATAAAAAAGCCCTCTAAAACCTGTAACTTCTTTTCCTAATTTTTTGTCTTTCATCAAAGTTTTGTAATGTTTTATCCACGCCCTAAATTCTGTAACTTCGGTATAAGTATGGTAATCTAAGACCAAATCGTTCCATTCCAAACTTGTTGTAATTTTTTGTGCGGGAAAAGTTTGAGAATATTGTGGTTGATAAGGCTCACCTGTGGTCAATAATTGCAAATATTCTTTTGAAATTATGATTTTTCCACTCAAATCTGGTTCATTATTAGTGATTTCTTCTATTGATAAAATGCTTTTTTCGTGAAATAAATGTGTTTGTTTAAAAACTTGCACAAAAGCAAACCGCAATTCTAAATTACTTCCTGCCAAAATATACATCAAAGTTTCGCCTGTTGGCAAAAAACCTTTGTGAACACTTCCTTTCAGTCCACCAAACTCTGTAAAATCTCTGTTAAATTGATTTTGATGGAAAAAAATATCCAGCGCTTGTGGGCGTATGTGAGGCGAAAGGGCTAAAACTAAAGTCATTCTTTCAGCCAAATGATGTAACACAAAATCAGTTCCTTGATATAATAAAGATGTTTTTTCTGCTAATTGATTACAAAGCAACCCAAAATGAGAGTTTAAAGGCATCATCGGTGGAATATTATCGATAAGAAAATCTATCGAAACACTTTGGTTTGTTTGCCCGTAAGTTGCTCTTTGTAATAAAAAATTATTAAACCAATTTAATTCATTTTCTAAGTCTAAGGCATTTGCCTGCCAAGCTGAAGTCATTTTTTTATCTATTAAAATTTAAAAAAATTTGTTGAAGTAATGATAAGAATTGAGAGGATTTTGTATTCTTTATCGATTTTTTGCAAATATAAACCAAAAAAATAAGTTATTAAATATATTTTTTTGTTTTTTTAGAAAAATAATTAATACAATTGAAAAAAAAATATACTTACTTTCAATTGTTTTGAAAGAAAAAAATTATTTTTTTAAATCATATCAAAAGTGTCATTATAATTAATATCTTACACTCAATTATTTTTAGTAAGATTAAAAAAATAAATAAATGAAGCAAAAAATATTCTTTATCAATAAATTAACTAAAAATTAAGAAAAATAGTATTATTTTTTAAATTTCTTACATATAAATAGAGCTAAAAACAAAATAATATTAGTTATTTTTAAAAAAAACTCATAACTTTGTACGAAAATAAAAACTTAATGGCTTTTTTAAAGTTATATATAATAATTTATCTTATCATTTTTTTAAACTTAATCCTATGCGTGATATACAAAAAGTCGCTATTTTAGACTTATATAATGGAATGGCAAACTTGGGAATGAAAAATATCCAAGAAATTTTAACAAGATATTCTAAAAATTCAGATACAGAATTACAATATGATATTTTTGATGTCCGTCAAAAAGAGGAAGTTCCTAATATTGATAATTATGATATATACATTTCTACTGGTGGTCCTGGTAGTCCTTTTGAAGGCGAAGGAAAAGTTTGGGAGAAAAATTATTTTAGTTGGTTAGATAAAGTATATAATTTTAACCAAAAAAATAACGATAGTAAGAAACACGCATTTTTTATATGTCATTCTTTTCAAATGATTTCTCGTTTTTTTGAGATAGGAAATGTTTGTAAAAGAAAATCTCTTTCTTTTGGAATTTTTCCGATGCACCATACAGAGTTGGGCTGGAATGAGCCGTTTTTTTCGGAATTGCCTGAACCATTTTATGCCGTAGATAATCGTTATTGGCAACTTATCGAGCCAAACCACGCCAAATTAAAAAGTTTGGGTGCTGAAATTTTATCTATTGAAAAAGAACGTCCACACGTAGATTTAGAAAGGGCTGTGATGGCGATTCGTTTTTCTCCTGAAATGTTTGCAGTACAATTTCACCCGGAGGCAGACCCAATCGGTATGGAAACATATTTTAATGACCCTAAAAAGAAAATTGAAATCATTGAGAGTCATGGGCAACAAAAATATGATGAGATGTGTGATTTTGTCAATGACGAAGATAAAATTATATTAACTCAAAAAGTAATTATTCCTAATTTTCTGCAAAATGCTATCAATTCAAAACAATTACAAATGGCTTAAATTGTTTTGAAACATATATATTTATTAGATAAAAAAGCCTTTATTTCTTAGATTTAAAGGTTTTTTTTTTATTCAAATAGATTATAAAATTTTTACATAACGTGAGTTCGGGATAAAAACCATAAAAAAATCTAACTCTTTGACAATTTTAGTGATATCATGAATTTTTAGAAAGAAAAATAGAAAAAAATGATATTGTGTAATTTCAACCCTTAGGGTAAATGTTCAATTTTAGAAAAAAAATTTGATATTCACAAAGCACATTAGCCTGTTTTTTTTAGAAAAATAAAGCAGGTCAATGTGTTATCTATGTGAATTTATTAAAAACTCATTGCTTTATATTTGAATAATCAAAAGATGAAATTTATATATTTTTCAGATGCATCTTTAAAAGAAAAAATTTTACATGAAGGAATTTTTCTTAGATATAACCAACGAAAGATTAACGAAGAAAGTACTGGTATATTTTGTTATCCAATGATAAAAATACCATTTAAATCACCTGTCATAGAAGATGATTGCTATGACGCTGATAATTATTTGTTGTTTAAGGAGGAGGAAAAAATACTGAATGAATCACTTACTATTCAAGAGGCTTGGAAAGTAGTAGATTGCTCAAGAGTAAAAAAAGATAATAAAAAAGTAAAAAAAATAATAGGAGTAATTTTTGAATTAGAATCAAAACATTGGCCTATAACAGTATTTATAGATATTCGTTATTTTATAGCAGATAAATTTGCTCATATATTATCTGATAATCCTAATAAAAATATTTTTTTCTTGGGATATAAAAATAGCCTTTTAGAAACAATTAAAAAAATTAAATCAAAAAAATATGTTATCGCAAATGCCCCTTTTGTAGTTAAGGCAGAATCAGATCTTATAGATTTAATAAATAAATTTCAACAAGCAGGAGGGGGAATTTGGAAAGAAGATTCTTTTGAGTGTATGCTTACAACAGAAATTTTAAGTAATCAAATTCAAGAAATAATAGAATTAGAAATATATTAGGTAATTTAGACAATAAATTATCGATAAATGAGTGTCTATGAAAATTAAACGCATTGAATACGTAATATCAAACAAATATAAAAATTATAAAAAGAAAAAAAGAAATATAGTATCACTTTTATATACTCATTTATTTTTAATATTTTCTTTTATTTTTAATATTTTTTTCAGAAAAAAATATATATTTGCACTCATAAATATATTTTAAATAACGTAAAAAAAACAAAAAAAATGGAAGATTTTATCTCATATAATCCTACAAAACTTATCTTTGGTAAAAATAGCCTCGAAAAATTAGGAAAAGAAGCCATTAATTACGGAAAAAACGCCTTAATTTTAATCGGAAAAGGTTCTGTCAAAAAAAATGGAGTTTTAGATGCAGTTACAAAACAACTAACCGAAAATAATATTTCTTTTGAAATTTTTGAAGGTATAAAATCAAATCCAATTTATCAAGATGCTGATAATGCTGTCATTCACGCCAAAAAAATGAAGGCTGATATGGTTATTGCCGTAGGAGGAGGTTCTGTTTTAGATACAGCCAAAGCCGTTTGTGCAGGCGTATATAGCGAGCATTCTGTGTGGGAATTTTACACACATACCAAAAGTCCCAAAAATGCGTTACCATTATTAACCGTTTTGACTTTGGCAGCCACAGGCTCAGAAATGAATTATTATACAGTCATTCAAAACGATGAAACCAAAGAAAAATTTGCTTTTGGCTCGCCGTTGGTTGCGCCCAAAGTTTCTTTCTTAAATCCCGAATATACTTATTCTGTGAGCAATTATTATACTGCTTGTGGTGTGGCTGATTTGATTTCACATTGTTTAGAAGCCTATTTTGATACTTCGAGTTCGCCTTTGAGTGATGCAATTGTGGCTGATATTATTCGTTTGGCGATGGAATATGGCAAAAATGTTGTTCAAAATCCAAACGATTATGAAACAAGAGCAAATATTATGTGGCTTGCTACAACAGCATTGAACGGAAGTTTATCCGCAGGAAAAAGAGGCGGAGATTGGGGCGTACATCAATTAGAACATGGTTTGAGTGCTTTGTTTGATATTGCACATGGGGCTGGTTTGTCTATCGTGTACCCTGCTTGGCTCAAACATTATCATCCTAAAATCAAAGATAAATTAAAATTTTTAGCAAAATATGTTTTAAATGACGAAAGAGCCGATTTTATCGAAGTATTAGAATATTTTTATGGAAAAATTGGCGTGCCAATTCGTTTGAAAGAGGCAAATATTGATGAAAAACAACACCAAAACATCATCGATAATTGGGAAAAAAATAAAGCAACTGGTTATTTTTTCAAAATGACAACACAAGATTACAAAGGAATTTTAAGCTTAATGAAATAAAATTTATTTGGAATTGAAATATTTTTGTGTACTTTTGCACTTATTATTTATTAAAAAAAAATTAAAAAAATAACTCATGAAACCCGTATTATTTGCACGCATAGGATTTTTATCAAGCATTGCTTTGTCTTTTGTTATTGATGGAAATTCAGTTATAGGCTTTATTCTTGCTGTATTACCACAATTATTGATAGTAGCTGCGTTTTATATGTTTGCTAAAAGTTATCAAAAGACATCTATTTTTATCAATTATGTCATATCTTTTGCTTGTTCTTTGGTAATGAATATTGTAATAATTTTCACTGTTAAAAAAGGTGGTACATATTTGATGCAAAAATTTGGTAATTCAAATGAAAAAGCAAGCGATATGACTGCTTTTTTAGAAGATTTAACAAAAAAAGCACAATCTGACCCAGAATTTGCCCAAGAAATAATCAAATCGTTTTTAACCACCGAATTTATTGGTTTGACTTCAGCCGTTGGAATTTTGTTTATTTTTGTTGTTTTATTTTCATCTTTTTCTTACAAAGCGTTGGGAAAAGTTACAGGAGTAAAAAATTTAGTATTGGCTTCTACTCTACTTTTGGTTAGTTTGCCAACACTTATCATTTTTGGATTAGGATTTTTATTGATGTTGGTAGCGATAATTTTAGTGATTATTTCTATGTTTCAACTTGACGAAAAATTGGTATCAGAAGGAAAAAATCATACCAATCCAATGATGTAATCGCTGATTTTTTGTTACTATAAAATTTTTGTATATTCAATTAAAACGGCAAAATATTTGATTTGTAGGGGCGAGGTTTGTCCTCGCCTTGTTTGTGTGAAAGGCGAGGACAAGCCTCGCCTCTACAATCGTATTTTTTACAAAAAATTGTCAATTTTGTTGTCTATATACATATTTTTCTTACAATTTCAAACATATACAAAATTTTTACAGCAAGAATAAATATATTACCAAAAAAATACTACCTTTGTAAAAAATCCTTCAAAAATATGTTAAATGTTGCGCTCAAAGCTGTGGTAGATAAACTCAATGTTTATCTAAAAAGTCGTTTTTCACTGACCAAAGACAAAGTAGAATTGTCCTCTATTTTGAAAAGTGAAGGCGGAAGTACCTCTACGAATACCGAAAAAATTACGGTAACATTGGTGGGTATCAATCAAGAAAAAAATATTAAAATTCCTGTTATCAATCCTGCAGATTCACCTATTTATTTGAATTTGAATGTGTTGGTTTCTGTGTATTTTGGTGAGGAAGGCAGTTATGAACAAGCCTTAAAAGAACTTTCGGCTGTGATTAGTTTTTTTCAAGCCAATTCGGTTCTCACACCACAAAATACACCTGAATTAGGCAACAATATTGACAAATTGGTTTTTGTCATTGAGCCACAAGATATGACAACGATGCAAAATATGTGGTCTATGTTAGGGGGAAAACATACGCCTTGTATTTTGTTCAAAGTTACGATGGTCGGAATAGACGAAGGCAATGCGTCTATGGGTGGAACGATTGGTATAGGCGGTTAGGTTTGAAAAATTATGTTAAAAAATTAAAATTATTTGCAAATATTAAAAATAAAAACTAATTTTGTATATAATTTTAATTTTTTTAATATTTAAACCTTTATTTTTATGTATCATTCTTTAGAAGATTTCTTCAAAGATTGGGCTTATGAAGCCGAATCTACCTTAAAATTCATCAATAATCTGAGTGATGAAGCACTAAAAATTCCTAAATCTCACGAAAAAATGAGAGCAATGAAACAAATAGTGTGGCATATTATCGCTACTCCTTCAGAAATGTTAGGCTTGGCAGGCTTGCATCTTTTTGAGGTTGATTACAACGCTCCCGCACCCGAAAGTGTAGCAACTTTGAAAGAAATGTATGAAAAAACAAACGAAAATCTTATCGAAAACATCAAAAAAAATTGGAATGATGAAACTTTAAAAACAAGTGATAATATGTATGGGGAAATTTGGGCAAAAGGTGATACTTTAAAATATATGATTTTTCATCAGATTCATCACAGAGGTCAATTAAGCGTTTTGATGCGTCAAGCAGGCTTACAAGTGTCGGGAGTTTATGGTCCTTCGAATGAAGAATGGGCGGCAATGAACGCACCTGCAATGATTTAATTGATTTATTTTTATCTATACAAAAACTTTATCAAGTCTATATTTTTTTTTAAATAGTATTGATAAAGTTTTTGTGTTGTTTTTATTTTAGTTTTTTGAGAAATAGTTTTTGGATTTGTGTGAGATTATGATAATCATAAAAAATGTGAACTAAAAAAGGTTTTTGTTTCAGAGGATTTAAATTACAAAGAGTTAGATTTTTTTTATGGTTTTTATCCCGAACTCACGTTATTCAACAAAATATTTATCAAAAAAAACTTATGAACGCAAAAATATATATTTATGGCAGATTGTCAAGTCTGCAACATTGACAACTACAAAAACAGATATTTTCGCTTAAACCAATGTGCGTGTCCACACACTAAAAGTAGATGATACAATTTTTATTTTCCATACAAATCTTAGTAGAACCAACATCGATTACTCAACTTCTTTTTTCTTTTTAAAAAATGCAGTATTGACTGCCAAAGTGATAAAATTTCTTGCTCCTCCGCCTGCTTGAAATCCATTGTAAGCATATCCAAATTCAAAATCTTTGATTTTTAACCTAAAACCTGCCGTAAATCCTCTTGCACCACCCAAACCTTTTATTCTTAATTCTCGATTGATAAGATGATTATAACCAACGTTTATTTGAAAATTTTTATGCAATAAAATTTCTGCTCCAAAAACAAAATGCCTCGCTAATTCGTCAAAAAAACTTTTATTTTGTGTGGTTGCTTGTCCGTTTAAGTCTAATTGTACGTTCAAATTAGGGTCAAAATACGTAATATTCCAATTATGTAAGTGATGAAAAACCGTAGAAAAACGAACAGGCATATATTTTGGTTTAAACGAAAGCCCTAATTGTGCATCAAAAGGCAAAGGTGATTTATGATTAGAAACATAATTTTGTAATCTAAAACCAAGATTTTTAAGTACTAAACCTACTACAAAATCATTTTTGGGGTGAATAAATGTTGCCCCAATATCAGCCACCAACGCATAAGCCCGATAAGTTTCGATTTGTGAACCTAATAATTTGAGTTGCCCTCCAAACCTAAAATTATCTTGTTTTCGAGAATATGCAGTACTTAAACAAAAATCAGACACCGAAAAACTGCCACTGCTTGTGCCTGTCGGGTCAGTGAGTTCCATTTTTCCATAGTTGATATATTGTAGATTTGCTCCAATAATTCCGTTTAATTTTTTTATTTCTGAGGAATATCCGACTGAATATTGTGCAATATCAGCCTGCCAACGATTATAACTAAATGACGCTAATTTTATATTTTTTTGGTTCAATAATGCAGGATTTTGCGTCCAATTTTGCGAGTCTGTTTGCCCACTTGTAACATTGATACCACCTAAACTCGCTGTAAAAGCATTATTAGGCACATACATAAAACTATACGCATTTCGTCCTCCAATTTGTGCATAAATAGGAAAAAAAATGAATAAAAATAGTAACACTAATATATATTTTTTAAAAATCATAATCCGAGAAAAGATATAAATATTTTTTTTCCATCTATATTTCCACTTTTTTCGTCGCAGGCTCTTTCAGGGTGCGGCATCATTCCAAAAACGTTTTTAGATTTGTTACAAATGCCTGCAATATTTAACAAAGAACCATTTGGATTTGTGTTTTCGTTGATATTTCCGTCTTTATCAGCATAATGAAATAAAATTTGTTCGTTATCTTGCAAACTTTTGAGCGTATCTTCATCAGCATAAAAACGTCCATCTCCATGTGCGATAGGAATTTGATAGGTTTCTTTGTGAAGCAAAAATTGTGTGAGTTGATTTTGTTTGTTTGTAATTTTTAAAAAAACATTTTTACAAGAATATTTTTGATGATTATTTTTAAGTAATGCACCTTCTAATAAACCTGCTTCGGTTAAAATTTGAAAGCCATTACAAATTCCCCAAACAAAACCGCCTCTTTGTGCGTGTTGTTGGACGGCAGACATAATCGGAGAAAAGCGAGCAATTGCACCTGAACGCAAATAATCACCATAAGAAAATCCACCCGGTATAATCACACAATCAGTATTTTTGGGTAGAGAAGTTTCTTTGTGAAATATTTTTTTTATATTTTGTCCTAATATTTCTCGCAAAGCATACACCATATCTTCATCACAATTAGAACCGGGAAAAACAATAATTGAAAAGTTCATATTTTTAAGTATTTTTTTATAGTTGCAAAGATAAAGATTTTTTGATAAAAATAAAGATTTTTTAGAGTAAAATTATAATGCCATCAAATTTATCTTGTTCTTCCTGCTTTTTTTTCCTTTTTCCAATAGTCTAAAAATGCTAAACTTACATATTCATAACCATCAATCAAAATAAATGCTTTTGTAAGTTCATCATAATTTTCAGTTTTGAAAACAATTAATTTTATATACTGACTTATATTTTCCCACTTTTCTGATACTTCTTTATGGTCAAAAAAGATACGATTTGTAATTTCTCCAATTTTAGTTTTTGTGTCATAACAAAGCAACTCAGCATTAAAAACTAAATGTGTTTCTATATCATCAAAAGTAGGCTCTATAATTCTATCTTTAGTTTTTTGGAGAATTTGGGCATGGTTATAGATTTCTGCATTTGGAAAAATATGTTGTAAAATATCCTCTATAATTTCTTTTCCTTTGAGTGAATCAGGAACAAAAGTTTTTTTTCGAGTTTGATTACAGGTTTTACAACAAGGGAGATAATTTTCAAAACAATACGCCAAATATGGAAATTCATCTTTGGGCAAAAAATGCTCTACATCAAAACTTTCATTGAAAACACGCACACCACAAAATGCACAAACATTATCAGACATTTCCAATAATTTTTTTCTTACCAAAGAAATTCCGTCTGTATCTTTGCATATATTGTTCCAACGTGGATTGATAGTTTTGCTTTTTCCTGTATTTTGGTAATATTCTATTTTTTCGTCTTTTGAAATGTTATTATCAAAACAATCAGGAGGCGATAATCTGCTGATTTTTTTCATTTATTTTACAAGTGTTTTTAAAGAATCTATTGCTCTTTTGCGTGGGTCATCTTCGCCTAAATTTGGTAAGATTTTTTGGTACAAATCTTCTATTTCTGTTTTGAGATTTTCGTCATTTTTGATAGTATAATTTTTTACTTTTTCACTATAAGATTTCAATAAATCCAAGACAGAAGGCTGATTTTCGGTTTCTTCTTCAAAATTTTTATCTTCAAAATCCACGTGAAAAGCCTGCGAAAAAACATCAGCCAAATACCAATTTCTTGGATTTCCTAATTTTTTAGATACTACTTTATTATCTGTTTTTACCAATTCATACGCTTCATCTTCTTGAGTAGCAGACACAATAAGTGGCGAATGTGTAGCAATATAAAATGTAGTTTTTGGAAAAAATGATTTTAACAATGGAATAATTTTATATTGCCATTTGGCGTGTAGATGCGATTCTATTTCATCAATCAAAACAACACCTTGCGTGTTTCTTATATCTTTTTCGCCTAACATACCAATCCAACCCCCATAACCTGAAATAATTTCTTGAAAAATTTTGAAAATAGATACAAAACCCGTAGAAAGATTGTCCAAAGGAATTTGATTAAAATATAATTTACCTTCTGCAAATGAAAAATTTTTCAAGCGTTCTGCGCCTTGTTTCAACTCATTTTTAAATCGTGGTTCGAGCATTTCCAATAAATCTAAAAATGCTTCTACTTCAAAAATTCTATCATCATTATCTTTTACAAAAGCAGGGTTTATCAACAATCTTGAATTTAGCCAATTTGCTAAGTTATTATCTTCAACAATTTCATTTTTGATACTTTTATACGTTTTTGTAAATGCACTTAAAAATCTATCTTCGTAACTTCCTAATAATTCTACCTTATTTTTATCTATATTTTGAATGTATCCTCTACTTTTTGCAGTAATGAAAACGATAGGAAAATCAAAAACATATTCATTGTCTTCGATGCCAATGTTATTAATATCTTTTAAAAAAATAGTATCCCATGCTGTATTTTTAACTTTTGTTTGATTTATAGATATTTTTTTTGGCAACAATAAACTAAAATCTCCTATTTTTTGATAAATATCTCCCTGCCTAAAAAATGTAATATATTTATAGTTTTTGATTGTAACATTACCAAAAATTGTACTCGAAAAAATCAAACTCTTAGCCAAATTTTCCAATAATTGTGTTTTGCCACAACCATTTTCACCAATAAAACAATACACTTGTTTATCAGGTGTAAGTGTAATATCAAAATCTAAATCTGCGTTAGTTTTTTCTGCTATAAATTGGTAAATCATATTTTTAAGTATTTTTTTATAGTTGCAAAGATAAAGATTTTTTATTGTATCACCAAAAACATTATTATCAAAAAATGATATAATTATAAAAAAAACATTGTATTTTTGATGATTTTACTTGTCATTTAAAATAAAAAATAATTTTTTTTTCAATTTAATTTTTTTTATCCAAATTTGCCTTTATATTTAAACCAAAAAAGTTAAATTAAAAATTAAACTAAAAGTTAAATTAAAAAATAAGTCAAAAATATGCACAGAGAAATTCATCAGTGGTGGAGTCCACGATTGCACCGCGATATGGAAATTGCGGTTTATGGTCATTATGGTCAAGCATTGTTATTATTACCTACGGCGGCGGCTGATTATTTAGAATATGAGCGTTTTTATTTGATTGATTCTATTAAAAAATATATAGATGAAGGAAAATTTAAAGTTTTTTCTATCAATAGTATCAATTCTGAAAGTTGGTTGAACAATAGAATGCACCCAACTGATAAATCTATACGCCACGCACAATTCAACGAATATGTGTATCAAGAAGTATTGCCTTTTATTCGTAATCATTGCAAAAGTGATGTGCCAATTATCACAGCAGGAGCATCTTTTGGGGCTTTGCATAGTGCTAATTTATTTTTCAAACGCCCTGATTTGATTTCAGGCGTGATTGCGATGAGTGGCGTGTATCGTTTGGGGGCATATACAGATGGATATTGGGACGAAAATTGTTATTTTAATTCGCCTGAAGATTATTTAGCAAATATGAACGATGAATATTGGTTGAATATTTTGCGTAATCGTCATAAAACTTTTATTTTATCAGGACAAGGTGATTATGAAGCACCTGACGCTTCTCGCCGTTTTGGTAGAATTTTAGCCAGCAAAGGTATTCCACACGAAGTTGATTTGTGGGGTTATGATATGCCTCACGATTGGGAAACTTGGCGTGCAATGTTGCCTTATGTTTTAGAAACGAAGTTTTAAAATAACCACTGTTTTTTTCCTCACAAATAACTTATCATCTCATTGGTTTGTCGTTTGTGAGGAGAAAAATAATGGTTAAAAAATTAAATGAAATTTTGAAATTTTTTTGTAGAAAGTTTAATCCCTAACTTCTTTATTTTACACCATATATTATTGAAAAAATACAACAAAAATATCAATAATTAACTTTTAATAGGTATTTATATTGGTAAAATACAATTTTTTATTATTACGTAATACGTAATATAAAAAATAATTCTTTTTTTTGTAACAATTTAAAAAGGCACTCTATTTATCATATTTACACTATTTTTAAAATCTGTACTAAACTATTACGTATAATTCAGGAAGTTAGGGGTTAATGTTTTTCACTTTTTATTTTCATAAATATTTGGTCGAATAAGAAAATATATTTACTTTTGTTAAAAAAAAGTATTGAATAAATAAAAGTTGTTGATAAACGAAAAGTGCAGAACTAAAATCTTAACAAAAATATAAGTTTTACTACACTTTTCGATATATGAACAAAAGTAAAAAAATACAAAGAAGTGTTTATATTTGCATTATTTAAATAAAATTAAACAATTAAAAAAATGAAAAATATTCAAAAAACAACTATAAAAAAGGTTATACCTAAAAAACTAAAAATAGAAGAAGTACAAAAAAACCATATCCCTAATTGGCTTACTTGGGAAGAAATAGAAAAAAAATATCCTGACAAATGGCTTTTTGTGGCATATAAAAATAAGGAAGATGCAAAAATAAACACTTGTGATGTATTGGGAGTGTTTGACACATCTGAAGAACTTTCATCATTTAGAGATGAATATGATAATTTTTTTTTGGCAACCAATCATTATGAAATTTTTGCAACAAAAAATACGTTAAAACCAACTAAGAAAAAGATTTTGTATGTTTCTTTACTAGGGGATCTTTATAGAAAAAAATAAAAAAATCCGTGAGAGTGATGTAGATAATATTTTGGTATATATCTACAAAAATTATCATAAGTTGGCATTAAATGAATAAAAAAATCTATTTTTTAAGTCAATATTTTAATTTTTTTAAAAATAAAATAAAAAAAATTTGATTTATTTTGGAAGTTTAAAAAACTCTATTTATCTTTATGCCAAAATCCAGCAATTTTTCAAAATAAGTGTGTATATGCGTGAAAATATCGAAATCGAAGTTCGGTATCAGCAGTTAATTGCTTTGAATATTCAACACGAATATTTTAAGCAAATTCCTAATGATTTTTTTAGATTTGTTCCTTCTCAAGAAACCGCAAAAACTATTTCTCAAATCGGAATGCAGTTATATGCAGGCGATAAAGGATTTAATTTGATGCTTTCTTCAGATAAAAGTGGTGTCTTTGAATTTTTTTTACAAAATCAACAAGATATTGTATTAGATTTTTATTTGCATATTCAAAATCCATATTTTTTACATTTTACTCAACTTCCTTGGGAACTGAATAAAAAAATTTTTTATTTTGATACAGAAGTAAATGATATAGATGAAAAAGAATATTTTTTGGGAAATGATGAGTTTGTGAGTGCAAAAGATGCTTATTTTTATACTTTTGATAAGTGGAAAGGAAAAAAAATAAAAAAAACTTCCAAAATATTTGGAAAATCAAAATATAATAACGAACTTTCGGACAAAATTGAAATAGTTGATGATAATTACGTATTTAATCTAAGTGAATTAAGTTTCGGATTGTATCAAATAGAAGAAGACAAAAACGTTGTCGATGCATTTTTACATTTACCTAAGCAACTCAAAACGCCAGCAGCTATGTTTCAGGTGCGATTAGGTAAAGGATGGCAACAAAAAATCCTTCAACTTCTAAACGATAATCAATCTCTGCCTTGCAAAAATATGGGGATAAAATTTAAAGCAAGACAAGCTTATTGGCGATATTATTTATTATCAAAATATTCAAATAATTTACAAAATCTTGCTATCAACACAGGGCAAGAAAAAATAATATTTAAGGAAATAGGAAATGTTGTATTACCTAATGGAAAAGAAGCACTTCAATTTGAAAGCGAAAAACCATTAATGATACAAGATGAAAACCTATATCAATTTGAGTTAGCAAGAAAAGCAGGCGGAAGAAGCAATGCAACAGATTTAATTTTGCAAAAACTTCCAAGTCCTTCTATTGATTCTATTAAGCCCGATAAGACTAATATAGATATTGCTTATTCTGATATGTATGTTTATTTGTAAATATTTGAATAATATTTTTTAGTAATTTTTAATAACTTTTTAGTAAGATATTAACAAAAATTCATTAAAATTTTAACATAAAATTTTAATCAGCTAATTTTTTGTCTAAAAAAAATAAAAATTATTAACTAAAAAATATAATTATAAACGAAGAATTTAAACTAAAAATCAATTATATGGCTATTAAACTAGCAACTCCAGGCGTTTATATCGAGGAGAAAAACGCTTTCCCTAATTCGGTGGTAGCAGGCTCAACAGCAGTCCCTGCGTTTATCGGATATACGGCTAAAACAAGTCGTAAAGGGCAATCTTTGTTAAACAAAGCAGTAAGAATTACATCTTTTACTGAATTTGTGGACACTTTTGGTGGACAACCTGCCACAAAATTTACAATTTCTGAAGCAACTGGTGAAGAAATTGACGTAGAAATCGCAGGAAAAAATTACCAAATCAGCCCAGAAGTAGCGGCACGTCATTTATTATATGACAGCTTGCGTTTGTTTTTTGCTAATGGTGGTGGTCTTTGCTATATTGTTCCTGTGGGCAGTTATGCAGATGAAATCAACAAAAAAGCATTTGAAGCAGGTTTAAATGCTTTAATTTCTGAAACAGAACCTACTTTGGTGGTTATTCCTGAGGCGGTAATGTTAGATAAAGAAAATGCTTTTGCAGTACAACAAGCGGCGCTTTTACATTGCGGACAAAAAATGAAAAATCGTTTTGCTATCTTAGATGTATATGATGGCTACAAAAAACGTAGTTATGACGAAGATGATGTCATCACTCAATTTAGAGAAGGTGTTGGTAACAATTTCCTTAACTTTGGTGCGGCTTATTATCCTTGGGCTTATACTTCTATTGTGCAAGCAGACGAAATTAGTTTAGCAAATTTTGCTGATTTGGCTGGTTTACAAACTTTATTGGAAGCAGAAGTTGATGCTATTTATGCTGATGCAAAACGTTCAGCAGAAGCAAAAGTTGAAATTAAAAAATTAACTGACGCAGGCTCAAACTTAGATGCAGTTCACCAAACTTTGAACACGATTAGTCCTGCTTACAAAAGCATTTTGGGACAAATCAGAATGCAATTAAATATCCTTCCTGCAAGTGCGGGTATCGCAGGTGTGTATGCAATGGTTGATGGCACACGTGGCGTGTGGAAAGCACCTGCTAACGTTGGTTTCAATAGTGTTACACTTCCTACTGTAAAAATTACGCATGATGACCAAGAAGATTTGAACGTAACTGTTACAGGTAAATCTGTGAACGCAATTCGTTCTTTCCCAGGTGAAGGCGTGTTAGTTTGGGGAGCAAGAACTTTAGATGGCAATAGCCAAGATTGGCGTTACGTAAACGTAAGACGCACTATGTTATACATTGAAGAATCAGTAAAAAATGCCGCAAAAGCCTATGTATTTGAAGCAAACACTGCTAATACTTGGACTTTGATGAAAAGTATGATTTCTTCTTTCTTAACTGATTTGTGGAATCAAGGTGGTTTAGTAGGTACAACTGCTGACCAAGCTTTTGAAGTATTGGTAGGAATTGGCTCTACAATGACTCCTAATGATGTATTGGACGGAATTATGAGAATCACTGTAAAAGTGGCTATCTCAAGACCTGCTGAATTTATCGTTATTACGTTCCAACAAAAAATGCAAGAGTCTTAGTTTTAAAAGATAATGTGTGAAATATTGTTTTAGGTTTAATATTTGATAATAAATTTTTAAATCTTATTTAAAAAAATAAAATATTTCACACCTTATCAATCAAAAAATTTATTCAATTAAAAAAAAATTAAAAAAAACAACAATATAGTATGAGTGATGCAACCGAACTATGGCCTATTCCCAAGTTTCATTTTACAGTGCAATGGGAAGGTGTAAATTTAGGATTTCAAGAAGTTTCTGGCTTGAAATTAACAACAGATATGATTGAATATCGTACAGGAAATGACCCTACTTTTATCAAACAACGTATTCCAGGTTTGAAAAAATTTGAAAACGTAACTTTGAAAAAAGCAATGTTCAAAAACGATACTGCATTATACGATTGGTATGCAGATGTTCAAAAAAATCCTGAAAGACGTAAAGATATTACGATTCAATTATTGGACGAAAAGGGCGCACCTTTGATGGTTTGGACTATCGTAAAAGCATTCCCTTTGAGTATCTCAGGACCTGATTTGAACTCTACAGGCAACGAATTGGCAGTAGAAACTTTAGAATTGGCTCACGAAGGTATTACAATGGCAAAAGGCTAATTTTATTCAAAAAATGATTAGTAACAAATAAAAATGAATAATTTTTGTTTGTTACTAATTATTATCTTTTAAAAATTTCAAAGTTATAAATTTTTTTTTTTAAAAATTATGTTAAATAATATTCCTGCATTTTCAAGACCAACTTTATACCCAGGTTTTTATTTCAAAGTCAGCATTGTTGATGAAAAAGGCGGCATGGGTAGCAAAGCAAAAGGTGCTTTAGAAGAAAGTTTTGAAGAAGTAACAGGTTTGAGTTTTACAATCGAATCTGATTCACAGTTTATTAATGGAGAATATTGTCAAATACCAACAAAAGTAACTTACTCACCGTTGATTTTGAAAAGGGCTTTTATGTCTCCCACTTCTGAATTATTGACTTGGTGTACAGAG
The DNA here is from genome assembly GCA_004293265.1 of Bacteroidota bacterium. GTDB lineage: Bacteria > Bacteroidota > Bacteroidia > Cytophagales > Microscillaceae > RDXZ01. The sequence goes on along the minus strand of RDXZ01000027.1, from coordinate 15,908 downwards.
GCTTTAAAAAATAATTTTACAAAAATAACTTTAAAAACGATAGTCATCACTTTGATGAATATAAGCACAGGTTTGGCAAATGCTGAATGGAAAATTTATAATGCTTATCCTTTAAAATATCAAGTGGACGGATTTAACTCGAATCAAAGCCAACTTTTGATGGAAACTATAGAAATTAGATACCAAAAATTTGAAGTAATTGCTAATAAAGCCTCTGGTTTGTTAAATAAAGCCGTAACTGCCCTAAATTCTACAAAAGTAGGACGAGATATTATCAATAATCTTAGAACAAGAAAAGATAATGCTATTAAAAATTTGAAAGATAAGGCTGCCAAAAAAGCCAATGATTTGTTAGATAAAATAACTCCTGATTTCTTAAAATCAAAAGTTGATCCTACAAAAACAATAACTGACCCTGATCAATTAGCAAGATTAAAAAAATTAGCCGAAGAAGCTGCCAAAAAAGCAAAAGCTGCTGATGATAAAAAAGCCGCTGATGAAGCTGCCGCTAAAAAAGCCGAAGAACAAGCTGCCAAAAAAGCGGCTGATGAAGAAGCCGCTAAAAAAGCCGAAGAAGATAAAAAATTAGAAATGGCTAAAAAATTGGCAGAAGCAGCCTCTAAAAAAGTAACTGAAACAAAATCTGAACCTAAGAAAGAGGAGAAAAAACCTGAACCTAAGAAAGAGGAGAAAAAACCCGAACCTAAACCCGAACCTAAGAAAGAGGAGAAAAAACCTGAACCTAAACCCGAACCTAAGAAAGAGGAGAAAAAACCCGAACCTAAAAAAGAGGAGAAACCAAAGCCTAAAACTGCCTCAGAAAGGCAAAAAGCAGCTGAAAAGAAACATATTGAAAATCAACAAAAAGGAAGGGATAATAAAAATAAAGGTGGTAAAAAATAAAAAAATAATTTTATGCCAGTTGAAATCAAAGAACTAACAGTGAGATTTATCGTCAATGAAAAATCTACCTCCGATTCATCAATGCAAAGCAATAGCAAATCCTTGAAACAAGAGGATAAAAAAATGATTATTGAGGAATGTATTGAGAAAGTTTTGGAATTATTGGAAAGAAAAAACGAAAGATAGTATTCGTTTTTGATAAACTATTAAACTAAAAAAAATTATGCAAAAAATACAAAACCTTACAATATATAAAATGGGTGGCTCACCTGCATCAGGTTTTAAAGCCTTAATCAATCCAAATTCTATCAACTATGAAGGTGGAGTTGAGTATAGTGATGTAGATGTGATGGGAACATTCAAGGCATCACCTCAATATGCAAAACATAAACCTGAAAAAATTAGTTTTACTGTAATGATTGATACTACGGGTGCAGTGCCTGATGTATCGACAAAAGACAGCGTAAAAGTTGCAATTCAAAAATTGCAAAAAGTGATTTATAACTATGTATCTTCTACACATCAACCCAATGTAGTAACTGTAAAATGGGGAAATGATTTATCTTTTAATGGAAGAATCGAAAATATGTCAGTAAATTATAAATTTTTTAAGCCTGATGGAACAGCAATCAGAGCCGATATTAATTTAAGTTTTATTGTTTATCATACAAAAAAACAAAATAATCAAAAGAAAAACTCAAATTCTCCTGATTTAACACACTTAATTTTAGTAAAAGAAGGTGATAATTTACCTGATTTGTGTGAAAAAATTTATGGTGATAGTAGTTTGTATTTAGAAATAGCCAAAGTAAATGGATTAGTAAATTTTAGAAAATTAAACGCAGGTGATGAATTAACATTTCCACCTATAGAAAAATAAAAAATAAAGATAAATTATGGCAAAATCTCTTACAACCCAAAAATTTGGTCTGGCTACTTTTACAATTTTAGTAGGTGGAAAGGCATTGCCACAAACATATTCCGTTAAATATATCCAAACAGAAGCAAGCATCAACAAAATATCAACTGCTAAAATTGTACTCATAGATGGTGGAGTAGCCACTACTACTAAGTTCGAAGCAGGCGATTCTACTTCGTTTGAACCGGGAAAAGTGATAGAAATTAAAGCAGGATATGAATCAAGTGAAAAATCAATATTTAAAGGAATTGTTATCAAACATGGTTTACAGATAAGAAAAGGAAGCAGAGGAGGCACGCCAGAGTTAGTAATTGAATGTAAACACAAGGCTATCAAACTAACAGGAGTAAGAAAAAATGAAGTATATTCGAAGAAAAAAGATAGTGAAATTATCACTAAGATTTTAAGTGGTGGTGGAGTCAAAAAAACTGTTGATGCGACTACTTATAAAAATCCTGAATTGATACAATATTATACAACTGATTGGGATTTTATGTTGTTGAGAGCAGATGCCAATGGATTGATTGTGATTCCTGATTCAGATAAATTATCAGTAATTAAACCAAAACTATCAGGTTCGCCTGCGATAGAAATAGAATATGGTTCGAGTTTGTATGAATTACAAGTCGAAATAGATGCTTCCAATCAATATGCCAAATCGATAGCATATTCTTGGGACGTTGCCCAACAAAAACTTATCAAAGGGACAGGTTCGGCTCCTTCTTCAAGATTAGGAGGAAATTGGTCTGCCTCAAAAATACGAAAAGTAGTCAATGATAAACCATATATTATCGCTACTCCTATCAATATTCCGATGTCTTATTTGGATACTTGGGCGGCGGCAAGATTGGTGAAATCAACAATGGCATTTTTTCAAGGCAAAGTCAGTTTTCAAGGATATTCAGCTTTGAAAGTTGGGGATATGATAAAATTAAAAGGTTTGAGCAAAAGATTTAATGGAAATATGTTTGTAGGTGGAATTACGCATACTATTGAAGACGGAAAGTGGATTACAGAAGTAAAAATCGGACATAATGAAGATTGGTATCACGAAATGGCGGATAATTATGCTAATCCAATGGCTTCGGGGATTATTTCGCCTATCAAAGGATTGACAATGGCAAAAGTTACAAAAATAGATGGCGACCCTGACGGAAATTTTAGAATACAAATCAAAATACCTACTTTGCAAAAAGATAGTGCGCCTGTTTGGGCAAGAATGACTACTTTTTATGCGTCTGCACAATCAGGAGCATTTTTTATCCCCGATGTAGGCGATGAGGTAATCGTTGGTTTTTTGAACGAAGACCCACAAGCACCCATTATTTTAGGAAGTGTTTATAATAAAAAAGATAAAAAATCTCCTTTGACTCCTGAAAAGAAAAATCAATTTAAGGCAATTGTTACCAAAACAAAAATGAAATTGACTTTTGATGACAAAGATAAAATTATCACAATAGAAACTCCCGGAAAAAATAAAATTACCTTAGATGATAAAGCAGGTGCAGTCAATATCGAAGATAAAAATAAAAATTCTATCAAAATGACTTCCTCAGGAATCACTATCAAAAGTAACAAAGATATTGTTTTAGACGGAATGAATGTAAAAATAAATGCCAAAACAAAAATTGAAGGGGCAGGAAAAGCAGGAGTTGCGTTCAAAGGTGCAAAAGTAGAAATAAAAGGTGATGCACAAGCTTCTATACAAGGGGCAATGGTCGAAGTAAAAGGCTCAGGTATGACCACTATCAAAGGTGGAATGGTAATGATAAATTAAGTTTTAAGAAAAAATTATTCACATAACTATTTTTTTGAAAAAAATAAAAATTTCTTTTTTTCAAAAAAATAAAACTAAATATAAAAAAAATATGCCACCAGCAGCAAGAATTGGAGATATGCACGTTTGCCCAATGGTAACACCGGGCGTTCCACCTGTTCCTCACGTAGGCGGTCCGATTACTTTGGGTTGTTTTACAGTGATGATAGGGAAAAAACCTGCAGCACGTATGGGCGATATGGCTACTTGTACGGGACCGCCTGATACGATAGCCAAAGGCTCAGGAACAGTGATGATTGGTAAAAAACCAGCGGCACGTATGGGTGATACTTGCGCGCATGGAGGCTCAATCGTTTTAGGAGAATTTACGGTAATGATAGGCGGATAAAAATATGAAACCAAGAAAAAAGACATTTTTAGGAACGGGTTGGGCATTTCCACCAAGTTTTGATAAAGAATATAACACCGTTGAAATGGTATCTGATGACGAGGATATTCGTCAGAGTTTGTTTATTTTGCTTTCTACCAAACCGGGCGAAAGAGTAATGTTGCCTAAGTTTGGTTGTAATTTGCAAGCAATGGTTTTTGATACAATCAATCCTGCAACGATTAGCTATTTACAAAGTGTGATAGAGGAGGCTATTTTGGCGTTTGAGCCGCGAATTACTTTGGAATCTTTGGATTTAGAGCCAGAGGAAGAAGAAGGTATTATCAATATCAATATCGAATATATAATTCGAAAAACAAATACTCGAAGCAATATGGTTTATCCATATTATATTACCGAAGGTACAGATATTGGCTAAAATACAATAAATTGAACATTTAAACTACAAAATAACGAAACAAAAATTTATTAAAAATCATTTATTACAACAAAAAATATTAAATTAAAAAATGCAGTCCTTTTTACCAAAAGATTTTATACAAAGAATGAGTCCCAATCAAGATGGACGTTTTCTGCCTGCACTCTCTTGGGATTATGCCAAAGTAGATGAAAGGACATTGGACGATTTGTTGCGTTTGGCTGTCGAAATTTCAAAACTAATTAAATTCTATAACTTCGAAAATGAAGAAGAAGGCGATTGGAATAGCTTTTTTAATGATGAATTAGTCGTATTGGCTGAAATAAAATATTTTGACCACGCTGATTTTGAAAATAAATTTAAAAGTAATATAGAAAAAGTCTACAGATTTAATAGAAAAGAAAAAAAATATCAATATATCAGTGATGCCATTGCAAATGTTTACCAAGTTGCTCAAAAATTAGATTATTGGTTCAACCAACTGAAATATGTTGAAAATTTTACACAACAACCTGTCGAACTTCGTACCGAAATGTTCAATATGTTGGGTGGAAAATTATCGGAAGCACTTTGGTATGTGCAAAAAATTGAAAAATCATTGTTGAATAAAAATATAATCAATGCTATTGATGAATATGAATATAGTTTAGTGTGGGACTTTGAAGAAGGACAAATTCAATGGAACGAAGAAATGGACTTGATTGAACTAACCGAAAAGTTAGAAAAATCTTTTCAATATTTTTATGAAGGTATTATTTATATAAAAAATAAATCAAATGGTTATCTCGAACAATCACTGAAAACAGATACACATTATCCAGAAATTGCATTGTTAATAACCTTTTTAGAATTATACAAAGTACCGCAGGAATCGTTAAATAGACTTTCTAAGCGAATTTTAGATTATTATTATTTTGATGCACTACAACAAACCATCAAACCACCAAAAACAGACAAAGTATATATCAAATTCGAAATCAATGAAGATATTTTACTCGCCCAAGTACCTGATAAAGCAAGATTTGTAGCAGGAGAATACGAAAGCGGTGAAAATGTTATTTATACAGCGGATAATAATTTAGCGGTCAATGCCGCAGAAATAAACGAAGTAAGGACAATATATTCTGAATATCAAACTTTTATTATCAGAGGTTTGCCGCAAAAAATAATGTCAAGTTTGTGGTCAGCAGATATTCCAAGAACTGATTTGATTCCGCAGGAAAATCCACAAATTAGAAAAACTTTTGCTCCTTTTGGAGATGCTTTGACTTCTCAAAATCTTCGAGAACAAATTACAAAACCTGGTAATTTAGGTTTTGCGGTGGCTTCTCCTGGGCTATATTTGAGTGAAGGAAAAAGAGAAATTACTTGTACGCTTACTTTTTCGAAAGATTCTTTTGCAACTTTGAACAAATGGTTAGAAGATTTGAGTTTGGCTTTTGGCGAAGATGAAGATGAGTTATTTATCAAAAGTTTTTTAGATGCGTTTTTATTAGAAATTACAGCCGAAGAGGGTTGGCATTCGATTGATAAATATGTGGTTACAAGAGATAAAGATGCTTATATTCTCAAAATTTCTTTTGATATTGAAAATATTGAGCCAGCCATTGTTGGTTTTGATAATGAAATTCACGAGGGAACTTTTACAACCAATTTGCCCATTTTAAAGGCTATTTTAAATAATCAAGCTTATATTTATCCTTACACTTTGTTGCGTGGTTTGGTTATCGAACAAGTATCAATTTATACGCAAGTAAGTGGTGTCAAAGATTTGATATTGAATGGAGATATGGGTGAATTGAGTGCGTCAAGTCCATTTTTTCCTTTTGGTTCTACGCCTCACGTGGGTTCTTATTTGATTATTGGTAAAAATGAAATTTTCCAAAAATCATTGGATAGTTTGCGTTTGGATATAGAATGGTTTAATTTACCAAAAAATAGATTAGGATTATTTGGACATTATTTGGCTTATGAAGCGGGGCTGGACAATACATCTTTTCAAGTTAATTTATCTATTTTGAATCGTGGACAATGGATTCCTGAAAAATTTGAAGAAAGACAAAAATTTTATTTATTTAGGTCAAAAGATAATCCTAAAAACTATATTCCTTCTTCTGATACGCCTTTGGTAGATACTACTACGATTGGTATCATAGAATCACCACAGGATACTTCAAAAAAACAAGAAAAAAATATCTTTCAAATTCGATTTGATGACGAAGAACAAGGCGATGTTGATAAAAGAAAAATTGATATTTCGAAAATAAAACTAACGCCTAACTATCCAGAAGTAAATCAAGAATTGTTATATAGTAATACTGCAAGACGTGGTTTTATCAAATTAGAATTGGTGTCGCCAAGCGAAGGTTTTGGGCATAATTTATTTCCTGCTGTTTTATCAGAAGTGATTTTGGAAAACGCAAAAACACGCGGAATAGTTACTGCTATCAAAAGTGGTTTTCAACCTACCTCGAAGCGTGAAATGCCTTTACAACCTTACACACCTCAAATGTCGTCTTTATCATTGAGTTATTCTTCGACTTCTGTGATTTCTTTGACAGATAGAAGCACAAAAAATGACAAAGATAATACAAGAGGACAATTTTTTCATTTGCATCCGTTTGGAGAGCATTTGGTTTATCCTGAGGCTTCACAACAATTTACTCAATTTTTGCCTGATTTTTCAGCCGAAGGTTCACTTTTATTGGGTTTTACGGGCGTAAATGTACCACAATATGTTTCGTTTTTGATTGAAATGGCTGATGGAGCAGGTATGTCATCTGAACAAGAAAAACCACAAATTGAGTGGGGATATTTGGTCAGAGATGAGTGGAAAGTATTAGCCCCTTCAAAAATCATTAGAGATGATACCGAAAACTTTATCAAAACGGGTATTATTACCTTAGAGTTGCCACAAGATTTAGAAAATGGAAATACTATTTTAAATCCTGAATTATATTGGTTACGTGCTTCTACATTCAGCAATAGCAAAGCGGCTGCACGTATGAAAACGATTTCTACGCAAGTTTTGACTGCTTCTTTAGAATTTGAAAAAGGTGAAGAATCGCATTTAGAAAAACCATTGGAGGCTTTCAAAATTGATATGTCAGAAGATAGCATTGTTGGCATACAAAACTTGAGCCAACCACTCAAATCTTTTGGAGGTGTACCGATGGAGAGCCAGCAAAATTTTTATGTCAGAATCAGTGAACGATTGAAACATAAACAAAGGGCGATTACGGCTTGGGATTATGAGCATTTGGTATTAGAAAAATTTTCTCAAATTTATAAAGCCACTTGTTTGCCTAATATGACAAGTCAAGATTTGAACGCACCGGGTTCGGTTTTGATAATTGTCGTGCCACACGTCAATACTGAAAATGGCGTTACGTTAGAGCCACAAGCACCGAGTGAACTTTTATATGAAATCAAAGAATATTTACAAAAATATACTTCTCCTTTCGTGCGTTTGGAAGTAAGAAATCCAAGTTATGAAAAAGTAAAAATTTTATGTGATATTAAATTAGCCAAAGGTTACAATTATGGTTATTATGTGCAACAACTCAACGAAGATGTGAATCGATATTTAAGTGCGACAATGCTTGCCAATCGCAAAACTGTTGAGTTAGGTGGCACGATGAATAGTGCTGATATTTTGAGTTATATGAGGACATTGCCTTATTTAGAATTTATTACACGCTTTTCGATGATTCAAGTGGCACAAGATTTCAGAGGACAATTTTTGTTATTAGATACTGCTAGCGGTATTTCTGAAAGCAATGAAGGAAAAAATAAAACACTTTTGCAAGCCACCAAGCCTTGGAGTGTATTGATTCCTGCTGAGGAGCATCAAATAAGCGTCTTAGAACCTGAATTTAAAATCAATGAAATCAATCCAGCTCCTGCGGGCATAGGCAACTTGCGTGTAGGAAACGATTTGATTGTCAGTTAGTTAGTTAATTTTATAAAATATTAAAAAAAGCAACATAGATTTTTGGTCTATGATTGCATCTCAATTTCTAATTCTTTTAATTACTATGTCGTTACAAAATAGAAATACGCTTAAAAACTTCTTTCGCAAAGGTCAGATGCCTTCAGAAGTTCATTTTACAGATTTAATTGATTCTGTTGTAAACAAGGTTGATGATGGACTGACCAAAACGCTTGATGATGGTTTGATGCTTTCTCCTATGGGTGCGTCAAAAAAATTATTAAGTTTTTTCAAGAGTATTGAAGATAAAAACCCTGCTTGGAGTGTAGAAATTGATAGTGGAAATGCTAATTTAGATTTTAACAATCACTTAGGCGATAGTGTTTTATCTTTGCAAATAGACGGAAAAGTAGGTATTCAAACCAGAAATCCTGAGTATGAATTAGATGTCAATGGATTTATTGGTTCAAAAGGTCAGTTAGGAACTTTTGCCAGAGGAAAAGTATTAGGTGATGGAAAATGGCACCCAATTTTATCAGATTTGACAGGTTGTTATTCTTTTGAAGTATCGGCAGGAATTGGCAAGAAAAAAACTGGAAAATACGCACTTATACACGCAAACGCAATCAGTACATTTGGAAAATCTCGTCCACAAATTTCGATTACACAAGGATATTATGGTACTCGTTGTAATAAAATTGAGTTGAGATGGACAGGAACTACTTATGCTTATCAATTAGAAATGCGCACTCGTTGTAATTATGAAGGTGATTATTATATACAATATTACATTACAAGTCATTGGAACGATGAAACGATGGAAAATAGTTTAGGTATTTAGATAGAAGTAAAACTAAAAAAGAGATTGATTTATTTTTTTAAATTAATCTCTTTTTTTATTTGTTTTTTTGAGAAATAGTTTTTAGATTTGTGCGAGATTATTGGTATAATGATAATGCGACAACTTTTGGGACATATTTATACACATGTTTAGGACTATTCAAAGGGTTAAAAGTCCATTGGATAGTTTGATGAAATAAGAAAAATGCGAACTTTAGTTCGTCTAAGTAATAGTTATGCGGCATTTTAAAACGACATCACAAATATGAATGACTTCTATAAACAACCAAATATATTACAATGGATTGAAGCCGTTTTATTGCTATTATTTGGTTTTTTACCAGCAGTTGCAATTATAGAGAACGGTTATTCTAACCCAATCTATTACTTGCTATTTATAATTTATATTCCTGTTGGACAATTTGCATTTACTCCCATTTTCAAGCTCATTGGTGTTTACAAGTACTACTCTCCAATGTTACTTGGTTATATGGCAAATGAAAAACAAATTGATTTACATAGTGGCGGAAGTTTTGACTACTTATTTGTAATGAGAAAATATAGAGCAGGAATTGAAATAAGAACTAAACTTTTGTTATACCACATGGAAGGATTAATAAAAATAATTGAGCAAATCGAGAATAAAAGCATACCAGAAACAGTAAATATTGTGGGTACATCTTACTTTTTCAATGATAGGACATTAAGTAAAATGGGTTTTGAAATTGAAAATCCTTCTTTGTTTTATAGACTAAATCTATTTGTAAACTTTATAGACTTAATTTGGATGTATTCCTTTTCGCAAGGAAAGTTGGCAATTCCCAAATTATGGAAAGCAAAAAAAGCAAGTATTTCAGGATCTAAATTAATTGAAAATAAAAACGTAATTGAAGAATTATATCACAAATTGAAAAGAAAAACGACCGCATAACACGGGCTTGGCAAAAGTGGGGCATTTGTGCTAAATTTCCGCTGTTCCTCCGTTGTTGGTGTTCGAAAAGTGCAGAACGACCTAAATCTTGATTAAAACGTAACTTCTGCACTTTTCGACACCAACAACCCACGTTTGTTTATCAGCACATTTTTATTTTGCACAAAGATAGAGCCTTATTTTTGAAAATATAAATTAACAAAAAAAATAACGAAAAAAATCAATATTTATATATTAACACATAAACGCTGAGTTGTCAGTGGACGAAAAGTGCAGAAATGAAATATTTACAAAAAAATAAATTTTACTACACTTTTCGATACCCCCACTGCTGCAAGCCTCTGGCTTGCAGCAGTTCGAGAAACGGTGGAAAATAGTTTAGGTATTTAGATAGAAGTAAAACTAAAAAAGAGATTGGTTTATTTTTTTTAAATTAATCTCTTTTTTTATTTGTTTTTTTGAGAAATAGTTTTTAAATTTGTGCGATATTATTGGTATAATGATAATGCGACAACTTTTAGAACATAATAGTTCTAAGACCACCGAAATTTATACACATGTCAGTAATAGAACTATTCAAAGGGTTAAAAGTTCTTTAGATAGTTTGATGAAATAAGAAAAATGCGAACTTTAGTTCGTCTAAGTAATAGTTGTGGGCAAGTGTAAAAAACAATAACGGACAAAAAAATGATGAACGACATAAAACTAAAAATAAATACAGAAACAGTATTGTTCTTTGATTTAGACGGAACACTAATTGACACCGACTTTGCTAATTTTTTGTCATTTAAAGATGCTATAAAATCTGTTATTGGTCTTGACAAGGATATTGATTACAACCCAAATGAAAGGTTTAATCGTTCAACTCTAAAAAAGATGTTCCCTAATTTTACCAACATTGAATTTGAAAAAATTATTCATCAAAAAGAATTAAATTATTCAGAGAACCTATCAAAAACAACAACAATCAGCCTTACAACAGATATTCTAACCTATTATGCAGAAACAAATATGACTGTTTTAGTTACAAATTGCCGAGAAGAAAGAGCATTAATAACACTAAACTATCACAATCTAAAAGATAAGTTTTCACACATATTTTTTAGAAAATCGGCGGATAAAGATTTTCACATAAACAAGTTTGAAAGTGCCTTAACAACATTAGGATTATCCCCTGAGTCCGTTATCGTATTTGAGAACGAAGCATTTGAAATTGAAGAAGCAGTAAAAGCAGGTATTCCAACTAAAAACATTATTTCAATAGTATAATTATGGAAGGATTTACAATAACCCCAACAGCAGACCATAATGGCAACTTCTATTTGAATAGAAACGTGCAAGCCTATTTCCATTCGGATTATTCAAGTGGTGCAGAACATTGGCAAATTGAAGGTACAATTGAGAATATTATTTGTACTTTAAAAAACGATATTACGCCATACACCGAAAATGTCTTGCAGAATGTGTGTAATCAATTAGAGAACATATTGCTAATAGACTTGCCACAGATTCTGAAATTGACTGAAAAAAGCAATTTGCTTGTTTGTACTATTCCAAGAGCCAAAGTCAGTTATAATGCTAATCAGTTATACTTCAAAAAAACAGTAAGTAAGGTTGCAGACCAACTTACAGGATTTACTGATGGAACTAATTTTATCGTTAGAAACGTTGATACAAAAACAACTCATAGAGCAAGAGCAGGTTACGGTGGTAACGGAGATATGCCATATCCTGGAATTACGAAAAATACTTGCTACATTTCGGACGAAATCAAGGGCAAAGACATTCTTCTAATTGACGACTTATATACCAACTCTGTTAATATTGACGAAGATGCAATACAAGCAGTTCTTGACAAAGGGGCAAAATCAGTTGTTTTTTATTCAGTAGGTGCTAAATTAACTCTTTAACTTAAAAACTTTCAATATGAAATATTCAGAAAATGCACTTAATATCATAACCACCAAAACCTATAAAGGTATTGGTAGGGCTTGGATAAATAAAAATTTGAAGGGCAATGAAAGTATTGAAAAAATTGTTTCGTTGTTAAATTGTAACTCAAAGCAAGATAGTTTAGTTACATTTGACGATTTTGAGTTCAGTAAAAGCCAAGTCCTGAAACAAATTGAAATTTTAGGGGAAAGTTGTGATGGAATTGTTGCTATTGGGGACAAAAATTTTCCTAAACATAGGGGGAATGTTAAAGATAGTGAACGACCTATATTCCTTTTTTACAAAGGAGATATTAGTTTACTTGACATTGGCAACACCAATATTACAGTTATTGGGCTTCTTAACCCTGATGAAGCAATTGAAGTTAGAGAGCAAAAAATAGTTGCAGAAATTGTAAAAAAAGATGTAACTATTGTAAGCGGTTTGGCATTGGGTTGTGATAGTATTGCACACAAACAAGCACTTATTGGTGGAAAAACCATAGCAATTTTGCCAAGCCCACTAAACAATATCCTACCCGCAAGGAACAAAGGGTTAGCATTTCAAATAGTTGAAGATGGTGGCTTATTAGTAACTGAATACTATGACGAACACAAATCGGCAATGGATTTGAGTAGTAGATACAAAGATAGAGACAGGTTACAAGCGTTGTATTGCGATACAATCATTTTAGCAGCAAGTTATGCACAAGATTCAGCAACTCGTTGGAAAATAACCGACCAAAAATTGGATAGCGGAGCAAGGTTAGCAATGGGTTTTGCGAAAGATTATAATATTCCAAGAGCAGTGATGTATGACCAAAACATTGATGTTAATAATCCAATGTTTGACTTGAATAGGCAATTAATAGCAGAACGAGATACTACAATTTTAACCAAGAAAATTTTAGAAGATATAATTACTAAGATACAATCTAAAAAGGAGAGTATTTATGGTAGCATTGCAACAGATTTGTTTGTTTAGCGAAAACCAAGAAAGACATAACACCTGCCCACAACATTATGTTTGCGAAAAGGCGGGCTAATGTGCTAATTTAGGCTTTTGTACTTTCTATAAACTTTGTGCGTAGGGCAAGGGAAGTGCTATCAAACCCGCCCTGCACAAATACTTTTCCGTTATGGTAAAAATAACAATTTGAGAAACACCGACTGCAATATTTTGGCAATCTTTTAATAAAAAATATTTATTCACTTAAACTTTTCAAATCATTATGGGAATTATACTTGCACCAATTCTTCTTTATTCGGTTTACATATTTATTACATCACTAACTACTATTGTAGGTCTTGTTAAACAGAAAAGCCTCTATTTTAGTGAAGTATCATTAGGTCTTTTACTCTCAATCATTATTTTGGGGGTATTTGTCTTCAAGTATTACAAGGCTGGTAGCGCAATGTTCGTTGAAATTTGTCTTGAGGTACCTTTGTGTGCAATCATTTTACCTTATTTTATTTATCAAATGATGAACAAACAAAGTTCTTTAAGTTTTTTTTCGAACACAATATTAGTAAGTATAATTTTTACTTCTTTGTTGAGTTTGTTTTTACAAAGTTTGCTATCCTACTTAAAAATAATGTAGTAAAGAATTCTTATTTTCCCCAACTGGTGCAAGCCATAGGCTTGTACCTATCTAACTACAAGCCTATGGCTTGTCTGTTGCGCAGCAACAGCCTGCGTGTAACAAATCAAAGTTCCCCCAACTTGTGCAAGCCACAGGCTTGTACGAGTTGGGTGACAAGTTGGCACAAGACAAGCTCACTTACTTGGGATATTCTTGGTAAATATTTGTGAGTTTTTGATAGATAGTTTATTGCTTTTTTGTATATTTGCACCAGATTTATAAACAAAAATATATGAGCAAGAAACTAATTCGTTTTGATTGGGCTATTAAAAGGCTGTTGCGTGATAAGGCTAATTTTGTAGTCTTAGAAGGCTTTTTGTCTGAACTTCTGTTTGAAGATGTCAAAATCAAAGAGATTTTAGAAAGTGAGAGCAACCAAGAAATAGACAAGGATAAGTATAATCGAGTAGATATTTTGACACAAAATGCTAAAAATGAGTTGATTGTCATTGAAATTCAAAATACCTACGAAATAGATTATTTTCACAGAATGGCTTATGGTGCGTCTAAAGCCTTGACTGAAAATTTAAGTTTAGGTGCATCTTACCTTGAAATCAAAAAGGTAATCTCTATTAACATTGTATATTTTGACTTGGGACAAGGAAAAGACTACATTTATAGAGGTAAAACGAATTTTGAAGGTTTGCACCAAAAAGATTTTTTACAACTTTCAAATAAGCAAAAAAAGACGTTTGAGAAACAAAATGTGTCCGATATTTTTCCTGAATACTACATCATTAAAGTTAATCAATTTAATGATGTAGCGACAGACACACTTGATGAGTGGGTTTACTTTCTCAAAAATAGCGAAGTAAAAGACGAATTTAAAGCAAAAGGGTTGGCAGAAGCGAAAGAGGCTTTTGATGTGATGCGTTTGGATAAAGAACAATATTATGCTTACAATCGTTATTTAGATTACTTACACATAAAAGCAAGTGATGCACTAACTTTACAGATGGAAGCAGAGGAAAAAGTCAGGCAAACAAGAAATATTGAAATTGCGAAAAATGCTATTAAAAAAGGTGCTGATAACGACTTTATTTCAGATATAACAGGTTTGACACTTGAGCAAATAGAACAGTTACGCAACGAAAAATAATAAAACTGTGCCTAACATGGACTTGGCGCAGGCGGGCTAAGGTGCTAAATATGAACTTTTGTGCTTTTTATAACGAAACATTAAACAATCAATTTTGATAGAATATGTGTAGATATGCGATGACTTCTTACAAATCTCATTATGCTTGTTTTGACTGCAAAAAAACTTTCAAAAGAAGACTTATGTGGGATATAAACAAAGACGATAAAAGAACAGTCGAAGCCAAATGCCCACAATGCGGACAATTTATGGCAAATATGGGACTTGATTTTAAATCACCTAAAAAAGACAACCTTAAACAATGGACACATATTAAAAATTTGTATGCTGTTGGAATTACATTTCATTCTTGCGGTTGTACTGGACCTGGATATATTCCTAATTCGACAGAAAAACTCAAAGAGTATTTTGAAGATATTAAAAATACCTATTTCAAAAATTTAGAATTTTGGAGACAACGAATAGAACCTACCAATTCAAGCGAAGAAGATAGAGAAAAAAGTAAAAATGGAAGTTTTATTTGTGAAATTCCTTATGAAATCAGACCTAAAAAAGGAGCAATTTCTAACGAAGACGCAAAAAAATATTGGTTAGAAAAAATCAAACAAGTAGAACAAAAAATTGAAAAAATAAAATAAGTGTAACTAATATAGTTAGTGTAAAAATTTTGTATATTAACCAAAATGGAGAAATATTTGTTTTACGCCCTTGCTTGCGTCCCACAAACAAATATTGTAACAAACAAATCTTATACCAACGAAGACTGCTTGTGGGACACAAGCAGGGACAAAAATATACTAAAAAGCCATTCAGAAAGAGAAAAAAGTCATTCAGAAGGAGAAAAAAGTATCTCAGAAGGAGAAAAAAGTATTTCAGAAGGAGAAAAAAGTATTTCAGAAGGAGAAAAAAGTATCTCAGAAGGAGAAAAAAGTATCTCAGAAGGAGAAAAAAGTATCTCAGAAGGAAAAAAAAGTATCTCAGAAGGAGAAAAAAGTATCTCAGAAGGAGAAAAAAGTATCTCAGAAGGAAAAAAAAGTATTTCGGAAGGAGAAAAAAGTATTTCAGAAGGAGAAAAAAGTATTTCAGAAGGAGAAAAAAGTATTTCAGAAGGAGAAAAAAGTATCTCAG
>RDXZ01000225.1 GCA_004293265.1 Bacteroidota bacterium | reverse complement strand
AACCTAATACCAGACCTTTTGCAAGAAATAATTACAAATAAGTAATATAAAACATTAAAAATCAATGCTTTATGAAAAAATTAATAATTACAAATTAAATGTAAGTAAAATTAGTAAATATTTATGAAATAACGAAAAAATGAGAAAAAAATTTGAAAAAAAGGTTGAATTTTGGTAACTATTTAGGTTATTTTTTCGTGGTGTTGCAGATGTCCTACTTTGTCCTGCTGAACGAAGTGAAGCAACTGCTTGTTAAAGGCGTTTTGTGAACGAAATTGCATATTTTTCGCTTCGCTCAAAAAGACAAAATAAGGCTCACTCTTTTATTTATCAAAAAATAACCTAAATAATTACGAATTTTGTACATTTATTATAAGGAATAAAAGTTTTTCAAATTAAAATTCTTTATTTTCAAAAAAAAACATATCTTTGCAAACAAATTTTTTACTTCAAATTTAGATAAAAAAATAATTATGAAAAATTTTATTTTGTTCTATTTTATTTTATTATTTTGTGTTCTTATTTGTCTTGATTTATCCGCCCAAAAAATTGATTGCGAATTTGAAGATTTTTATACATTTAGACATAAAAATGGAAAAAATATTTTTCTAAAAGAATGGGCTGAAAGTAAATCTTTTTTCTTTTTTGAAGCAGGAATGACAATAGACGCAGACGGCTCGCCACGTGCTTATCACCCAGACGATTCGAAAGCATTAGACGACTTAAAACACGCTGGTTCAGAGGGGAATTGGTGGGCTTTAGTAACTGATAATGGAGAAAAAAATGGCAATCCAATCATTCAAACAGAAAAAGACCCTGCAAAAGGCTATTATGTTTCGATGACTTCATTGAATAATCCAAACTATCCAATTACAAGTCCTTTGCGTTATGCAGATGCAGAAAAAATACCTTATTTTGTACTCAATCCACTTGTGATGGAACAAACAGGAGCAAAAGTTGGTGATTTTGGATATGTATATAATGAAAAAACAGGAAAAGGAAGTTTTGCTATTTTTGGAGATGTTGGAAACAATCAAAAATTAGGAGAAGGCTCAATTTATTTAGCAAAAAAATTAGGAATCGAATCAGATGCACGCATAGGCGGACAACACGGAAAAATTTTATATATTATTTTCCCCTTTTCAGGCAATGGCAGATGGCGTTCATTAGAAGAAATAGAAACAGAAACCAAAAAAAGAATGGATAAAGCATTTGCATTTAGTTTTTTGGAACAATGCTGGAAAAAAAGACCTAAAAATTTGGATAATAAAAAAGAAAAAAATACTTTAATACCTGAAAACAGCAGAGATTCAGAACAAATCCCTGAAGAAAATCAAGTAGAAATCAATCATCAAAACATCGAAATCGAACAAAACACAGAAAATAACGAAGTAGAAATTAGTCCTGAAAACAAAGAAATTGAAAAAGTGGAAGATTAAATTATATCCATAATTGGATTGCTGTAAAAATTTTGTCTTTGTCCTTATAAATCAAATCTTGCACGATTTTAATTGAGTATAAAATTTTTAGAATAACTAATATAAATAAAATTTCAGTCATTACTTTTTATAATTATTTGTTATATTAAAAAATTTATCTATTTTTGCAAAAACTATTTGTCAAATGTTATTTGGAAAAACCTTACGAAACCTCAATCGCCTTCGAGAAGTAATTGCTGTATTGATAAAATATGGCTTTGAAGATATTGTTTCCAGAACATCTTTGCGTTTTTTAGTTCCAAACAGAAATCGTTGGCTAAGAGATGAAAAGCCTGTTTTGGAATATAATCGTTGGGAGCGTATGCGTATGGTCATAGAAGAATTAGGCTCAACTTTTATCAAATTAGCACAACTTTTAAGCAATCGCCCTGATATTTTACCTGATAATCTCATCAAAGAATTTGAAAAACTACAAGACGGCGTTCCACCTGTGAGTTTTAAAATTATCAAAGAAACTTTTGAAACCGAAACAAACAAAAAAATAGAAGATTGGTTTAGTAGTTTTGATAAAAAACCAATTGGTTCTGCGTCTATTGGGCAGGTACATCGCGCAGTTTTGCACAACGGAATTGAGGTAGTTGTTAAAATTCAACGTCCACAAGTAGATAAACAAATCAAAAGAGATTTGTCTTTGTTGCGTGAATTTTTAAAATATACAGATAATTATTTTAAAAGCATCGGTATTTTAAACATTGGTGAAATTGTAGATACGTTTGAAAAAGCAATGCAAGATGAGTTAGATTTTGTATCAGAAATTCGTAATTTGGAGCAATTCAGGCGTATTTATAGTAGTAATACAGATTTTTATGCTCCACTTCCTTATAGTAAATATTCTACGGCACGTATTCTTACAATGGAATATATTTCGGGTTGTAAGATTACAGATGTACCACAATTGGAAGCGTGGGGTTTGAGTGCTGAAAAAATTGTAGAAAAAGGAATGGAAATTTATTTGATGCAAATTTTTGAAAAAGGTTTTTTTCACGCAGACCCACATCCAGGCAATATTCTTGTGCGACCTGACGGCACGATTGTATTGATAGATTTTGGAATGGTTGGAAAATTATTAAAATCACAAAGATTTGCTTTTGCAGGAATTTTTGTCGCCTTAGCCAATCAAGATGCTCGAACTATGGCAATCAATCTTAGAAAATTAGCTATAGAAAGTGATTTAGATAACCAACTTGGTTTTGAGGCTGATTTATCAGAATTAGTCGAAACTGTTTTTGGGCTTGATATTGAGCAAGCAAATATTACGGTTTTTACAGAGCAATTACAAAAAATTATTTATAAATATAAGTTACAAGTTCCTGGAACAGTTTTTTTGATTTTGCGTGCTTTGGCTATTTTAGAGGGAATTGGTAAAGTTTTGCACCCAAATTTTCAGACTTTAGATTTTGTGCGTCCTTATGGTATCAAATTATTAGCCGAACAATTTTCTTTTCAAAATCAACGGAATGAATTATTTTACTCTGCTTCAGAGGTTTTATCTTTGGTGTATATGTTTCCTGCGGAGATAAAAAATATATTCAAACAATTAAGAAACGGAAAATTAAATATAAATTATACGCTAAAAGATTTTGAATCTCTGCCTCATCAAATCAAAAGAGGTTCACAGAGATTATCCAGAATGTTATTAGCAAGTATTTTGATTTTAAGTGGTACTTTATTTTTACTTTCTCCGTTGGCACTTACAATGCCAAAACTTTGGGGACTTCCTTGGCTCACAAGTTATTGTTATATGATTGCGAGCCTACTTTTATTTTTTTGGAGTTTGTCTAATTGGTGGAAAAAAGAATGATTTTTTGTAACTATTTAGGTTATTTTGGTACAAGCGTGGACGCTTGCACCAATTAATATCTCGTGCAAGCGTCCACGCTTGCACGAAGTTCAAAATAATAATTACCTAAATAGTTACGATTTTTTTTATTATTCAAATCTCAAAGCATCAATTGGGTCAAGTTTAGAAGCTTTATAAGCAGGATAAAAACCTGAGATTACGCCTACAAAAATACAAACCGTAAATGCTATGATCATCCAAAGCCAAGGAATAACAAAAGTACCTACATTAATAGAAATAGCAATTAGATTTCCCATAATAATTCCTAAAATCATGCCCACAATACCTCCAATTTGACAAATCACAATTGCTTCAATCAAAAATTGTTGTCTGATGCGCCCTGGAGTAGCACCTAAGGCTTTTCTTACTCCAATTTCTCTTGTACGTTCTGTTACCGAAACCATCATAATATTCATCAAACCAATAGACGCACCCAAAAGTGTAATAAAACCAACAATATATCCACCAAATTTTAGATAACCTGTAATATTATTGAGTCTTTCGACCAGAGATTCACTGCTCGAAATCTCAAAAGAATTAGGTTGTCCTATTTTATCTTGTCTAACTTGACGCATCAAAAGTGTTGCTTCACCCATTGCTTCTTGCGAATCTAAAGTATTATTCAAAACTGTCGAGATATTAAAAGTTGGTTTTTTATTGGTCATCAAAATTCTGGCTCTTTCCAAAGGAATAATCACAGAGCGGTCACCACCTTGCTCTCCTCTTGAGCTTCCTTCTTTTTTCAATACTCCCACTACCAAATATTTACCCCCTTGCATACTTATAAATTCGTTTACAGGTGATTTTTTATCAAATAATTTTTCTGCAATTTCATATCCTAAAATTACACTATAAATTCCTCTTTCTTGCTCAATATTTGAAAAATTACGTCCTTCTGCTAAGTCTAAAAATTTATTAGATAAATAATTTTCACTGCCACCAATAACCATTACATTAGGATTTGTTTTTTTTGAACCACTTTTGACCTCCATCGTACCACTGACAATGGTGCTAATGCTTACTTTTGCATCAAAATCAAGATTATTTTCGTACATTTTGGCTTGTCTGAATGTGATAGCAGGATAGGATTTTTCTTGCCTACGAGGTCCGCCAAAGCCTCCTCGCATCTGTGGTTGTGGTACTTGTATCTCGAAAGAATTAGCCCCAAATTCTGCAAAACTGCTATTCAAAGAGGCTTGCATACTATCTATTGCCGTTAAAATTCCGACCAAAGCCATAATGCCAATGGCAATAATCAACGCAGTCAAAACTGACCTCAACATATTGCTTTTGACTGACCTTAATCCTTCTTTGATATTTTCTTTGAGATTCATAATCAATTTTTATTCATAATCTTTGGTTAATAAGTATAAAAAAAAGGTATTTATTACAAAAAAAGATTTAAAAAATTGGTATTTTTATTGTGTTTATTTCCGCCGTTGTAAGTGTTTATGTGTTAGTATATAAATATCATTTTTTTTTCGTTTCCGCCGTTGTCGGTGTGTCGAAAAGTGCAGTAAAATTTATTTTTTTTGTAAATATTTCATTTCTGCACTTTTCGACCACCGACAACTCAGCGTTTATGTGTTAGTATATAAATACGTTATTTTTTTTCGTTAATTTATATTTTCAAAAATAAATTTCTATCTTTGTGCAAAGTAAAAAGATGTTGAATAAATAAAAGTTGTTGGTAGTCGAAAAGTGCAGAACTAAAATCGTAAAATAAATTTAGATTTTACTGCACTTTTCGATATACCAA
>RDXZ01000224.1 GCA_004293265.1 Bacteroidota bacterium | reverse complement strand
GATTTGTCATTTTGAGCAAAGCGAAAAATCTTACTTTTAAATGACTATCTGTAAACGAAAAATAAGATTCCTCCTTTCAGTCGGAATGACAAGGTTTATTCCAAAACTACTTTCCGATATGTATATAAAACAAATATAAATCAAAAACGAATACCACAAATTGACAAAAAAAACATTAATTTCGTTTAAAATACCACAAAAAAATAAAAAAAATGGAAAAAGATTATTTACAATTATTAAAAAATATTTTAGAAAATGGATACCAAAAAAATGACCGAACTGGAATCGGTACAAAAAGTATTTTTGGATACCAAATGCGACACGATTTAAACAAAGGTTTTCCATTATTGACAACTAAAAAAGTACATTGGAAGTCAATCGTTTATGAATTATTATGGTTTTTGAGAGGCGATACAAACATCAAATTTTTAACAGAAAATAATATTACTATTTGGAATGAATGGGCTGACGAAAACGGAGAGTTAGGCGATGTATATGGAAAACAATGGAGAAATTGGCAGACAAATGACGGAAAATCTATTGACCAAATTTCAGAAGTTATCGAACAAATCAAAAAAAATCCAGACTCACGCAGGCACATTGTGAGTGCGTGGAATGTGGGCGAAATTTCAAAAATGAAGCTACCACCTTGTCATTTGATGTTTCAATTTGGTGTTTATGACCAAAAAATATCTTGCCATTTGTTGATGAGAAGTGTAGATTGTTTTTTAGGAATGCCTTTTAATATCGCTTCTTATGCACTTTTGACGCAAATGATAGCACAAGTTTGTGATTTGGGTGTAGGGGAATTAGTTTTAAGCACCGTTGATACACATATTTATAACAATCATTTTGAGCAAGTTCAGTTACAAATAACCAGAGAACCTTTTGAGTTGCCGACTTTAAAACTAAATCAAAAAATTAAAAATATTTTTGATTTTACTTTTGATGATATTATTTTAGAAAATTATATTTCTCACGCAGGAATAAAGGCACAGGTGGCAGTTTAAAACTATTTTATGCTAAGAAAAGGTTATTTATTTGAACTATTTAGTATTCAATAAAAAAAAATTTCGTGCAAGTGTATTACGCTTGCACGAAATAAATCTATCAATTAAATTTATCTTGGTACGTTTTTGCGTGCATCTCTCACATTTTCTAACTGCACATTATCATTATACAAACGAATTAATTCACGATAATTGTTTTCTAAATCAGCCAATTTTGTTTTTATTTTTGTGGCATCATTGCTGATAGAAGTAGCGTTTGTCATAATTTCAGAAATATTATCGTTATAACTTTTGAAAGTTACCAATTGTTCTGTATAAGTTTTTTCAATTTCTTCCATCACAAACGCCACGCGTGTACGTATTGCATACGGAAAACGAACTTTTGTCAGTAATACATTGTGGTTCATTTTGGTTTCAGTTTCTAATTGAGTAATATGTTGCAAAACGGAAGCAAAATTAAAATATTTATTAATCATTTCGTTCAAAGGCATTTTATCCAAATTAGGAATATTATTTTCTCCGTATAAATCTGCTACATTTTCACGCACAAAATTTGTTACCAAAGCACGCAAAGACATTGTTTTTACTTTCAAGCCATTTAAGTTTTGGTCTAATTCACGTCCTGCTTTTCCTAAATTTTCATAGTGCATTACATATTTTTGCATTTCTGTTGTAAAATCTTTGATGGCATCAAGGTTTACGTCTTCGTTAGTAACTGCAAAATTATTGACCATATTGAACACAGAAGTCAAAGAACTTACGCCGGGCGTTACAGACATCAAAGTTTTTCCAACTACGCCTACAATTGGATTATTGATAACTTTTGAAATCATATCTCTAAATCTACCACCGACACGCCTTCCTGCTTTTCCTTTCAGTATTTTGTCATCAACGATTCTGGTAACTTCTTTGGTAAGATTAAAACCTAAATCTTCGTTGGTTGGATTGTTCAAAGCGGTAATAAAATTAGAATATTGCATAAATCCGCCAGAAAGTTCGAAAGCACCCAAAGAGCGTGAAGCCGCCTCAATAAACTTGGCAGAGGCTAAAAGTCCGCCTTTATTGCTTGCGTATTGTGTTTTTCTGGTTGTTTTATCTTCTTCACTAATTCCGTTCAATCTTTCAGAATTACTTTGAGTAAGATTATCGAGGTTGTTTATTTTTCCTTCGATATTATTTATTTTTCGGGCGGCTTTTTCTAATTCAAAATAACGTGCATATAACTTTGACATCGAATCAGTGAGTGCTTTAATTCTAATAGAATCAGCGACTTGGGCATACCCATTTGAAAAACTAATTATAAGTACAAAACTCAGTAAAAATATTTTTTTCATATTTTTGATGTTTATTATTTAGATAAAGTGTAGTTTTTTTTTTATATAAAATCTTTTCTTTCTTTGATTAAATCGTACAAAAGTTCTTTGGCACGATGTAATTGTGCTTTGACTGTTCCCAACGGAATTTCAATTTTTTCAGAAATTTCTTCATAAGATAGTTCTTGGAAGTAACGAAAATCGATAAGTTTTTGATATTTAATTGGTAATTTATTGACAATCATTTGCATCCATTCTATTTTTTGAGATTTAATAGCCTCTTCTTGTGGGTCTAAACTTGTGTCTGCCAAATCCAATCTTACTTCTTCACCACTTTCATCTTTAAAAGCGGCACTCATACTCATTGTATCTAATTTTTTCTTGCGAATAAAATCAATGCAATTGTTAGTGCCAATTCTAAAAAGCCACGTACTAAAAGTATATTCTTTTTTGAACTTATGTAAGCCACGAAAAGCCTTAGCAAACGCTTCTATGGTCAAATCTTCGGCATCATCTGTATTTTTTACCATTTTTAAAATAGTATGATACAAAGGCTTTCGATAACGTTCCATTAGTTCAGCGTAAGCTTTTTGATTATTATAATTAAAAGCGGCATCAATTAAATCAAAATCTTTCAAAGCTTTTTCAGAAAATTTTTCTTTCTCTTCTGGTAAATTTAACTCTTCCATCGAATTTTTTTGGTAAAAAAAGTCATTAGACCAACAACAATAAAATAAATTGTAAACAAAAAATCAAATAAAGGTAATAAGTAAAAATTAGTTGAATTAAAATATTTACGATTTATGACAGCAAAGATAAACCAATTTAATGTAATTTTTACAAAAAATACACTCAAAATTAAAAAAAAATTTGAAAAAATCAAAAAAAATCCTATCCACCAAAAGAAAATATTAGAAAATTGTAATAAAATTAACAAAATTTTAATCTCTAAACGATAATATACACCCACAGACAAATGTCTTTTTTTTTGTTGATACCATTCTGACCAAGTTTTTTTTGGAACTGAATAAGTAAACGAATGAGGAGATAAACAAATATAGGTATTATTTTTGTTTGCAATTTTTCCTATCAGTAAGTCATCATCACCGCCCGTAATGGTTGCGATTTTATCAAAACCTTTTTTTTGTTCGAATAATTTTTTTGAATAGACCAAATTTCTACCTACTCCCATATAAACTTTGCCCAATAAAGCAAAGCCAATATATTGAATGGCTGTAAAAAGAGTTTCGTATTGTATAAATTGATTT
Source organism: Bacteroidota bacterium (assembly GCA_004293265.1). Taxonomy (GTDB): domain Bacteria; phylum Bacteroidota; class Bacteroidia; order Cytophagales; family Microscillaceae; genus RDXZ01. The sequence goes on along the minus strand of RDXZ01000224.1, from coordinate 1,553 downwards.
AAAAAACTTTTTTCTTTTTGATAAAGCGAAACGCCAAGCCCAACTTGATGTTTATCAAATATTTTTGGACTTATTTCCCATAACCAATTTTCGCTCGCAGGAAAACAATCGGCATCAGTCAAAATTAAGGTATCATACAAAGAATTTTTTATTCCTTCTGACAAGGCATATTTTTTTGGGTTAATATTTTCAGGAGTTTTAGAAATCACAACGATTTTTAGATGTGTATGATTTTTTTGTAAATTTTTTAAAATCGTACTTGAGTTATCATCAGAACGATCATCTACAACAATAACTTCAAAAGTTGGATATTTTTGAAGTAAAATTTGAGGTAAAAAGTTAGCCAAATTATGAGCCTCGTTGTGCGCGCAAATAACCACACTCAAAGGCAAAAAATCTTTTTTTTGTAGGTTTTTTTTTGATTTATTTTTTTTGAGTATGAACACAAAAAAAATAGCTATCCAAAACACTATTTGAATAAATGCACTAATTAAGAATAAAAACACGATATTTTAACTCATTATAACTTTTTCTGTTTTTTTGATTGCTTCTTTTGTGGCTTGCTCTTTCAAATTTGTATTTTTTTTGTACGAATGAGAAATTAATGCAGACAACATAACGAAAACGAATACAAACGCCAAAAACATAAAATTGTTTTTTTGTGTTTGATGTAAATGATTATTTTTCATAATTATATAAAAAAAATATTAAAGAATTATTATTCTAATTTTGTGATGCAAAGTAAAACAAAATTAGAATATAATACTAATATTTAACTATATTTAACGCAATTTTGTTTTTAAAATATATTTTTTTATAAAAAGTACGTGAATTTAGGATAATTTTTATTTATAAAAAATTGAAAATCAATTGATTATAAATAAATATTATTTTAAACCCTAACTTCCTGAATTATACATAATAGTTTAGTACAGATTTTAAAAATAGTGTAAATACGATAAATAGAGTGCCTTTTTAAATTTTTACACGAAAAAAAGAATTATTTTTTATATTATGTAATAATAAAAAGTTGTATTTTACCAATATAAATACCTATTAAAAGTTAATTATTGATATTTTTTTTGTATTTTTTCAATAATATATGGCGTAAAATAAAGGAGTGAGGGTTTTAAAGGTTGTATTTATTTTTGATTTTTTCTATTTCTTCGAAAGATAAACCTGTTAAATCTTGTATTGTTTCATAGTCAAAACCTTTTTTCAAAGCATTAATCGTTACATTTTCTTTATTTTTCATTTCTCCTTTGATTTCCCCCTTCATTTCTCCCTCCATAAACGCCGTATCAATTGTATTTTGATAGTCTGTATAGGTTTTTAGACTACTTTGATAAGCACTTAATTCTTCGTCGGAATAGAAACTTGTGTCTGATTTTTCAAATACTTTCATAAATATTTTTTCTTTAAATTCTTGGGGAATCTTGTCTAATTTTGGCAAATTTTTTAAAAGATATAACCACTTTTCATAATGATTTTTTAAATCTTTGATATTTTTTGTGAAATGTGGCATCTCTAAAAATATAAACTGCAATTTATCA
>RDXZ01000240.1 GCA_004293265.1 Bacteroidota bacterium | reverse complement strand
TGCAAGCGTGGACGCTTGCACCAGTTAATATCTCGTGCAAGCGTCCACGCTTGCACGAAGTTCAAAATAATAATTTTATCACTATACCTAAATAGTTACTAAACAACGATTTTGTTTCAAAGATATATATTTTTTTGAGAAAACAATTGCTTTTTTTATTTTTTGTGTTAAAAATTTATTTTTTTAACACAAATTGGAATGAAAAATAACAAAAATATGTTTTATAGATATGAAAAAATACATTCTTTATCACGCACAATGCCCTGATGGTTTTGGGGCAGCTTATAGCATTTGGAAGAAAGAAAAACACAATAATATCATTTATATCGCCGTTCAACATAGTTTTCCACTACCAAATATTGAAAATGATAGCATAGTTTGGCTCGTAGATTTTTGTTATTCTCACGAGATAATGGCTGATTTAGCAACAAAAATGAAAGAAATTTTGATAATCGACCACCATCAAAGTGCCGTAGAAAATATGGAAAACTTTGATTATCAAAAACATTCAAACGTAAAAGCAATTTTTGATATGAAAAAAAGCGGTGCAGTTTTGACTTGGGAATATGTGCATCAAAGCGAAGCACCACTTTTTTTACAATATGTTCAAGACAAAGATTTGTGGCAATTTAATTTACCGCAATCAAAAGAATTTTCTGCGGCTTTGCGTGCTTATCCAATGGACTTTGTGTTATGGGATAAATTTATAGTCGAAGATTTAATCAAAGAAGGAAATGTTTTGATAAAATATCAAACACAAATGGTGGATAAGTTATGTAAAAATGCTCGCTTGGCAAAAATCGCAAGTTATGAAGTAATGCTTGTCAATAGTGCGGTTTTACAAAGTGAAATTGGCAATCAATTATGCAAACAATATCCAAAAACTCCTTTTTCTGTCGTATATTTTGATGTAGCCAATCAAAGAAATTTTAGTTTGAGGTCTATTGGTGAATTTGATGTGGCTAAAATTGCTATGCAATTTGGTGGTGGTGGACACAAAAACGCCGCAGGTTTTGTAAAACCGATTGAGGTTTGGGAAGTGTAAAAAATTAAAATTGATATTTATTTCTGAAATATAGACATCAAAAAGTAATTTTAAGATATTTTAAAATTACTTTTTGATTATAAATCATTGATTAACATGAGTTTGAGATAACAATAATTCAAAAAAGTTATATTTTTTGTAATTATTTAGGTCAATTTACCCCAGCGGGGTAATATCTTTGTAGAAAAAAATGAAAATATGTTGTTTAACTCCGTAGGAGTGGTATCTAAAAATTAT
>RDXZ01000026.1 GCA_004293265.1 Bacteroidota bacterium | reverse complement strand
CACTATCTACAAAAGAAATTTTTTTTTCTTGAACAAATTTTTTATAATTTTGTAAGATTATTTGTTTTATTTTCATAATTTTTCTGATGTTATTAGAGGTGTGAAAAAAGTTAGGAGAATCTAAATTTTTGATTTATTTATACTTTTTTATTACCAATAACTTTTGTGCAAATTTAGTTATTTTTATTTAAAAAACCTATTTTTTTGGAATAAAAAACGCATTTTTTATTGTATTTTTTTTTGAAAAAAAAGTAAAAAAAAGCCTCTCTAAAAAAAATAGAGAGGCTTTTTTTAATTTTTTTTGATATTATTCAAATGCTTTATTCACAATCGCATCTTGTTCTTTTGCGTGTAGTTTCGAATAGCCAGTCGCAGGCGAAGCACTTTCTTTTCTGCCAATCGGAATAATTTTATCATACGTATAAACACGTTGAATAAAACTCCAATAACCCATATTCAAAGGTTCTTCTTGCACCCAATATGCTTTTGCTTTCGGATATTTTGCCATTTGTTGATGAACCGATTTTGCAGGAAAAGGGTGTAATTGTTCAATTCTTACAATCGCAACATCATCACGTTTATCATCTTGTTGTTTTTTTAACAAATCAAAATAAATTTTCCCTGTGCAGAAAATTAGTTTTGATGTTTTTTTAGCATCAGCATAATTATCAGGATAATATTCTTGAAAAGATGAGCCTTCTAAAAATTCCTCGATAGGTGAAGCCACTTTTGAATCTTTCAATAAAGATTTTGGCGACATCAAAACCATCGGTTTTCTAAATTCCCACGCTAATTGTCTGCGTAATGCGTGAAAAATATTGGCGGCTGTTGTCAAATTCAAAATAATCATATTGTATTCAGCAGAAAGTTGCAAAAACCTTTCAGGTCTTGCATTAGAATGTTCAGGTCCTTGTCCTTCGTATCCGTGTGGGAGCAACATTACCAAACCATTCATTTTTGCCCACTTGCTTTCAGTAGAGCATAAAAACTGGTCAATCATAATTTGCGCTCCGTTTCCAAAATCTCCAAATTGTGCTTCCCAAATTACCAAAGCATTTGGGTCAGCCATTCCATAACCAAATTCAAAACCTAATACTGCATATTCAGACAAAAGCGAATTATAAATATTGAATTGTCCTTGTTTTTCGTGTATATTTTTGAGTGGACAATAGGCTTCATTGGTTTCAGCATCTCTCAAAACAGCGTGCCTATGCGAGAAAGTTCCTCTCCAAACATCTTGCCCTGTCATTCTCACTACTTTTCCTTCGTTCAAAATTGAGCCATAAGCCAATAATTCTGCGGCTCCCCAATCTAATTTTTTATCTTCAAAAAACATTCTTTTTCTATCTTCAAGAATTTTTGAGATTTGTTTTAAAACATTAAAATTGGCAGGAATTGTTGTTATTGCTTTACCAATATTATCAATATCAGCCTGAGAAATACCTGTTTTTGGAGAATGGTCAAAATCTTCTGGTTTTGAAAAACGTACTTTGTTCCATTCTTGTTCAAATTTTTGAATGACATAATCAACCGATTTTTGTTTGACCATATTCAATCGGTCTTGTAACATTTGTTTAAAATCAGTTTCCATTTGTTTTGCCATATCTGCCCCTGCTTCTCCTCTTTCTGTCAAAATTTGAGCATATACTTCTCTTGGTGATGGGTGTTTTGAGATAACACTATACATTTTTGGTTGTGTAAAACGTGGCTCATCACTTTCGTTGTGTCCGTGTTTACGATAACAAACCATATCAATAAAAATATCTCTGTTGAATTTTGTTCTAAATTCCGCAGCTAATTTACAACAATAAATCACTGCTTCAGGGTCATCTCCGTTCACGTGCAACACAGGCGAATCTGTAACTTTTGCCAAATCAGTGCAATAAATACTTGACCTCGCATCTTCAAAATCAGTAGTAAAACCAACTTGATTGTTGATGACAAAATGAATCGTACCACCTGTGGCATATCCTGCTAATTTTGACATCTGAATCAACTCATATCCAATGCCTTGTCCTGCGACAGCAGCATCTCCATGTATCAAAATAGGTAAAATTTTATCTACATTACCATTATAAACTGTATCAATATTTGCTCTTACATATCCTTCGACTACTGCATTGACCGTTTCCAAATGTGATGGATTGGGCATCAAGTGCAAAGTAACGGTTTTTCCATTGATAGTTGTGGCTTGATTCGAATATCCCATGTGGTATTTCACATCACCATCACCTGTCATTTGCTCCTCTCCTATTTTGGGTAGTGTTTCTTCAAATTCATTGAAAATATCTTCGTAAGTTTTACGCATAATATTTGCCAAAACATTTAATCTACCTCTGTGTGCCATTCCAATCACGACTTCTTCTGTTCCTAAATCTGCACTGGCAGAAATAATAGTATCCAAAGCAGGAATAGTTGTTTCTCCACCTTCCAACGAAAAACGTTTTTTACCGACATATTTTGTATGTAAAAAATTTTCAAAAGCAACGGCTTCGTTCAATTTAGATAAAATTCTGTCTTGTTCTTGTTTTGAAGGCACAAAAGTAATGTCTTTGCTTTCAATTTTGGTTTTGAACCAAGTGATAATATCAGGTTCACGAATATACATATATTCAAAACCGATTTTATTTGTATAAATATATTTTGCTCTTTCTAAAATTTCTTTTAGTGTAGCGGGGCGTTGAAAAAGAGAAATACCAGATTGATAAGTTTTGTTCATATCTGCTTCTGTCAAACCAAAAAAATCGAGGTTTAACATCGCGATTCTATCTTTTCTTTCTCTGATTGGATTTGTCTTTGCCAATAAATGTCCACGACTTCTATAAGCCTGAATCAAATTTCGAACTTTTATTTCTTCGAATTGTTCAGTTCCTGCCACTCCAATAGGATTTACTTTTCCATTAGAAGTTGGATTAGATTGTCCATTTTGGGTTTCACCATTGAAAGATTTATGAAAGTCAAAGCCTTCAAAAAATTTTTGCCAAGTTGCATCAACACTTTCAGGGTTTTGTTGATAATTTTGATACAATTCGTCAATATAAGCACTGTGTGCATTTGAGATATAAGAATATTTATCCATTATATGTAAAAGTTTCAAAGAGAGTCATAATAACTATATATAAATCTTTGCAAATATATTACTTTTTTTTGAAAAAAAGAAAAAAAAATTAAATTCCGTTCAAAAAATTCCATTCTTGTTGCCATACTGACTTATCAACAGAATTAATTAAGTTTATAAAATCATTTTTAATATTGAAGTTGATATTATATTCTTCTAAAGTGCCATTGATAATATCAGATACATCTTCTTTTTTCATCAATTTATATAATTTTTCTTCGTTTAGGCTATTTGTCACGTGCGTTCTTACCAATGTTGCAATTTGTAGGTCATTTTTAGGTATCACTTCACTATTAAAAATATTTTTTAATTTCTGTTTATAATCTTTATATCGATGCCCCATGTCTTCAAAGTCCTTATTATTGTATCCTGATTTTTTCAATTTTTCTCCAAACTTTTGATAATTATCAATAAGTTTTGGTAAAATGTCTTGTGAATTATATTCTTTTTGATAATATTTTTTTATCCATTTTACCAATAATTTAGCTAATAATTCCAGGTCTAAAAATAAAGTAGATTCAAAAGTGTATGAATTCCATATTTTTGTTTTTATACCTAATTTTTTATTTTCAATAAAAACTTGTTCTATTTTTTCAACATATTCGTCAGCCAAAAAATCTCTATCCATTATCAAAACAGATTTTTCCCAAAGTGTCTTTTCATTTTTAATAGTAGAAAAGATTTGTTTATAAGATTTGATATTTTCAAATACCTCATTAACTCCACCTAAAACCCAAAATACATATTTTTTTTTATTTAAAATCTGTTGTTTCAATAAAATGTCAAAAGATTTTGCATCATCTTGCCCTTCCACAAAAACAATTACATCTGCTTCGATAGCGTTGATAAAGTCTAAAGCACTAGTATTTCCTGATAGAGCAGTAATCACAGAATTGATAGATGACGGATAAATTCCTGAGAAACCTGGATTAACTTTTATCAAAGCCTGATTACCAATTGGATTATATATTGCTTCTGATTTTTGTTCTAAATGAAAGAGGTTTTCTGGTAGTGTTTCTCTGATTAAAGCTTCATTATGAGTTGTAATAAAGATTTGTTGATTTTTAGCAAATCTAACCAAAGTTTCTATCAATCTTTTTTGTATATCTCTATGAATATGGCTATCAGGCTCATCAAGTAAAATAATATTCAAATTTGTAGATGGCTCAAAAAGATTTAATAAAATTTCTATGATTTGTAGCGTTCCACTTCCAAAGACTGATATATCTCTATAAATATTCTCTTTTTGATTTTTGATATTAACGACTGTTCTTATATCTTTATTAATATCTCCTACTACTTCAAAATCAAATACATTATTGTTGTTATTGAGAATATAATTTAAGTTTGACTTAAATTGTTGAAACGCCTCAGTATTATTATAATTACGATATAATTGATGTAACCTATTTCTAATATAAGATGAAGATGTTCTTTTAATGACAGCATCTGATAATTTTGGTAGAGTTACAAACTCTTCTCTTGCCCTTATAGACGCGACAGGTGATGCATAGTAAAATCCTAAAGGACTTGGAAATTCTGTAAAAAAACGATTGAATTGTTGAAAGTCAAAAGTATCAAAGAAATCATTTTTATCCGAGTAGCCCAAGGTTATATAATAATAATTTCCTGCTGCCGATTTGATAGTGAAAGGAATTGTTATTTCTCCTTCTTCTTTTTTAGAAAAAGTAACAGAAAGTATAATGAATTCTTTTGTGTCCGCACCATAAAATATATCTTCTGGATTGGGACTTCTAACAGTATCTATTATGCTCTGAAAATCAAAATAGCGATTGGTTGTAATTCCCATGACATAATCTTCTTTATTATATCTGATTTTGTCATTTTTATCTCTAACGAGTCGTCCTGCTTTAGAAATAGATTTATTAAAAATTTTATTCCATAACGATAAAGCTTCTAACATATTGGTTTTTCCTGCATTATTTACCCCTGTGAATACATTTAAAGTAGGATTAAAAAAAATCTTTACATCTTTAAACGATTTAAAGTTTTGAATATGAAATTCTTTGATTGCGATCATAATATAAATATTTAAAAAAATTAATAATAATATATTGCAAATATATTACTTTTTTTTGAAAAAAAGAAAAAAAAATTAAATTCTATTTAAAAAATTTCTATTCTTGTAACTAAAAAGCTTATTTAGACAATCTATAAAAGAAATATGAGAACGTTTTTTTTGTAATTTTTTTTTATAATAATATTTCAAGTAACGCCTCCCTCCCATTCTCTCAAAAAAATAAACCTTCAAATGTTGTTTTATTTGACAAAACAGAATATTTTTGTACAATTGTTTGTTTAGTTTTAGAAACAATTTGTTCATATATAATTTTTTTTTCTAAAAACATTATTAAAATATCTTTCCATTCTTGCTTGGTAGCACATAAAAAACCATTTTCGTTGTGTTGGATAATATCAACATTTACGCCCACAGGCGAAGCAATGGTCGGTATTCCCAAAGACATATATTGTAAAGCCTTAAATCCACACTTTCCATTTGCCCATTTGTCATCTGTCAAAGGCATCAAACCAATATCCATTTTTAGTAAATCTTCGATTTCTGTTTTTTTGTTCCAATTAATAAATTGTAAGGATTTGAGGTCAATATCAGGCTTTTGATTAGCAATAACAATCATTCTAAAAGTATATTTTTGTTCTAATTCTTTTAAAATATCCCACAAAAAATCTAAATAAAATAAAGTTGAGTGTGTTCCTGTCCAGCCAATAGTAAAAATTTTATCTTTTTTCACAGAATATAAATCAGTATTATGTAAATTTTGGGTGTCAATTGTAGTCGGGTTTAAAACAACATTTTGGTTAAATTGTTTGGCATAATCGACTAAATATTGATTTCCTGCACTGATTTTATATGCCCATTTACAAATTAGGTTTGTTTTTTGGTGAAATTTTAATCGTGAAACTAATTTATTTTCTTGTGAAGTATTTTCTAACCAAATAGCATCATCAAAATCAAAAATAATTTTCTTTTTCCAAAATTTTGTTATCAAATATTCTACAAAAGGATACCCCAAAGGTGTAGCCTCTCTATGAATAAATACATAATCATATTTTTTTATACCAAATAATATTTTAATTCTTCTTAAAAAACCTATTAAAATACCAAATATTTTTTTAAATTTATATCCTTTTTGATATAAAATTTGCCAAGTTTTTTCATCTAAAAAAGATTGTCTATGAATAATATGTCCATTTTGTTCCAAAAAATGTAAATATTGCTCAAATCTAAATCTTTGTGAAGGCGCTTCACCCGCAGGATAGGGATGTAAAAATAAGATTTTCAATGGTATAAATTTAATATTTTTTTATGTTTATAATTTGTATTTTTCTATATATTTTTTGGTTTCTTGCATTACTTTGGGGGATAAATAAATGGCGGAAAACATAGTCGGAATCGCCATTAAAGCATACATAATACCAATTGTACTGACTGCCACTTTTACAGAAACTACTGCCCCAATTACAATCGAAACAATATAAAAATAATTGTAATAATTTCCATATTTCGCTCCAAATAAAAACGCAACACATTTTGTTCCATAATAAGAATAAGAAAATAAAGTAGTAGTCGCAAAAATGATAACACACATAATCAAAATCGGTACACCAACATAAGGCAAGGTCTGAAATGCTTTTGCAGTAGTTACAATGGCTTCGTTTTTGCTCGCGTTTATCCAAGTATCAGTCATTAAAATCGCTAACGCAGTCATACTACACACCACAATTGTATCCACAAACGGATTCATCATACTTGCCATTCCTTCTCTGATTGGCTCTTTGCTTTTAGTTGCTCCGTACATCATAGGTGTAGTACCTATGCCTGCTTCATTGGAAAACGCGGCACGCCTCACTCCTATTACCATTACACTACCCATCACTCCTCCTGCAACCGCCTGCCCTGTAAAAGCATCATGGAAAATAAGCATAATACAAGCAGGAATTTTTTGAAAATTCATCAAAACAATCGTAATAACGCAAACAACATATAAAATAACCATCAAAGGTACCAAAGAAGTAGCCATTTTTGCAATGCGTTTGATACCTCCAAAAATCACAAACGAAGTCATCAAAGCCAATACCATACCCATAATTAAATCGGCTTGAAAATGATTTTTGGCATCAACCCAATTATTTGGCACAAAAACCATTCCCCTCAAAACTTCTGTCAGTTGGTTGGCTTGATACAAAGGCAACGAACCTCCCAAACCTACAATGCAAAAAAATACCGCCAAAAAATACCATTTTTTTCCTAAACCTTCAGTAATGACATACATCGGACCGCCTTGTAATTGCCCTAAACTATCTTCTTTTCGGTACATTACTGCCAAACTACACGTAAAAAATTGTGTGGACATACCAACCATTGCACTTATCCACATCCAAAATAACGCACCAGGACCACCTGTGGTAATGGCTAAAGCCACTCCGCTTATATTTCCCATACCGACTGTGGCGGCTAAAGAACTTGCTAAGGCTTCAAAACGGCTAATTTCTCCTTTGGCTTGGTCTGTTTTGTCATATTTTCCACCCAAAACCTGAATAGCGTGTTTAAAATAAAATAAGGGAATTAATTTTGAATAAATGGTAAAATAAATTCCACCTCCTACTAATAAAATTAATAAAGGATAACCGCCAATAAAATCCTCAGCACTGATAATAAAATTACCTAATAATTCGAGCATATTTTTTTTAAACTATTTTTTATAATTTTTTGATTTTGATGTAACATTTTTAGTTTTGAAAAAAAAAAAATTTATAGTTTTTTTTCAAACATTATTTTATTTTAAAAACACGAAATTTATATCCAATACAAACTTATTTCTTTCAAAAAGTACTTTGTATTGAATATAAATTTAAGAAAAATTGATATAAAAGATTGTTTTGATACTTCTCAAATCAAAAGAAATAACCTAAAACTTACTTAAATCTATCAAAAATTATCACTTTGTCCTACAAATGAATTACCTCCCCATACGCCGCCGCCGCCGCTTCCATAATTGCTTCTGACATCGTTGGGTGTGGGTGAACAGATTTGATAATTTCTTGTCCTGTTGTTTCTAATTTTCGAGCAACTACTACTTCAGCAATCATTTCGGTAACGTTTGCACCTATCATGTGCGCTCCTAACCATTCGCCATATTTTGCATCAAAAATTACTTTGACAAAACCATCTTTTGTGCCTGATGCACTTGCTTTTCCAGAGGCAGAAAAAGGAAATTTACCAACTTTGATTTCATATCCTAATTCTTTTGCTTTTTTTTCTGTCAAACCAACAGAAGCAATTTCGGGTTGGCAATATGTACAGCCCGGAATATTTCCATAATCCAAAGGTTGCGGATGATGTCCTGCAATTTTTTCTACACAAATAATTCCCTCAGCAGAGGCTACGTGTGCCAATGCAGGTCCTGAGGTAATATCGCCAATGGCATACACATTTGGAATATTTGTTTTGTAAAACTGATCTACTAAAATCTTGCCTTTGTCTGTGGCAACGCCTACATCTTCCAAACCGATGCCTTCCAAGTTGGTCGTTACACCTACGGCAGAAAGTACCACATCACAAATCAAAGTTTGTTCGCCTGTAGAAGTTTTTATTTTTACTTCACATTTTTCTTTGGAAGTATCAACCGCCAAAACTTCAGAATTGGTCATAATTGTCATTCCTGCTTTTTTGTATGATTTTTCTAACTGCTTAGAAATCTCTTCGTCTTCTACGGGAACGATATTTGGCATAAACTCTACAATTGTAACTTTTGTACCGATAGAATTATAAAAATAAGCAAACTCAACGCCAATAGCCCCTGAACCAACAATGACCATAGATTCTGGTTGTTTTTCTAACACCATTGCTTTTCTATATCCAATAATTTTATGATTATCAATTTTGAGTGCAGGAAGTTCTCTTGCACGCCCTCCTGTGGCTAAAACAATATTATTAGCAGCATACAAAGTTTTTTTACCTTCGCTATCTGTAACTTCGACTTGTTTGTTTTGAGCGAGTTTTCCGTGTCCATAAATGACATCAATTTTATTTTTTTTGAATAAAAAATTGATACCTTTACTCATTCCGTTGGCAACATCTCGGCTTCTTTTTACCATTGCGTCAAAGTTTGCTACGGGTGCTTCGACTTCTATTCCATAATCTTTTGTGTGTTGTATATATTCAAAAACTTGCGCACTTTTGAGCAATGCTTTTGTGGGAATACAGCCCCAATTCAAGCAAATTCCACCTAATTCTTCTTTTTCAACTACTGCGGTTTTAAGTCCTAATTGTGAGGCGCGGATAGCTGCTACATATCCACCAGGTCCGCTTCCAATGACAATTAAATCATATTTTTCAGCCATATTATTTATTCAATTTTTTAAAAATTTTACAAAATTAAGTTTTGTTTTTTAGAATAGCAAAAAACTTTTGATATTATTTTAAAAGAAAAAAAAATGTATGTATTTGTAAAATATTTTATTGTTTTTCTATTGTTTTTTATTTTGATAAATAATTTTGTTTTACAAAAAAAGTCCAAACAATATTTGAAAAGTATATGTGAATTTAAAATATTTTGGTGGTTATTGATAAATGCTAAAAAAATCTTTTTTATTTATCAAAAAAAGCAGGAAGTAATCATACTTTTTTGTATTTTTAGACATATTCTCAATTTTTGATAATAAATCCAAAACATTCTTTGTTTTTAGAGATATATAACTATTTTTTTATATATTTTTTGATATAATAATAAAATATTTTGTAACTTTGCAACGAAGATACAGACAGATTAGTTGTGTATTTAATGTATTAATTTGTGGTATTTTCATTAAAAAATAATAACAATTTATATTATGATTAGAAAATTTTATCATTCGTGTGTTTTGGCGGGCTTGATGGCTTTGGGTGTATCCTTTGAAGCAAAAAGTCAAAATACTGAAAAAACTCCTCCTTTGAGTTTTTCGCCTTATTTTGAAAAAGTAATTGCAAAAAGTCAATTATTAGAAACGACAATAGTTCCTCCTTTGGATATGAAAAAAGTAGAGGAAGATATGAAAAACGGCATTGGAACAGATTATTTTGCAAAACATTTGCAAGTAGATTTTGATTTGCAAAATTCAGGTGAATGGCGTGAATTACCCAATGGTGATAGAGTTTGGAGATTAAAAGTTCATTCTGCGGGTGCTTTTTCTTTGCAACCTTTTTTTGGAGAATTTAATATTCCACAAGGCTCAAAATTTTATGTTTATGATAATATGAACAGAGTTTATGGTGCTTTCAATGAAGAAAGCAATCGTAAAAGTGGTGATTTTATTGTTCCATTTGTAGATGGCAATTTTGTTACATTAGAATATTTTGAACCTTCTAACCAACATGGAAAAGGAAAAATCAAAATGACAGAACTAAGTTATGGTTATAAAAATGTGTTTGCAAGAAAAGAGCATGGTTTTGAAAACGAAACTCATAAAGAATCTGTAAATGAATCTAATGCTTGTAACATTAATATTAACTGCGTTGAAGGTGCAGATTGGCAAGTGCATAAAAGAGCAGTGGCGGGTATAGTAATGCGATTTGGTGGGAGTTCAAAAGTATGTAGTGGTTCTTTAATCAACAATACTAATCTTGATAAGACCCCTTATTTTATTACGGCTTGGCATTGTTGGGGTGCGGATAATACCGCACAATGGAATAACTGGCAATTTCGCTTTAACTATGAAGCATTGGGTTGTGAAAACCCAACCACTGCGCCTATTCCGACTACTTTAACAGGATGCGTAAAACTCGAAGATAATGTAAGTTCAGATTATATGTTATTGCAATTAAATGCAAATACAGCCCAAGTTAATAGCGTAAATCCATACTTTGTAGGTTGGGATAGTCGCCCCAATATTCCTACTCAGGTAGCAGGTATTCACCATCCAGCAGGTGATATTAAAAAATACTCTGAAAATACAAATGTAACGACTAACCCAATTACAACAAATAGTGTCGGAATGAGCTTTGGAGGAGGTACAGTTCCATTGGTAATACCAGCACAAGCGCTATTTCAATTCCGATGGACGAGAGGCTGGATGGAAGGTGGGTCATCTGGTTCTGTTTTATTTGACCAAAACAAAAGATTAGTGGGTACTTTGACAGGTGGTACAGTAGTAGCAGCTTGTAACAATTCACTTATGACAAACTCTTATGGACGTTTTTCAAAACATTGGGAAAATAATGGTATTATTAGACAAAGTTTGGCACCAGCACCAAGTACAGTTTTATTCTTAGATGGCTTAGACCCCAATAATAGTATTGCAGCTAATGTAGGCGTTACAAGTATATCTTCAACGATTGATGGTTGTGCTTATAGTAATAGTACACCTATTACATTCACAGTACGTAATTTTGGAAATGCTGCACAAAGTAATATTCCTGTAAGTTGGACAGTGAAAAATTTAACTAATAACACAGAAACTTCAGGCAACCTTATTATCTCTGGAACTTTAGCAACCACAACCACAGTAACAAGAACTTTTAATGCTGATTTATCATCTCCAGGTGTAAGTTATTTGATTACTGTAAGGACTAATTTAGCGGGTGATGGTAATCCAGCCAATGATCAATTACAAGGAACATTAACTAATCGTAATCCTACTGTAGCGGCTTCTAATATTAGTTTTTCAAATATTACAAGTACGAGTATGACAATTAACTTTACAGGAGGAAATGCAAGAAATCGTATGGTTGTGATGAAACAAGGAAGTGCTTTGACAACAGCCAATTATCCCGTGAATGGTAATGATTATCCAGCTAATAGTGAGTTTCAAACAAGTGATCCGATTGGAGGGAATGCTTATGTAGTATATAAAGGAAGGGGTAGCCAAGCATCTGTAACTCTTTTAACTCCTAATGCCACCTATTTTATAGGAGTTTTTGAATATGATTGTGAACCTGTTTTTTACTTGACTTCTAATGTGCCTACAGGTAGTACTCAAGTATTAAGTGTAGAGGATAAACAATTAGAGGTTAATCTCAAAATTTATCCTAATCCTGCTTCTGAATTTATACAAATAGAACTCAATGATAGCCGTTATGAAAATGCTTCTATTAACTTTACAAATACATTAGGTAAATCGATTAAAATTTGTCAATTAAAAAAAGAAGGAACAAACAATATTAACGAAAAAATATCTTTGCAAGATATGCCTAAAGGTATGTATATTTTAGAATTTAGTGTAGGGAAAGCAAAAACCTACAAAAAAGTAATTGTAAATTAGGATTTTTCTACTCGTGTATTTATATCAAAGATTTGGTTTATGTTATGTTTTTATTATTATTTTTACATAACTTATTGATGTTCAAACTTATAACCTTTATTTTTAAAACATTATAAGTTTTTCTATACTAATTTTATGAACTACTTATAAATTATTTGTTATCTTAAATATTTATTTTTATTGTTTTAGAAATAAATTATAAAGTTCTATTAAGAAAGATAATCAATAGAAAGATACTTTGTAAAATACACTACAAAATATTACTAAAATTATTGATATACACATCGGAAAGTGGTTTTGATATTTTAGCACAACCTCGATAGAGGTTGAACTTCAATAGCCCCACGTGAAACGCGGGGAAACGAAAAACAGTATCCCAAAACCACTTTCCGATGTGTATATGAATAAAAAAAACATTGAATTTTTTAAATTCAATGTTTTTTATGAAAACTTTCAGTACATCTAATAACCAGGATTTTGAACCATATTAGGATTAGTTAACCTTTCTTGAAATGGAATAGGAAAGGCTTTTACTTTATAATATATTGGGCTAGTTAATGGTATATTACAACCATTCGGCTCTGTGGAACTACAATCTAATCTATTTAGTGGTAATCCTAACCTTCTTATATCTAAAAATCTATGCCCTTCAAAAGTAAGTTCTCTTCTTCTTTCAGATAATATACTACCTATGACAGCATTTTGAGATAGTGATGTAAAGCTAATATCAGCATAATTACTGATACGGGCTCTTCTTAAAGTATTAAAATCATATTCAGCATCTGTGATATTATTTAATCTTGCATTTGCTTCCGCACGTATTAAGTAAAGTTCTGATGTTCTGAATACTGGAAAGTCAGCCACAAATGCACTTGCTGAATTACTTATATACTTAAACACCACATCTCTAATTGGGGCAGATGATTTGCCAAAATATACAGAAAATCTTATATCTGTTGGTAGGGCAGGATTAGTAGGATTGACTACATACAAGCCTAATAAATCTGAAGTTACCTGAAAAAATACATTGTTTGTAGGAAGTGTATAATAATTTGTATTTCCATGAGTACCCTCTCCACTTGAGAGATAAACTAACTTAAATAATATTTCACCATTGGGATTACTAGCATTAGGATATGGAGGTCTATACATAGATGCAAAATCAGTTCTTGCTGATAACCTAACGGAAGCTGGTAAAGCAGCAGGAGCAGGTAGTATTTGATTAACAGTAGAAATTGCATTTGCCCATTCTCCTCTCACTAAATGTATCCTTGCTTTTAAAGCAGTTACTGCCAAGCTATTTAAGCGACTTGCAGAAGCGGCATTCATAGGATAAGTAGAAACAGGTAAAAAACCTTGTGCTGTTGTTATGTCGTTCATAATTTTTGCATAACAATCACTTGTTGAAAGCCTTGAAACTAAGTCTGTTGCACCAGTTGGTCTTTCTATGTAAGGTACCCCCAAATTATCACTTGCAAAAAAACGTAATAGATCAAAATGTACGAATGCTCTCAACGCATACGCTTCTCCAAGTATTCTATTTTTCGTGCTAACATCAGCAGGTAATATATCCATTTCATTAAGTCTTTTAATGGTTATATTTATATAATTTAAAGCTATAAAAGATGCAGACCATACACCAGAAGAACTGGTGGTATTAGAATCAAATATATAATTATACATAGCTTGCCCTCTATTTCCTCCTGTTGGGTCTATTTTTAAATCATCACTGCAATAATCAGAAGTTGAAACGAAAGATAGGTAAAGACCTCTTACCTGGGCATACGCAGCTGTTAATACTCTATCAGCATCTGCTGGTGTACGAATAGCAGCCTCTTCTACTAAAATAGTAGTTGGTTGTATATCTGCTACATCTTCTATATTTTTACATCCCCCAAATAAAAGAACGAAAAATAAATATATAAAAATTTTGTTTTTTTTGATAATATTCATAATAAAAAAAGTTAAAGGTTTAGTACTTAGAATTTTATATCAGCACCAATATTAAAAGTTCTTGGCATTGGATAATTATATGCTTCTTCATCATTTCTTTTTTCAGGATCTAAGCCCCTATAATTAGTGAAGGTAAGAAGGTTTTGTGCTTGTGCATATATTCTTACTCCAGATATTTTCCAAGATTTAAAAATTTCTCGTGGAAAATTATATCCTACCATTACATTTCGCAAACGAACATAAGAACCAGATTGTAAATGTCTGTCAGATTGTCCAAGATCATTTCCAGAATTCCAACCAATACTCGGAATATCTGTATTACGGTTTTGTGGTGTCCAAAAATTTAACATATCTGGGTGTTTATTTCTACCTGGGAAAAAACCACCAGATGCATACCCAATACCATCAGAGTTATTATAAAGATAATTTCCTTGATTATATATAAAGAAAAAAGAAATATCTAAATTTTTATTGATAATAAAAGTATTAGTAACGCCTCCAAAAATAGGCGCAATAGATGTTTTACCTAAAATAACATAATTTTCAGAACCAGGGCTGGTTGATATATTTCCATCTGGATCTAAATACTGCCCCTCACCAGTAACTGGGTTAACCCCCGCCCATCTTGTAAGATAAAAACTTTGAATTGGGTGGTCTTTTTGCGCAACGCTAAGACCATTGCCAGAACCAGTAAATATCCTTTCATTATCTGCTAAATCTAATACTTTATTTTGATTGTAGGTAAAATTAGCATCTAAATTCCATTCAAAGTTATTAGTTTTGATGATAGCTACTTGTGCTCTTACCTCTATACCTCTATTCCTCATACTACCTGCATTAATCGTAGGGTTTGAAAACCCAGTTGAAAGAGGTATTTGCTTTGCTATCAACAATTCTGTTGTAGTTCGATCATAGTAATCAATGGTTAATATCACTCTATTTTTAAATAAGCCTAAATCAAAACCTGCTCCAAAATTATTAGCTTTCTCCCAAGTTAAGTTAGGATTAGGTACGCTGCTTGGTCTCAATCCTTGTATACCGTTATAAGCACCAGCTGCTTCATATATTGCTAAACTCCTAAAATTAAGAGCGTCACTTGTACCACCTATCTCTTGATTTCCAGATATACCATAATTAACTCTCAATAAAAAAGTTGAGAGTGCTTTATCCTCGCCAAAAACATTTTTTAAGAAATCTTCATTATGAGCATTCCAAGAAGCCCCAAGACTATAAAAATTTGCAAACCTTTGATTTGACCCAAATCTTGAAGATCCATCACGTCTTGCCCCAATACTAATGTTATATCTTTTGTCAAAGCTATAAGTTGCATCTGCAAAAAATGAAATAATATGATTACGAGTTTCATTATTACTAAATGTATTGGCGTTTGCAAGGGAAGCAGGTGTAGCTGCAATAGGAAATCCTAATGAACCATTTACATCTCTTGCAGAACCTGTAAAACTATAAATGTATCTTTCAAAAGTTTCATGACCTAATACAGCAGATACGTTATGTTTTTCTTTAAATGTCCTATTATATCTTAATGTATTAGTCCAAGTCATTAATCTAAATGTACTAAAATTTCGTGAAAAAAGACCACCAGTTCCCAATGTTGGAGTACTCGCCGTTCCTACAGGTGCAATGTTATTTCCACCACTTGGTGAATATCTACTGATGACAACGTTGTTTTGGGCTTGTGAATAGTCAAATCCTATATTTGACCTAAAAGAAAGTCCTTTCACAGGTAAATCATACTCTAAATAAGCCCCCCCAACTAATTTTATGTTAGTATTTTTTCTATTGTTAAGTTCATGATCTTTTAAGACATTAAAATTTAATGGAAAATTACCTGTACCACCTGGTGCTGGTGAGTAAGATCCATCTGGTCTTAAAGGTGAATAATAGGGAAGAACTACATACATTTGATAAAGAGGATTGTCAACTGATAAAAAATTACCATTTGTTGTTGCTTCTACACCATCTCCATCCACGATACCAGCTGCCTGTCTATTTGTTCCAAAAGTCGAGGAGATTCCAATTCTAAAAGACTTAGAGATTTCTTGGTCTAAGTTTACTCTAAAATTATATCTTTCAAGGTCTGTCCTTGTTACTATACCTGCTTCTTTTCTATAAGAACCAGAAACATAATAACGAGTTTTAGCCATTCCACCACTAATATTTAATTCGTGAGAAGTAAAATTTCCTGTTCTTAAAAAATAATCAGGCCAATATGTATCAGTTTGGGCTAATGTTGCAATAGCAGCCTCTTTTTGTTGTGACGTACCTGCACCCGCTAATATATCACCTATACCACCAAAAGATGTACCTACAGCATTAAACGCTCTTCTCTCGAACTCTATCCTTTCAGATGTATTCATACGTTTGAAAAAAGAAGGGCGACTTGGCATAGTCCAACCTTGTAATGCTCTGTAAGTAACAGTTGCTTTTCCGTCTCTTGAGCCACGTTTTGTAGTGATAAGAATGACACCATTTGCCCCACGAGAACCATATTGAGAAATTGAAGGACCATCTTTTAGCACACTTACGCTTTCAAAATCATTTGCATTCATATTCGAGAAGTCACCTGGTGAGATAGCTACCCCATCAACAAGATACAAGGGTGCGGTTCCACCAATTATAGACCCTATACCGCGTATCCTAACTGCTGCATTGGCACCTGGCTGCCCATTACCTGATGAAACTTGTAGACCTGCTGCACGTCCTTGCAAAATCTGGTCAAAGGAACCCATAGGTACTTGCTCGATGTATTTTTTATCTATAACAGCAACAGTACTAACTGCCTGATCGCGATTGAACTCACGATACCCAGTAATTACTACCTCCTTATCCAAAACCTTAACATCTTCTTCCAGGGTAAGATTAAACGAACTTTGTGACCCTACCACAGTTTCTTTAGTAGCAAGCCCCACACCCGAAAAAACCAAGACATCTAAATCAGAACGTACTTTAAGTTTAAAGCTCCCATCTAAATCGGTACTTGTGCCTTGTGTAGTACCTTTGATAAGCACAGACGCACCGGGTATTCCTTCTCCTTTGGCATCTGTTACACGACCACTTACTTCCCTTTGTGCGAATGCGTATCCGTACAAGCCAAAGATAAATAAGAGTGTGAAAAGTAATCTTTTCATCATAACTTTTTTTTGTTTTTTGAAATGAAAAATAATTAAAATATAATTTTTTTAAGATAATTATGTAATAAAACAAGATTTTAATAACAATTTATAATATTATGATTTTATATTATTTATCATTAAAACAATAAATAAAAATAAAAACAAAATATTATTTGGTAATAATTACTAAATATCTATATTTTATTTTGAATGTGCAAATATAAACATTTTTTTCAAATATTCATAATTTAATAACATTATTTTTTAAAAAATGTTATAACTTTGCAGAAATAATTAAACAAAATGACAAAAAAAACTTATATTATCAATTGTTTGTTGATTTTATCCCTTATTTTTACAGCCGCAAGACCTAAAAGCACTGTCCACCCAATCGTTGTATTTAATATAATGATGGGACTGAGTTTCTTCGTAATTATTACACTATGGATAATTGTTATTTATAGACGTAAAAAACAAAATAAATCTCAAAAATAAATTTTTAAATACTCAAAAAATAAAATAAAATAAAATAAAATAAAATAAAATAAAAAATTTATGAAAAATCAATATTTTATCAATATATTATTAATATATATATTTTTAATTGCCCCTCCCCTATTTTGTCAAAATAAAAAAAATGAAAAAGATAATCATTTTTATAAACAATTTGAAGGAAAATTAAACGATAAAAATATCAGAATCGAACTAATAAAAGCACCCAGTAAAGAAGATGCCGAAAATAATCTAAGAGGACAATATTTTTTTGAACAAGATAATAAAACTATCTCGTTTGCTAATGGAAGCCTCGATAAAGCAGGACATTTTTATATTGATGAAGGTTTTTATAAAAAAATTCCTAACCAACCTCAAACTTTTACAAAAACTGGCTCATTCTCAGGAACTTATTTTGCTAACAAAGGAAAAATAGAAGGCTTCTGGAACAATGGTAAACAAACTTTGCCTTTTGTTTGGACTGAAAATTATGACAACGGCTCAGCACCCGCCGATATTATTTATAATGATTTGAATTATGAAGATGCTTTGATTCGTTTTCATTATCCAAATTTTAGAAATATTGCCACAGCCAATAAAATCAATAAATTTATAAAAGATTCTCTTTTGGGAGATATGACCAAAAAAATGACGGTTTTTATGCACCTTTATCAACAAGAAAAAGATTTGGGTGGTATGATAGAAGTTTTTGAAAGTTCTAACATTATTTATATTCTACAAAATGATAAACATATTTTAGGACTTAATTTTGCCACTTCTTCCGAAACAGGTGCCACACATAGCATTTATCAAAAAAAATATCTCAATTTTAATCTCAAAACAGGAGAAATAATTACTCTTGATGATATTTTTCAAAAAAATTATAAACAACAACTTAATCAACTCATTGAGCAAGATTTGAGAGCAAAATTTGGTATCAAACCCAAAGAATCTTTGGCAGAATTTGGATTTGTACTCAAAAATAATCAATTGCCAATTACCAATAATTTTTTTATCACGCGTGAAGGCATTGGTTTTCATTATAATGTGTATGAAATTGCTCCTTATGCTGTTGGTGAAACTTCTTTATTTTTGACCTATAAACAACTCAAATCTATTCTTAAAAATGATAGTTTGTTGAATAGTTATACTAAAAATTAACAAGAAAATATCCAAAATCAAATAAAAAGTTTACAACATGTTAAAATAAAAAATAACTTTTTTCTTCTTTTACGATAAAATTTCAATCAATGATATTTTTTTGGTATAATAATACATTGAAAATCAATGTATTAAGTTATATTTTATATAAAAAAACAATTTTATTCAAAACATATATTGCATAAAATAAATTTTTTAATTATGTTTGCAAACGAATTAAAACATAATCAAAATATAATCAAAATATGCCATTAGTATTATTATTGTTGTTTTTAGGATTAGGCGGAATGACAGCAGCCATCATCGCATACGTAATGTATGAAAATAAACAAAAAAAATTAGTCAATGCAAAAATAACTGACCAAGAGGTTTTACAAATTGCCAGAAACAATCAGGGCAAAATAAATGTGGCAGTTTTATGCGAAAATACACAATTGACCGCAAAAGAAGCAAAAACTAAACTAAAATATTTATCTGAAACGGGTGCCTTGTCTATGGATTGGAGAAATATTTTATCAGGGGCTGATTCCTATATATTGAAAGGAACAACCAATCAAATGTTGGGCAATATCGGAAAAGTATTACAAGAAAACGTAAGCAATGGAAAATCTTGGAAAGAAATATTACCACAATTAGCACAAGCCGTTTTTAGCCCTAATACCCAAAAAAGTATTGAACAAAGCCCAACCATTAGTCGTGATGCACAAATCATTTCATTGGCTATCGAAAATAATAATATCATTTCTGCCTCTTTAATTTGTGTAAAACTAAACCTTAATATAGATGAAGCACAAAAAAAATTAGAAGAATTAAGACAAAAACAAGTTTTTATTTCTGAAATTGGAGAAAATGGTGGTTTGTTATATCGGCTTTTGCACTAATTTTTAATTTTTATTTCTTACGCTAAAAAAAACATAATTTTAACAAACTTTTTTTACTCTATAAAATGCTATCGCCTAAAAATAATATAAGTATTTTCATTTATGTCAATGTTTTGAGTTGGGTTTTGTTACTCATTATCAGAATGATTGTACTTTTTGGTTTTAATAGCGATTCTGTCTTTGATACTTATTTTTATTTAAAAGGGTTGATTTTAAATCTATATTTATTGTCTGTATTTTTTTATTTTAATAATAAGATAGAAAAAAATATCGAAATGACTTTTATTGATATTTTGATAAATTTATTTTTTAGAGGACTCATAACCGTTACTTTGTCGTTAATCATTCAGTTAATTCTTACTTTTATTCAAGCCCCTCCGATTAGTGAAAGTCGTGCAAGTATTATTAATATTTTGTATCATATTGACGTTATTTTAGTTACTATTTATTTGACGCAATTATTTTTTTATTGGAAAAGATTAGTTTTGTATCAACAAACAAAAATTTTACAAAATACTTGGAATACTTTTGAGTATATTTTATTGATTAGTTTATTATTTAATTTTTTTGAATTTGATTTAACACACTATCCTTTTACGATTGCTTTAGGCTTTTTGATTGCTATCGGATTTTATTTATCTTTACATCTCAAATGGGTAGCCTACCTCAATGCACGCGAAAAGTGGCAGAGTATAGTTTTACTATTGTTTATTGCAGGTTTTTCTTATTATTTTTTTTACAGCGTCATCAGTCATTCTGATATTCCTTATTTCACAACCGACTTAATGCACAGCGTTTTTGTGTTAGGAATGTTTGTTTTTGTGTTGTTTTATAGTATTTTTTCTTTGTTAGTGATATTATTTAATTTACCAACAAGTTCGGTTTTTGAACAAAAATTGGAAGAAGTAATTGGTTTTCAAAGATTAGCACAGGCTTTTGAAAGCGAGGAAAATGTATATGAAATATTGTTAGATACAGCCATCGAAGCCATTGATACAGATACTGCTTGGTTAGAAATCAAACACGAATTAAAAGAATCTTATACCGTAGAACGAAATTTGGATAAAAATACGGTCAAAGAAATGCAAAAAATATTAGAGAGCCGCCGTTTGCATCGTTTAGTAGAAAGTACTTTTGCTAAACCTGCTTCACAAAGTAATCAAGATGAATTATCTATTTTTGGCTTCGAATCTATTTTGATAGTTCCTTTGATAAACAATGAAAAATCTTTGGGAAAATTAGTATTATTAAAAACACAAAAAGAATATTTTGATGAGGAAAAAAGACAATTAATACATACGTTTGCCCAACAAGCCTCTGTCGCTATTGGAAATTTTAGATTATTTACCAAAACTTTAGAAGCCGAAAGATATAAAGAAGACCTAAAAATCGCCCAAAGAGTGCAAGAAAGTTTGTTGCCTACTGATTTTTTATTGTCTGATAAATATGATATTAGTGGATTTTCTCAACCTGCGTATGAAGTAGGTGGTGATTATTATGATGTTCATTTTTTTGATAAGAAAATTATTTTAATCATAGGTGATGTATCTGGAAAAGGTACGACTGCCGCTTTTCACATGGCACAAATGAAAGGAATTTTTCAAACATTAGCACAAATAAATGACTTAACAGCAGAAGATTTTTTGAAATATGCTAACAATGCGTTGAGCAATTGTCTGGCAAAAAATACTTTTATTACCGCCACTTTAGTAATGATTGATACCGAAGGACATCAAATCGAAATCATCAGGGCTGGACATTGCCCCGCTTTGTATTTTTCACAAACCATGGGAAAATGTGTTTATTTGAAAGCAGGAGGCATTGGTTTGGGAATTATTAGAAATCAAAAATATGAAAATTATATCCAAAAAGAAAAATTTATTTATGGAATTGGGCATTTGTTAGTACTTTATACTGATGGATTAGTCGAGGCAAGAGATATGAATGGAGAAGAATTTGGAGAAGAAAGATTGGAAAAAATTATTGAAGAAAATCAACATAAATCTCCCGCCGATATCAACAGAAAAATAAAAGATGAAGTAGCAAGATTTAGACACGAAACACCTATTTTTGATGATTATACTGCTTTGATTATCAAAAGAAATCAATAAAAAAATATGAATTTACCACTTACAATTACACCAAAAGCACAAGAAAAAATCATAGAAATTATCCAAAATAAAAAAATTGGAGAAGAATATGGACTGCGAATTATAAACAAAGGAATAGGTTGTAACCAAAACTTACACATTGGATTTGATAAAATAAAAGAAAACGATGAAGTTTTTTTTGAAAATAATATCAAAATTATTATCCAAAAAATACAACTCATCTATGTCATTAATAGCGTTTTAGACTATCAAATAGATATAAAAAACAACGAAGAAGGTTTTGTTTTCAATAAATAAAAATCTTTTTTCTTAAAAATTAGTAATTGATACATATTCGCATTATTTTTGTGTTTCA
Organism: Bacteroidota bacterium; assembly: GCA_004293265.1. Taxonomy (GTDB): domain Bacteria; phylum Bacteroidota; class Bacteroidia; order Cytophagales; family Microscillaceae; genus RDXZ01. The sequence goes on along the minus strand of RDXZ01000026.1, from coordinate 18,453 downwards.
ATATCCTAAATTATTTCTTCAAATGCGTTTTTTAATTATTTTATGTTTATTTTTTACCATTGAAAACTATCTTCAAGCCCAACAAAGTTTCAAAGATAGTTTAGAAACTATATTAAGCAAAGATAAAAGTTCTGAAAATGATAAGGTACGAAAATTATTGTTGATGTCTAAAAGCACTTTGGATAATTCAACTGAAAGGGCTTTGTTATACGCACAACAAGGGCTTTTAATCGCAGAAAAAAGTAATTTTAGTATCGGAATTGGTGATGCGTTGGTGCAAATTGCTAAATGTTACTATTCCTTAGAAAGATACCAAAAAGCATTAGAATATTTTATGCGTTCTGCCAAATTTTTTAAAGATAAAAACAATAAAAAAGGAGAAGCCATCGCTGTCAGATTAATAGGACGAACTTATCACAATCTTGGAAACTATCAACAAGCACTCGCACAATATCAAGAAAGTATTAGATTATTTGAAAATGTAGAAGTAAAACAAGAAATTGCTATCAATTTGATGTGGATTGGTGAAACTTATTTTAGTGCAAAAAATGCTAATTTAGCCAAAGATAATTATGACCAAGCACTCAAAATGGCTACCGATTTGCAAGACCAGTTATTGATTGCTACTTGTCAAACAAATTTAGGAGAATGGTATGTCAGCAGAAAATTATACAACACAAGTTTAGAATATTATAAAAAAGCAGAGATTATTCTTAGAAAACTACCCAACGCATCAAGGGAATTAGCACGAAATTTGATAGGAAAAGCAAACGTGTATAATTTAACGGGCTATTCAGCAAACGAAGTATTAGTTTTATATTTGGAAGCAAGAAAATTATACGAAAATTCGAATTATAACGAAGGAATTGCGACCAGCTATATGGGCATCGGTGATGTGTATATGCTCACAAAAAACTACCCAAAAGCCATAGAACACTATTTTAAAAGCCTAAAAGTTGCCAAAGAACTTAATTCTAAAAAAATTATCCGAGATAGTTATCAAAAATTAGCACAAGCACACGAAGCCAATAATAATCAATTGTTTGCTTTTCAAAACTTCAAATTATTCAAAGCGTATCACGATTCTTTGTATAACGAAAGCGAAGTTTTTGCTTTTTCTGATATACAAAGCCGATTAGGATATGATATAAAAGATAGAGAATCAAAAATTCAAAAAGAAATTATTGCCGCAAAAGCAGAAAATGAAAAAATTGAAAATAAACAAAGGCAAGAATTAGAAAGAAACGTAAGATTGCAGTTTATGATTAATGTCGTTTCTGTACTGATGTTAATTTTGGCGGGTGGATTTTTATATGTGATATATAAAAGTAGAAAAGATATTCGATTGAGAAACGAACAATTAAGACAAAGAAATTTAGAAGTTCAACAACAAAAAACTGAATTAGAAACTAAAACAGAATTATTAGAAGAAAAATCAAATCAATTAGAAAGAACTTATATCAAAATCACAGATAGTATTCGATATGCGGAAACAATCCAACAATCTATTTTGCCTCCTGATGATAAAATTCAACAAATTTTAAGAGAATATTTTATTATTTCAAAACCAAAAGATGTCGTTTCAGGTGATTTTTATTGGGTAGCCAAAATTGATAAATATAAATTTGTTGCGGTGGTTGATTGCACCGGGCATGGCGTTTCAGGTGGATTGATGACAATGATTGGGCATACTTTGTTAAACGAAATTATTAACCAACAACATATTTATTCCCCTGCCCAAATTCTAAATTTATTAAACGAAGGTTTGGGTAATATTATCGAAAGACAAACCGAAAATATTGCCATTGGTATGGAAGTTGCTTTGTGTAGATTTGAACAATTGGAACAAAGTGTTCAACTCGTGTACGCAGGCGCAAAAAGACCGCTTTGGATTGTTGAAAAAAGAGAGAATGAATTAGAACTCATTGAAATTACAGGAACTTCTGAATCGATTGGATTTGCAGGAAGTCGTGAAAAATATTACCAAAATCAAGAGTTAAACCTAAAAATTGGAAGCAATATTTATTTGGCAAGTGATGGTTATGCTGACCAAGCCAACCCAAAAAAGAAAAGAATTGGTAGCACACAACTCAAAGAATTATTGAGAAATTCTGCCTATTTATCATTAGCAGACCAAAAAAATATGCTCGAAAAAACTTTAAATGACCATCAACAAACCGCTACACAAAGAGATGATATTACTTTGATGGGAATTAAAATTTAGAGTATTTATTTAGCCCTCAACCCTGAGGGAAAATCATCTATATTTTAATATTTAGAATAAAATTTTAAAAATAAATAACCTTATTTTTATTGATAAAATCAATTAAAACTCCCTTTCGGGGCTAAAAAATCAAAAAAATGAATCATTCGATTAGCAAAGAACTATTTGAAAAAGCACAAAAACTAATTCCCGGTGGCGTAAATTCGCCTGTACGTGCTTTCAAAGCCGTAGGTGGAAATCCTATTTTTATTAAAAAAGCAAAAGGAGCACATATTTATGACGAAAACGATAACCAATATATAGAACTTATCAACTCTTGGGGTCCGATGATTTTGGGACATGCCAACGAAATGATTGCAGAAGCAATGCAAAAAGTGTTGGCTGATTCGTGGTCTTTTGGTGCGCCCACACGCAGAGAGGTTGAAATGGCAGAACTAATTATAGAAATGATGCCAAGCATCGAAAAAGTAAGGTTAGTCAATTCGGGGACAGAAGCTTGTTTGAGTGCGGTACGTGCTGCACGTGGTTATACGCAAAGAGAAAAAATTATTAAATTTTCGGGGTGTTATCACGGACACGCAGATTCTTTTTTGATTGCGGCAGGAAGTGGGGCGGTTACGTTTGGCACTCCTGATAGTTTGGGAGTTACTCAAGGCGTTGCAAACGATACTTTGATTGCCAACTATAACGATTTGAATAGCGTACAAACTCTGGTCGATGCCAATGAGAACAAAATTGCCGCTATTATTATCGAACCTGTGGCAGGAAATATGGGTTTAGTTTTACCAGAAAAAGATTTTTTGGAAGGACTAAGAAATATTTGTGATAAAAATAATATTGTATTGATTTTTGACGAAGTAATGACAGGTTTTAGGTTAGCAAAAGGTGGCGTACAAGAGCGTTTTGGTGTGAAAGCAGACTTAACAACTTTGGGAAAAATTATTGGTGGAGGCTTGCCTGTAGGTGCTTATGGTGGAAAAACCGAAATTATGAATTGCATTGCACCCGCAGGAAAAGTATATCAAGCAGGAACTTTATCAGGAAATCCTTTGGCAATGTCAGCAGGTTTGGCAATGCTTAATTATTTGAATAGCACCCCTGAAGTATATCAAAAATTAGAAAATATTGGAGAAAAAATAACATCAGGAATCCAAAAAATCAATCAAAAAATGGGTTTATCTTATACCTTAAACGCTGTTGGCTCGATGTTTACTTTATTTTTCACCACCCAAAAAGTATTTGATTTTGGAAGTGCTTTGCAGTGTGATTTAGCATTATTTGGAAAATATTTTCAATCTATGCTTAAAAAAGGCGTTTATTTAGCCCCTTCTCAGTTTGAGAGTTTGTTTTTATCAACAGCGCTAAGCGATGAAAATATCGCACAAATTTTAGACGCACACGAAAGAAGTTTAAAAGAAATTTTGTAGTTATACACATCGAAAAATGGTTTTGATATTTTAGTTCAACCTCTATCGAGGTTAAACTTCAATAGCCCCGCGTGAAACGCGGGGAAAACGAAAAACAATATCCTAAAACAACTTTCCGATGTGTATAAATACTGAATAAATGATAAATAACTTAAAATATGAATATTTTAATAGATAAAATACGAATAAAAAACTTTCGAGCCTTGCAAGAGGTAGAGGTTGATTTAAAACCTATTACGCTTTTGGTAGGTGCAAACAACGCAGGCAAAACTACTTTATTGAGAGCATTGCATACGGTTTTGGGCGTAAGCAAAAATCAACTCAATAAAGACGATTTGTTTATTGATAAAAGCGGTCATCAACCTTCTAAAAGTATTATTATAGATATTCGTATTGTTTCTATTGATGAAAATGGCGAAAGAATAAATACTTTTGAACAGCCTTGGCGTAGCCGTTTGGGAGGTCAGGAGATATTCCAAATAGACCAACAAAGCAAAGAATTTGTGGCTTTTCGTGTTGAATATAGTTTTGGTAGAGAAGATACGCCTTTACCCGCGACTTATACGCTTATTACGGATTGGGGAAAAGAAAAATTAGGTGATGAATTTAAACGTATATCTAACATTCGTGATTTATTACAGATGTATTTGATAGATGCCCAACGTGATTTGCAAGAAGATACTAAATCAAGAAATTCTTTTTTTGGTAAATTGGTAAGTCAATTAGAGCAAAGTTATGAGGAAAAAGATTTAAGAACTTTACAAGCACTTATTGAAGAATTGAATAATACAGCCGTTTCTAATTCCGAAGTATTATCACACCTAAAAGAAAAATTAAGCGAACTCAATCGTACTACCCAAACAAGAGGCGAAGGCGTTAGTATCAATCCATTTCCTAAACACATACGCGACCTTCACAAAGGTATGAAAGTAAATTTTCAGGACAATGGTTCGGATAGTTTTGGTATGGAATATCACGGAATGGGTACACGCAGTTGGGCATCTATTCTTACCTTAGGTGCGTATTTAGATTGGGAAATACAACGAAGAAGCGAATTAGAAAAAACAGGTAAAGAATTTGAACCTATTTCGCCTCTTATTGGCTTAGAAGAACCCGAAGCACACTTGCACCCCAACGCACAAAGAACGCTTTATAGTCAATTAAAAAAATTTGCGGGGCAAAAAATCATAAGCACCCATTCCCCTTACATAGCAGGTCAGGCTGATTTGACAGAATTAAGGCATTTTTATAAGGCAGAGGATAGTGTGGTAGTTAGTCAAATTGACTTAACCCAATTAGATAGAAAAGAAATTGAAATCATAAAAAGCAATATAGAAAGTTCAAAAGCAGAGGTTTTATTTTCTAAGGGGGTTGTGATGTGTGAGGGAGAAACGGAAGAAACGGCTTTGCCAATTTTTGCTAAAGCCTACTTTGGTAAATCTAATTTTGAATTAGGTATTGAGTTTATAAAGACAGGTAAATTTTATCCATTACTTACATTATTACGTTTTTTAAAAATACAATACTTTATTTTTAGTGATTATGATAAGCCAGATGTAAAGAGTACATTACAAAATATACTTCAAAAAAATAGTATTTCTGATGAAAATATTATCAAATTAAATGATGAAACAACACAAAAAAATATAGAAGAATATTTGTATGATGAAGGTTATCATCAAGAGTTACGTAATTCATATAAGATTGTCAAAGAGCCAATTTATGCTAATGAACAACACAAATTAGCAAAACAAACAGACTTAGAAAAAGAACATCAAAGAATTGATAATTTAGGTAAGGAAGACTTCTTGAAAGAATTAGAAAGTTGGAAAGCAAAAGTAGCCTCTATTTATCCTTATTTGATAGTAGAAAGAAAAGAAGAAAATGAAAGAATACCCCCAAAAATCCGTGAACTTTTTGAAAAGATAAGCGAAAAACTTGGTATAAAACCTTCTTAAAAATTTAGATTATGAAACAAGCATTATCAACCGAGCAAGCTAACATTGTCCTTCACAACGAAGGCGAAGAGGCTATTTTGGTAGAAGCCTCAGCAGGTAGTGGTAAAACAAGAGTACTTACAGAAAGAGTACGTTATCTTTTGACTGAAAAAAAAGATAAATATTTTTCTGTGTTATGCTTAACCTTTACCAACAAAGCGGCTGACGAAATGAAAGAACGACTTGAGAAAATTCCTAAACTTAGTGAGCGTGTTTTTATAGGTAATTTTCACGACTTTTGTTTACAAAAAATATTACGACCACGCCGTCATCTTATTGGCTTACAAGAAATGCCTCATATTTTTGAAAAAAGAGATGACTTAAAGAAAATATTATTAGATACCTTATATAGCAATGAACTATTAAAAGAAATATATCAATTTTCAGAAATTACAGATACAAAAGAGAAAGAAAAAAAACAAACTGCCTTAGTTGATAAATGTTTAAATTTCATCAGTGAGTCCAAAAGAAATCTTGAAATTGTACCTGAATACACAACAGAATGGAAAAATTGGGGCGAAAAGAATACTTTTTTATACAAAGAATACTGCACAAAGCTTATCAATCAAAATGCAATGGATTATGATGATATTTTGTTGTATGCTTATCGTATCTTAAATGAAAATCCGCAAATAGCAGAACTATGTAGGAAAGATTATCAATACATACTCATAGACGAAGCCCAAGATTTAAACTATGCACAATACGAAATCATAAAGACAATTTGTGGGACAAGCCATAAAAACGTGCTTATGGTAGGCGACCCCAAGCAGGCTATTTATAGTTTTAATGGAGCGGATACTATCTATATGCAAAAACACTTTATAGAAGATTTTGGAGCAGAAAAATTTGAAATTAAACATAATTATCGTTCTGCCCAAAAAATATTGGAGTTAGCACAAAATATCCAAAAAAATGGAGGGATTGGTACAAACTTTTTTGAGGGCATTGCTGAATTGTTTGCCTTTGAAGACGAAAACGAGGAAGCAGAATGGATTATAAATAAAATCAAATATTGGCAGGAAAAAGGAATATATGTTGAAGAAGGTAAAGAAGAAGTAAAAGAAGATATTTCACTCAAAAATATAGCCGTATTAGCACGCAATAAGTATGTTTTTTCAAAACTTATAAACTATTTAGAAACTGATGAAATACTAAAAGATAAATTTTATTTGCGTAAAGGAGTAGAGCAATTTGAGCCTGATTCTATCTTTATGAAAGTATTTGATTTAGGTTTGAGAGTACTAACAAATCCTGCCGATACACTTCATTACAAGCAAATATTTTCAGAGTTACAAATACCTTACTTACTTACCGAAGAGAGAATAGAAACTTTATTACATCTCAAAAAAACAGATATTTTGACTGAAAATGCTTTACAAACAATAGTGGAAAGTTGGAAAAAATTAAAAGAAAATCCAAAATCCTTAGGTAAAATCCTTGACGATTTAGAACCTAAAATCGATTCTTTTGAAATACACGAAGAAGAATTGCAAAAGATAGTTTTTGATATAAGTCAGTTACAAAAGTATTGGAATGTATTTATTAGACAAGAGCCTTATGAAAAGCAAGACATCAATAATTTCCGTTACTTCTTAGCCTTAAACAGCACCCAAGAAAATAAAGAAGAACTTATCCTTAGTACTATTCACGCAAGCAAAGGTTTAGAATTTGAAATAGTTTTTTTAATGGGTATGAATCAAGGTACTTTTCCCGACTTTCGTGCTATGGAAAAAGGTAAAAAAGTTTTGCAGGAAGAAAAAAACAATGCTTATGTAGCCGTAACACGTGCAAAACGTTGTATTTATCTTACTTATCCAAAAAACAAAACAATGCCTTGGGGCAAGATAAAAAAACAAGAAAGGTCTATTTTCTTAGAAAACTTTTTAGAAAAAAATGAAATATAATCGTAAATAAGGAATCAAAATTCAATAAACTCGCATTTTATGCTTATCTATTTTACAACCCAAACCAATAAAAATATGTGTTTTCCAATTCATATTCATTATTTTGCGTAAGAAATAAGCATAAATACCACCACAATAATACATCAATAAAAAATATGTATAGCAGTGGCATTTATGCACCTTATCCTAAAATTATGATATGTTATTTAATTTTTGTTCCCAATATTTTTTATCGAACCACTATTTTTTTGAAAAATTTTTGTTTTAGACTTTTTTTTATCAAATAAATCGCATAAATTTGCCTTGACAAAAGTGATTTTTCAAATTAAATTTTAAAATTTTGTATTCTTACTTACGTTATTTTGTTGTATTTTTGTTCTTTTTAGCGAGTTTATTGTATTTTTTTTGGTTGCCACCTTCACAAAATATCAACACAAACGAAATTCAATCGCTTAAAAACCATATAGATTATCAAATAAAAAAAACACACCAAGAGATTGAAAGTTTTTTGCCACAACTTCGCAAACAAGGTATGATTGCGTTGCAAGCCAAAGAATTTTTTTCTTCTTATCCTTATTTTGTTTTCCAAAACGGAAGGCTAAGGTATTGGACAGATTACCATGTTGTACCCGAATATGCCGAAGTGAAAGGCAATTATAACGCAAATTTTAGGCGTTTATCACAAGGAGATTTTATTATTTGTAAAAATATTATCGTTACAGAAGAAGATTCTGTGGAGGTTTTTAGTCTTTTGCCACTTTCTCGCCACTATAAAATTAACAACCAATATTTACAATCAGGAATTCAAAAAAGCCTTTTTTTATATGATAATTATAAAATTTCAGGCTTTCAAAACAATACATTACTCAATATTTATTCCCCCAAAAAAGAATTTTTATTTGGTATTATTAGCACAGGAAGTTTACCAAGATATAGTTTTTTACAATTTTTATCTATTGCTATTTGTTTGACAATCGCTTGGATTTTGGTAGGTATCCAAATTTATTTATCCAAAAAAATATACGAACAAAAATTACTTTATTTATTACTTTGGTTTGGAATTGCGGATATAAACATCATTTATTTTAATATTTTTTCTTGGATTTTTGATAGTTTTTTTGTGTTGATAAGTATCTTTTTTGTGTTAATATTTTTACTTAAAAATTATAGAAAAACTTGGACTTGGGAAAAATTACTGCAAATGAAAGGCTGTTTTTATTGTGAAAGAACTTGGTTTCCTGTTTTTTTATCTTTATTATTAGCAAATTGTTTGGGGTATGAATGGATAATAAGGCAAATTTTTAGCACCGAAAATATCAATTTAGATATTACCAAAAATTTAGATTTTTCAACGCTCACTTTATTGGGTTGGGGTTTATTTGCTTTGGCTTCGATAGTTTTTTTTATGGCTTGGCATTTATTGTTGCGCCCTATTTTATCGTTGTATGAAAGGCATTTAAAAGTCTTACACTTTGAAAGTTATATTTTTTGGATATTGAACATTTGTTTTTTGTTGATGTTTTTTTTGTTGGGAAAATATGGTTTTTGGATAGGTTCATATTTGTTAGTCTCTCTTTGGATTCTTACCCAAAAACTACCCAAACAACTCTATAAACTCAATTATGCGTCTTCTATTTATTTATTTGTGGTAGCGGCTTGGGCGAGTGTCGTGTGTGTGTATGCGTTGCACGAGTGCATTAATCAAAAAAATAAAGATGAAAAAAGAAATTTTGCCACCCGAATTTTACCCGAAAATGACGCACCTACTGAACAAAATTTGCAAGAAATTATTAAAAATATTCAAAAAGACACCACACTCAAACAAGCCTTAGCAGACACAGCCCAAAATTTTAAGCGTTGGTCTGAAATGATAAAAAAACAATATTTACAAAACAATTTTAACAAATATGAAGTAAATGTTTTAATTTTTGATGGAAAAACAGGCAATATTTTGAGTAATAAAGAACAAGCCGAAGGTAATTTTGTTGTATATCAAAAAAATTATAAAAACATTTTATTTTCTACTGATAATCCAAATATTTGGTTTATTGACAAAGGAGGAGTAAATGTATTGAAAAGATACGTGAGTTTTATAGAAATTAAACAAAAAAATCAAATTATTGCACAACTTATTTTTGATTTAAAACTCAAAAGAACTTCATTGAACTATGTTTTCCCAGAGTTATTAGTAGAAAAAAATTATCAACCTAATACACAAGCCAAAAATTATAGTTATGCTTTGTATGAGGATAGTGTTTTAATTTATAATAGTGGAGAATTTAATTATGATAAAGATTTTTCTTTGGCACTTTTCAGACAAGAAAATTTATTTTTAAAAGGAATTATTCATAAAAACTATCAGCATTTGGCAGTGGCAGGCGGATTAAAAAAACGCGTGTTGGTTTCTGCACCTGCTATTGATTTCAATGATTATTTTTCTAATTTTTCTTTCTTTTTTTTAGGATTAATTTTGATTATTTTTGCGATTTTGACTATCATAACTTTATTGCGTGGGCAATATCAGCACGCAAAGTTTTCGACGCGTATTCAAATTTATCTTAATATTGCTTTTTTTCTGCCTTTATTTACCGTAAGTTTGACGACTTGGAGTATTTTACAAAATACTTATAAAGAAGATTTTGAGAAAACTTTTGCTTTACAAACAGAAAGTTTAGCGAGAAATATTGCCCCTTTTTTACAAAATTTTAAAGAACAGAAAAACGATAAAGAAGTTTTTACGCAACAATTACAAAGCATTGCACAATACGCTGAATCAGATATTAATGTGTTTGACGAAACAGGTAGATTATTGAGTTCGAGCCGCCCCGCAATTTTTGAAAACGAAATTTTATCTAAATATATCAATCCAAAAGCATTGAGAGAAATAAAAAACCAAAGAAATAAGCAAGTTGTTTTGGCTGAAAATGCAGGAAATTTATTATATCAATCGGTTTATGCACCTATCAAATACGTCAGCAGTGATAAAGTGCAACTCAATGGCATTGTGAGTATTCCTTTTTTTGAAGCACAAACCAATTTACAAGCAAAATCTTTAGGAATTTTATCAATTATTTTGAATATTTTTACAGGAATATTTTTAATTTTTTTGATACTTTCTTATTTCGCTTCTCAAGTTTTGACTTTGCCTTTGCGTCTGGTAACTCAACAAATTCGTAAAACAACTTTTCAAAATTATTCTGAGGCTTTACAATGGGATACCAAAGATGAAATCGGTGTTTTTGTCGAAGAGTATAATAAAATGTTGAAAAAATTAGATAATTCAAAAGAAAATTTGGCGAGAAATCAAAAAGAAGATGCGTGGCGTGAAATCGCACAACAAGTAGCACACGAAATAAAAAATCCACTAACACCTATGAAATTAAGTTTGCAGATGATGCAAAGGCGTATGGAAGACCAAGGCGACACAGTTCGAAATTTATTTGAGCGTTCTGTTGAAACTTTATTGCACCAAGTAGAAATTTTAGATGATATTGCCTCCTCTTTTTCGGCTTTTGCAAAGATGCCAATTCCGTTAAGTGAACGTTTTGAAATTGCTCAAACACTCAAAAATACGTCTAATTTATATCTGAATCAAGAAAATTTAACATTAAAAATAGATATAAAACAAGGAAAGTTTTTTGTGAGAGGTGATGAAAAATTAGTAGGTAGAATTTTTGTTAATTTAATCAAAAATGCCATCGAAGCAATGCCCGAAGACAGAAATCCTGAAATTGTTATCTCACTTATCGAAGAAACAGAAGGTCTAATTTTAATCAAAGTCAAAGACAATGGTTTAGGTATCCCCGAAGAAATTGGAGAAAAAATATTTGCTCCAAACTTTACAACCAAATCAACTGGCTCAGGAATTGGATTAGCAGTTGCAAAACGTGGCATAGAACACGCAGGAGGTAGAATTTGGTTTGAAACCGTCGAAGAAGAAGGTACTACTTTTTTGATAGAATTACCTTTGGTAGAATAAAATTATTATTATTGTTTTTCAGAAATACGTTGAATGTGATTATATTAGCAATGAAAAAAAAAGTTTTTTTAAATATTTTATTTTTTTTATTTTTGTCATATATATATGCACAAACTAAAAAAGAAAAAAATGAAAGTGTAAATTATAACCCAAATTATAGATATACTTCTAAACAATTACAAGCAGATTTTGAAGTAATTAAGTTTGTATTAGAAAAAGCACACCCAAGTTTATATTGGTACACACCTAAAAACATATTTCAAAAAAAAATAGATAGCACTGCTCTTTTGTTGAACAAAAGTTTGACAGAACGAGAATTTTATCAATTGATTAGTCCATTGATTGCACAAATTCATTGTGGACATACGACTATCGAGCCTTCTGTTTTTTATCAAAATCAAGGCAAAAGATTACCTTTAGATTTTATGTTTAAAGACGGAAAAGCCTATATTTCTCATAATTATACCGAACAAAAAGAAATCCAAAAAGGAGCAAATGTTTTGAGTATCAATGGCAGACCAATGTTTGAAATTTTACAAAAAATATTACCTGCTTTAGCGAGTGATGCCATCAACGAACAAGGAAAATGGGCAATTTTGAATGATGATTTTGCTAATTATTATGATTTATTAATCGAAAGTCCTGAAGAATTTATACTAACTTGCCAAGAATTAGGCACAGAAAAAATTACAAATTATAGCATTACTGCAAAAAATGATGATTTTTTTAAAGAATATAGCAAAAACTATAATCAAGAAATGCAACAAGAAAAAGTTTTGTCTTTCAATATATTAAAAAAAAATCAAACTGCAATATTGACTATTAATTCTTTTTTACCTTTGGATATAAAAAATTCTAAACAAAATTTTTCAAAATTTATCAAACAAACTTTTAAAACGATTGAAAAACAAAAAATTGATAATTTAATTATTGACCTCAGAAATAATATGGGCGGAGAATTGTTGTATGTCAATCAATTATTTAGTTATGTGATAGACAAAAATTATACATTTGTAGATAATATTTTAGTTTCAAGTGATAAAAAACTTCCTAAATTAGAAACCAACGAACTCACAAAAAGCAATGTTCATAATTCAAAATACGTGCAACAAACAGATTCGGGGACTTTTGTTGTAAAAGAAATATTTTATCCATTTTTAAGAACTCAAGAACCCAAAAAAAAGACATTCAAAGGAAATATTTTTATGTTAATTGGCAAAAAAACTTTTTCGGCGGCGGCTTTGTGTGCGTCCTTGTTTTATGCCTACCAACGAGCCGTTTTTATAGGAGAAGAAAGCGGCGGAGGTGCAAATGGATTGACAGGAGGCGATTTTATCAGTATTGTTTTACCTCAAACCAATCTTCAATTGGAAGTTCCGATAGAGCGTTGGTCTAAAAAAATTCCGTCCTATCCATATCAAAATCGAGGAATAATACCACAATATATTATCGAGCCTGATATTGAAGATATATTGAATGGAAAAGATAAAGTTCTCGAAAAAACATTAGAATTAATAGAAAAAAACAAAAAATAATCATAAAAAAAGTCGTAATTATTTAGGTTGGTTAATAAAATTATTATTTTGAATTTCGTGCAAGCGCGGACGCTTGCACGAGATATTAACTGGTGCAAGCGTCCACGCTTGCACCAAAATAACCTAAATAGTTACAAAAAGTCAATCATTAAAAAAAATCAACAAAAAATATTTTGCCAAAAAAGTAGTATTTGCTTTATTTTTGCTATTTTTATGTACGATTTTTTTTTAAAGAAATTATATATATTATGCGTTTAATAATTCAAAGAGTGAGCGAAGCCTCTGTAAAAATCAATGAAAATATAAAAGGAAGTATTCAAAAAGGATTATTGGTTTTGGTGGGTATTGAAGAAAATGATACAGAAAAAGATGCTGATTATTTGGCACAAAAAACCGTCAATATGCGTATTTTTAACGATAACGAAGGCAAAATGAATTTATCTGTGTTAGATGTCTTAGGGGATATTTTGTTGATAAGTCAATTTACGTTGTTTGCGTCCACCAAAAAAGGAAACCGACCTTCTTTTATTCAAGCCGCAAAACCTGAAATTGCTATTCCGATATATGAAAAAATGATTATTTTATTTGAAAAATATCTTCAAAAATCAATTCAAACAGGAGAATTTGGAGCAGATATGAAAGTCAATCTTTGTAATGACGGACCTGTTACGATTATCATCGATTCAAAAAATTAAACAAAATTAAAAATATTTTCAAAAAAATTAAAAATAAATACTAACTTTGCAAGTCTATTTTACTAAAAATATATTTATAAAATTGTTATTGAAAAAACCAAACAAACATTACTTAGCAAAGCCTAATTTTTTAATTTTTATTTTGTAAATTGTACTGAGTTTTAATTAAAACCAAATTTTTGTCCTTTGTGATAGTTATTTAATTGTTATTGGCAAAAAATAAAATAATTGTATGCAAATTCCTTTTAATAAACCTTATCTTTCAGGTAAAGAAACGCATTATATTTCTGAGGCAGTACTATCAGGAAAAATATCTGGAGATGGTATATTTACCAAAAAATGTCACCAATTTTTTGAGCAAAAATATGGCTTTAAAAAATGCCTTTTGACTACTTCTTGTACTGATGCCTTAGAAATGTGTGCTATTTTATTAGATATTAAAGAAGGCGATGAAATTATTGCTCCAAGTTATACTTTTGTCAGTACGGTCAATGCTTTTGTGTTGCGCGGTGCAAAGATTATATTTATAGATAGTGAAACATATACTCCAAATATTGATACAGAAGCAATAGAAGAACTTATTACTCCAAAAACAAAAGCTATTATTGCCGTTCATTATGCAGGAATAGCCTGTGATATGGATAAGATAATGATATTGGCAGAGAAGTATAATTTGTATGTGGTTGAAGATGCGGCACAAGCCATTGATAGTTTTTATAAAGACAAACCACTTGGAAGCATTGGGCATCTATCCGCATTCTCGTTTCACGAAACAAAAAATATCATTGCAGGTGAAGGAGGAATGTTGGTCATTAATGACGAAAAATTTATTAAAAGAGCCGAAATTATCAGAGAAAAAGGAACAAATAGAAGTGCATTTTTTAGGGGCGAAGTAGATAAATATGGCTGGTTAGATATAGGAAGTTCATTTCTTCCTTCTGATATTATTGCCGCTTTTTTATATGCACAACTTGAAAATTTGAACACTATTCAATTACGTAGAGAAGAAATTTGGAAAAATTACTACAATGATTTACAAATTTTGGAACAAAAAAAGAAACTTTTTCTCCCAATTATTCCTGAGTACGCTACCAATAATGCGCACATTTTTTATATTTTGTGTAAAGATTTAGAAGAAAGAACTCAACTTGTACAATTTTTAAAAGAAAAAGGTATTATGGCAGTTTTTCATTATTTGTCGTTGCACAAAAGTAGTTTTTATCAATCAAAATATAATGGTAAAAATCTACCTCAAAGCGATTATTACACAGATTGTTTGCTTAGATTACCTTTTTATTATGAACTAACAAAAGAACAACAAGATTTTATTATTAAAAATATTTTTGAATTTTATGGACTATAATTATTTTATTTATATTTTGCAAAATAAATTATTATCGCTCAAAAAAATCAAAAATAAATACTAACTTTGCACCAAAATACTGAACTTTGAAAATGCCAATTGAAATTTCTATCGTTTCACCTGTCTATCGGGCTGAAAATATTGTTGATAAACTTGTGTCCGAAATCATTAAATCAGTAAGCCAAATTACCCAAAATTTTGAAATAATCTTAGTAGAAGATGGTTCTGTTGATAATTCTTGGCAAAAAATTGAAGAAAATTGTAAAAAAGATACACGAATAAAAGGCATTCGATTAAGTCGTAATTTTGGACAACATTATGCTATTACCGCAGGAATTGACCACGCAAAAGGAGAATGGGTGGTGGTAATGGATTGTGATTTACAAGATAGACCTGAAGAAATTATTAATCTTTATCACAAAGCAAAAGAAGGTTTTGATGTAGTATTGGCACAAAGACATCAAAGAAAAGATAATTTTTTTAAAAAAATATTTTCTTATCTTTTTTATAAAATACTTTCTTATCTCACAGGCGTAAAACACGATGAAAGTGTAGCAAACTTTGGTATTTATCACCAAAAAGTAATACAAGCAGTGTGCAGTATGCGTGAAAATATCAGAATTTTTCCTATTATGGTGCGTTGGGTGGGTTTTAAGCAAACTAAACTAAAAGTAACACACGCCGCGCGAGAAGAAGGTACAACATCTTATAATTTTAAACGATTGATGAATTTGGCTTTGGATATTATTTTGGCATACTCTGATAAACCGATTAGATTGACGATAAAAGTAGGTTTTTTTATCTCGATTTTGTCATTTATTTTTGCTTTTATTTTTCTTATTCAATATTTTTTAGGAATAATTAAAGTATCAGGATACGCAAGCTTGATTATTTCTATTTGGTTTTTTTCAGGTTTGATAATAATGACTTTGGGAGTAGTAGGTTTGTATATTGGTAAAACTTTCGAGGGCGTGAAAAATAGACCTATTTATCTCATAGACAAACATTTGAATAAATAATATGATAGAATTTTTGAGTTGGGACACAGATTTTTTTGGTTATAAAGTTGGGAAAATTATCAATAATAAGACTGATATTTATCAAATTATCACAGAGGCAAAAAAAGAAAAATATACACTTTTGTATGGTTTTTTAAACCCAAACGATATTTTTCAAAACGAAATTTATCAAAAAAATAATGGTTTTTTAGCTGATGAAAAAATTACTTTTTTGCAAAATGTTCCCAACATCAACCCACAAAACAACCCAACAGAAATATACAAACGTGAAAATTTGTATGAAAATAAAAATGAAAGCGAAGATTTAATTTCTTTGGCTCTCCAAAGCGGTGAGTTTTCTCGTTTTAAAATAGATAAAAATTTTGAACAAGAAAATTTAAAGCAACATACATTCGAAAAATTATATACAATTTGGATAGAAAATTCTGTCAATAAAAAAATAGCTAAAAACGTAATTATACAACAAGAAAACCAAAAAATAGTCGGAGTTTTAACCTTAGGTATCAAAAACAATCGAGCCGATATTGGAATTTTAGCGGTGGATAATGATTATAGAGGCAAAAAAATAGGACAAAATTTGATTTTAAAAGCATTTGAAGAAAGTAAAAAATTAGCCCAAACACAAATTCAGGTCGTTACTCAAAAAGCAAATCAAAATGCTTGCTATTTTTACGAAAAAATGGGTTTTATGATAGAAAAAACAGAAAATATTTATCATTTTTGGATTAAATAATTTATAATATATTATCCAAAAAAAAACAATAAAAAAAATGAATATTACCACAACCAAACTGAAATATATTTTTACTTTTTCTATTTTTTTATTAAGTATAATAATATTTTTCTTAATTGTTCGAAATGTTCGGACAGATATACAAGGACATAACTTAATTTTATTAAAACAATTAGACAATAATAGTTTTCCAATTCCGCCTTTATACTATTTTTGTATTTATATTTTGTCAGGTTTATCAACAAATATAGTGGTTTTGAATTATACTTCGGTTGTTTTTTTAGGTTTTTTAGTTGCTTGGAAATACAATGTAACAACCTCTTACATCAAAAAAAAATTACTTGACAATCAATATCATCAAAGTAAATTATTACCATTTTTGGTGGCACTTGTTTTGATTTTTATTGTGCCAATATTTATTAATTATCCAAATGATAGAATGTATTTAGGAAAATTAGGTATTAATATTTGGCACAATTCGACTACTATTTGTGTGATGCCTTTTGTGATATTGCTTTATAGACAATCTATTTATTTTCTTGAAAATAAAGAAATTAATACAACTAATATTTTTTTAATTTTTATATTTATTTCGTTAAACGTGCTTATCAAACCAAGTTTTTTATTTTGTTTTTTGCCTGCATTTATTTTAATGAATTTAATACAAGAAAAAAAAATATTTACCAAAAAATATATATATGTTGTATGTATTGTTTTATTTTCATTTTTATTGATTTTTATTCAATATTATTTGATTTATTTATCCAGTCATTATGAGGTTTTATATGCAAAAGATACACAAAAAGGGATTATATTTAAACCATTTGACTTTTTTTTGCGGTATAGTAGAAATATACCTTTGGATATATTTTTAAGTCTTACATTTCCTTTATTTTTTATTTTGTTTTTTTTCAAAGAAATAAAAAATAATGTAGAATTTCAATATTCCTTTTTAATGCTTTTGTTTGCTTTGATGCTTGGTTTTCTTTTTGTAGAAAGTGGCAAAAGAATGACACACGGAAATTTAACTTGGCAAATTCCTATAGCCAATTATATTTTTTACATGGTCAATATTATTTTATTTTTACAAATTATTATCAAAACGTCAAGAAAACACTTGTTTCAACCTAAATTTATTATTTTATATATTTTGTGTGCGCATCACTTTTTGAGTGGAATATATTATGTCGTTAAAATGATTATGTTTCGTACTCTAAATTAAAAATTATATCAAAAATGGGCTATATTTACATACTTTTTACAATTTTATTTACCGTTTATGGTCAGTTAATTATCAAATGGCGAATGTCTTTGAAAGGACAAATGCCCGAAAATAGTGATTTTTTAGATAAAATTTGGTTTATGATTGGTGCATTTATGGATATTTGGATAATATCAGGTTTGGCAGCTGCATTTTTAGCAAGTTTTTTTTGGGCAGCCGCACTTACCAAATTTCAACTATCTTATGCGTATCCATTAGACTTACTAAATCGGTTATTTTCTTTCAAAAGGCATTAACTAAAAATTAACACTCAAAAATTATGAATTATAAAAATATATACATATTTTTGTTT
>RDXZ01000223.1 GCA_004293265.1 Bacteroidota bacterium | reverse complement strand
AGCGTGGACGCTTGCACCAGTTAATATCTCGTGCAAGCGTCCACGCTTGCACGAAATTCAAAATAATAATTTTATTAACCAACCTAAATAGTTACTTTTATTGTTTGTTTTTTTTATCATTAATTTTTGTTTATAAACGCAAAAATATAAAAAATATTTGAAAAACAAAAACTATATCTTATTTATTTCTATTTTATGATTTTGGTTGATAAAAAAAATACAAAAAAAAATTAATATCATTTCAAAAAAATAAATTGTAAAAATACAAAATAACAAATTTTTTACAAAAATATAACAAAGATTTTGAACTATTTATGTATAATTTTCATTTTGATATAAATATAAAATAATATGAATGTTGAAAATAATTCTTTCAAAGAAGAACTCAAAAACTTAGAAAATAATTTCTTAAAAGCTGTTCCTATCAATGAATTTAATACACATGAAAAAGAGTTAAAAGAATCTGATATTCCTAAATTGGCTTTGAACATTGGTGATAAAATGCCAGATTTTATACTCAAAAATGCTGTTGGTAATCCGATAAATAGTGAAGATTTATTGGACAAAAAATGGTTAGTACTTTCTTTTTATAGAGGACAATGGTGTCCTTTTTGTCAATTTGAATTACAAAATTTACAAAAAAATTTATCATCTATCGAAAATTGTCCTGCGCGTTTGGTAGCAATTTCTCCACAAACTCCTGATAATTCATTGACTACAAAACAAAAAAATGATTTAACTTTTGATGTTTTAAGTGATGAAGGCTCGTTGGTAGGCAAAAAATTTAATATCGTTTATACTGTTCCTAATTATTTAGAGGCAGTATTTAAAAAAATTGGCGTTGATGTTCAATATATGAATGGTGCAGGAAATATGCAATTACCTATTCCTGCAACTTATGTTATTGATAATCAAGGTATTATACGTATGCGTTTTTTAGAAGTTAGTTTTTTAAAACGATTAGACCCTCAAGAATTGGTTGAATTTATGTCAAAAAACTAATTTTTTTTCTAACTGAATTTCGTGCAAGTGTGTGGGCGTTTGCACGAAATAACAAAAAAAATTTCGTGTGAGCGTCCAATCTCTTGCACACCAAAATTAATCATAATCATAATCATAATTACAAATATAAAAATGATACAGAAAAATTACGTTGATGAATTGCGAAAAAGAGGTTTACTTTCACAAGTTATTCCTAATACAGAAGAATATCTTAATACAAATATAACCGCAGGTTATGTAGGTTTTGACCCAACGGCTGTGTCTTTGCATATTGGTAGTTTGTTGCCGATTATGTTGTTAGTACATTTTCAGAGAGCGGGACACAAACCGATTGCTTTGGTAGGTGGTGCAACAGGAATGATTGGCGACCCAAGCGGTAAATCTAAAGAAAGAAATTTACTTTCTGAGGAACTTTTACAACAAAATGTGGCAGGAATCAAAAAACAATTAGAAAAATTTTTAGATTTTGAAAGCAAAGAAAATCCTGCTGAAATTGTCAATAATTATGATTGGACAAAAAACTTTTCTTTTTTAGAGTTTTTGCGTGATATTGGAAAATATTTATCGGTCAATTATATGATGGCAAAAGATAGCGTCAAAAATAGATTGGAAGGTGAAAATGGTATTTCTTTTACCGAGTTTTCTTATCAATTACTACAAGGGTTCGATTTTTTGCATCTATACGAAAACAAAAATTGTAAGATACAAATGGGAGGCTCTGACCAATGGGGAAATATCACCACAGGTACAGAACTTATCAGCAAAAAAGCCAATGGAAAGGCTTATGCAATTGTTTGCCCATTGATGACAAAAGCAGACGGAACTAAGTTTGGAAAATCTGAAGGTGGAAATATTTGGCTCGATGCAACACTAACTTCTCCTTATCAATTTTATCAATTTTGGTTAAAAGTCAATGATGCAGATTTGCCAAAATTATTTCGTTTTTATACTTTATTCGAAGTAGAAGAAATCGAAAAAATGGAATTGGAGCATCAAAATAATCCAAATGCCTTAAAAAAAATATTGGCTGATGACATCACAGCACGCGTACACTCGCAAGAAGATGTAGAAAATGCTCAAAAAGCTTCTGTTTTGTTGTTCAAAGGAACACAAGAAGATTTTGAAAATACTGATGAAAAAACTTTGAAAGAAATTTTGGCTGATGTTCCTCAAAAAATATTTACCCAACAAGAATTTGAAATGTTTGAAACCAATGTAGATTGGTTGAGTAATTTGTTAGATACTTCCAAAGGAGATATAAAAAAATTAATTAAAGGAGGAGGAATAAGTATCAATCGTGAAAAAATCACAGAACAACAAGCCCAAAATAAACCGAATTTTAAAGCCATTAAAAATAAATATTTTTTAATAAAAAAAGGAAAAGAGTATTTTTTGACGGAAATTAAATAGTTCTTTTTTTGGTGCAAGTGTGGATTTTTTTGCCTCAACTAATATTTTTTGCAAGTATCCACACTGGCGAAAAATTAAATAATTGCATTTTTTATAATCAATAAAGAAAAAAACCTCATAAATTTATAAAATTTACGAGGTCAAAACAAAAAATAAAAAAACAAAAAACTATCCTTCTACCACTTTAAATTTCAGAACCGCTTTTACTTCTCTGTGTAAATCAACAGTAGCAGTAAAATCGCCTAAGAATTTAATGTCTTTTTGGTCGATTACAATTTTACGTCTATCAATATCTATACCTTGTTTTTGTAATGCTTCTGCTAATTGAATAGTAGTAACGGCACCAAAAATTTTCCCTGCTTCGCTAATTCTTGCCACGATTTCGATAGTAGCATCTTGAATTTTAGAGGCTTTTGCTTCTGCATCACCTTTGATTTTAGCGGCTTTGTGGGCAGCTTGTTTTAGGTTTTCAGTCAATACTTTTTTAGCAGAGGGAGTTGCCAAAGTAGCTAAACCTTCAGGAATAAGATAGTTACGACCATAACCCGGTTTTACGTTTACGATGTCGTTTTTATATCCTAATCCAGTTATATCATCTTTTAAAATAATTTCCATTGTATATAAAATAAATTTAGGAAGCTACTTTCCCCAAATAGTAGCTTTTTTTAATAAACTTATTCCTCTTTGGGGCGAGGACGTTTATTATTATTTTAACATATCACCCACAAAAGGCAACAAAGCCAAGTGTCTTGCTCTTTTGATAGCTTGTGCTACTTTTCTTTGAAATTTAAGGCTTGTGCCTGTCAAACGGCGAGGTAAAATTCTACCTTGTTCGTTCACTAATTTTAATAAAAAATTAGGGTCTTTGTAATCAATATATTTGATGCCATTTTTTTTGAAACGACAATATTTTTTTCTGTTCTCAACTTTATGCAAAGGTTCGTTCAAAAGACCTGCTTTCGCTCCTTTCGCATTGTTGTTATTGTTGCGATTGTTGTTGTTAGTTTGCATTATTGAGCCTCGTTTTGTTGTTTAAGTTTGTTACGTTTTTTGTCGTTATACACAACTGCGTGTTTATCAAGCGCAATGACAATATGACGCAATACACGCTCATCACGTCTGTATTCCGTTTCTAATGTTTTAATAGACTCAGGGTTTGCTAAAAATTCAACAACGGTATAGAAACCGCTATTTTTCTTATCAATAGGATAAGCGAATTTGCGCAATCCCCAATTATCTACATGGATAATCTCGGCACCGTTGTCGGTGAGGATTTTCTTAAACTTATCAACTGAAGTTTTTACATCTTCTTCTGACATAACAGGAGTTAAGATAAAAACAGTTTCATAGTTTCGCAATGCCATAATGAATATAGAATTAAAATGAAAAAATTTATTTGAAATAATTAAAAATTCTTTCTAAAAAATAAGTGCTTCTAAACTATGTTTTTAAAAAGAGTTGCAAAGTTAAATCTATTTTAAATGATTTGCAAATTTTTTTATAATAAGTTCAAAATTATTTTTTACAAACTATCAAAACTAACTTATTTTCTAAATTTTTTGCGGCAAAAATATATTTTTCGCCTCCTTCTGCCAATGCTAATTTTTTTCTAATTTGTGTTACATTTTCAGGAAAATTTCGAGTAGTAATGTTTGCTTTTTTTTCGGGAATGATTTTTTGAATGATTTTTTTATCATATTGACAAACATTTTCTACTTCAAAAATACGTGCTTGTGCTTCTTCACATAGCGTTTCGCTGGTGTATAAGTGTGTATGTAAATGTAATTTTTTTAAGTTATATTTTTTTGCAAAATATTGAAAAGCACCACTTTTTAAAATAGTCGGAAAAGGTTCATAAATATATTTTTGAGGCAATGAATATTCAATTTCTGTATTTTTTTCAGCCAATAAATCAAAATTAAAATGATGATAAATTTCTTTTTCTATCGTAAAAACTTCTATTTTTATATCAATTTCGTGATTTTTTTTGATATTTTGGTTATTCTCCCAAAAAAATAAAACTTCTTTGACTTCGTTTTTTGTACCAATAATAAAAATTTTTTCGGGAGGGTTTTTTAGTTCTTTTATACCTTGTGAAATATCAACCAAAGGAGAAGTTTTTATCATTATTTTTTGTACTTTTTCAAGATAATGCCAAATGTTAATCACATCAGGTAATAAATCTTTCCAACGAAAAACTTTTTGTCCTTGCGCATCTCTGCGTGAAGGGTCAATATAAATTATATCGTTGGGGTTGAGTATATTTTCTGCTAAAAATTGTTCAGCATTTTGATTATAAAAATAAACTTTGTCAAAATTTAGTTGTTTAAAATTTTCTTTGACGATATTTTGTAGGTTTTGATTGGGTTCGATATGAAAAATATGTTCAAAATTTTGTCCTAAAAAATAAGTATCTACTCCAAATCCGCCAGTCAAATCTATCAATTTTTTACCATTTCCTATTATTTTTGCTTTTATTTTGGCAATATTTTCACTGCTACATTGCTCCAAAGCCAATTTTTGAGTGATAATAATTGTGTCGTTGTACCAAGAATTTATTTTTTGCGCCAATTTTTTTCGTCCTTCTATTTGCGTAGCAATTTCGTTCCATTGCCAATTTTTTTTATCAATGTCTTTATTTTTTTTGAGTAATAAATCAGTTATATCAATTTTTTCATTCTCACGAATAAATTTTTGCACAGAAATATCAACAATAGAAAAAAAAATTTCGTCTGAATTTGTCATAGTTTTTTGATAGAAGTACAGTTTTTTTGGTTCTAAGTGATTTTACTTGAAGGTTTAACAATTGTATGCAAATCTAATCATTTTTTTAAAATTTTCTGTATATCTAAAACCTCTTGCAATTC
>RDXZ01000222.1 GCA_004293265.1 Bacteroidota bacterium | reverse complement strand
AACAGCAGGCATTTGTGGTGCTGAAAATTGATTGCCCGCCAAAGCACCTGCAAAACCTACATAATTGAGGTCGTGTCCTGCTAAATCTTTATATTTTCCTGTTTGTCCGTAGCCTGTTAAAGAAACATAAATGAGTTTTGGATTTATTTTTTTCAAATCTTCATAACCCAAACCGATTTTAGAAAGATAATCAGGTCTAAATTGTTCGATAAAAACATCAGCGGTTTTGATAAGGTCAAGCAATATTTTTTTCCCTTCTTCTTTTGTATAATCTATTGCAAAACTTTGTTTTGAATGATTATAATTTAAAAAAGCCATCGATTCACCGCCTTTGTGTGGTGGAAAATTGCGGGCATAATCAGGCGATTGTGGTAATTCTATTTTAATAATTTCAGCACCCAAATCACCCATCAACATTGTTGCCAACGGACCGGGCAAAAGTCTTGTAAAATCGATTACTTTTAAGCCTAATAAAGCACCTTTGATTGGTTTACGCATATTTTATCAAAAATAAATATTTTTTTCCTTGCTGTAAAAATTTTGTATATATTTGAAATTTTAAAAAAAAATATGTATTTAGACAACCAATTCGCCCCTGCTTGTGTCCCACAAGCAGTCATCGTTGGTATAAGACTTGTTTGTTACAACATTCGCTTGTGTGACACAATCGAGGGCGTAAAACAAATATTTCGCCATTTTGATTAATATACAAAATTTTTACACTAACTTTTTTTTGCAAAGTTATAAAAAAAATACCAATAAAAAAACAAATAAAAATGTATTTTTAAGTTAAATTTTAAACAATACAAACGACATATATTTTGTATTTTTGACAAAGACAAACAATCGATGGTTTATTTTTGTTATTTATAATATTATTTTTAGTATAAATTAACATATCCAATGACAAAACAAAGATATTTTTTTATATATTTTTTCTTTTTATCTTTTTTATTGAAAGCACAAGAAGATAGTTTAAGAAAAAATATTTTTAAAATAGGCACTCAATTTCATTATGGGAGCATTTTTGCACATTCTGAAGCCGTTGAAAATACCTCAGGTTCTCGTCCTTTTGCTTTTCAGGCGGATTTTATTTGGCAAAAAATCAGTAAAAAAGTTTGGGAAAATTGTAATTGTTATCCTAAAACAGGTTTTTCTTTGGCTTACAACAATTATAATAATCAATATTTAGGACAAAGTTTTAATTTTGCTTATTTTTTAGAGCCTTATTTTAAATTAAATGCTCGTTTTAATTTATCTTTTCGAACTTCTTTTGGTGGAGCGTGGTTAAGCAATCCTTATGATGTTCAGACCAATCCTAATAATCAGTCTTATAGTCTGCCTTTGAGTGTTTATTTGGCTGTCGGAATTGGCAGTCATTTCAAAATAAATTCTGCTTGGAGTATTGGTTTGTATGGTAACTATCAACATATTTCAAACGGAGGTGTAAAAGAACCCAACAAAGGAATTAATTGGGTTACAAGCAGTTTGAGCGTGGTTTATACGCCAAAACCTACTGAGTTGCCTGTGCGTGAACGCAATGTTTTTAGTAAAAAAAATGCAAAATTAGAAAAAGAAATATTTATTTGGGCATCAAACAAAGAAGCAAAAATCGGCGATAAAAAACGTTTTTTTATATTTGGTACAAGTTTTCAAATCCACAAACAAGTAAGTCGTTTGAGTGCTTTGTCTTTGGGAACAGAGATTTATTATGATGGTTCTTTGGTAGAAAGATTGCGACAAGACAATGAAAACGGCAATGGCTGGCGGTCAGGTTTGTTGGCAGGGCATCAATTTATCTTAGGAAAATTTAGATTTACACAACAAATAGGAGTATATGTATATCAAAATAATCCTTATTTTGATGCTTGGTATCATCGTTGGGCAATTTTATATTATCCAAATCAAAAATGGGGAATGGGAATTAGCCTTAAAGCCCATCGGCATATTGCTAATTTTTTTGATGTTCGAATTAGTAAGAAATTTATAAGATAACATAAGTTCGAGATAGTTTTTATTTATAATCAATTGATTTTCAATTATTTATATATTGTATTTCCGCTGTTGTCAGTGTGTCGAAAAGCGCAGAACGACCTAAATCTTGATTAAAACGTAACTTCTGCACTTTTCGACACCAACAACCTATGTTTGTTTATCAGTACATTTTTATTTTGCACAAAGATAGAAACTTATTTTTGAAAATATAAATTAACGATAAAAAATAACGAAAAAAAAAATCAATATTTATATACATAAACGCTGAGTTGTCGGTGGTCGAAAAGTGCAAAAATGAAATCTTAACAAAAATATAAGTTTTGCTGTACTTTTTGACATACCGACAACGGCGGAAAAAATATAAACTTTACTGCACTTTTCGACACACCGACAACGGCGGAAAAAAGGGCTTTTATAAAATGTAATATACTCTTCTTTTTACTTAGATGCTTGATTATCAATAGAGAAAGGAATAACGTTTTTCAAAAATATAAAAAAAGTAGTGATTGGGCAAAAATCTAAAAAAATTTCAAAAGAATTTTTCATAATTTTCTTTACCTTTTGATAAATATTCACTAAATTTGCTGGCTTAAAGATACTTATTTTGTAGATAGAATCAAACCTGATTTATCAAAAGATAAAGATGGTTTTGTGCCAAATGATACTTTTTTTGCATTATTGGAACAAAAAACAAAAGCATAAAACAATGAAAAAATTATTATTCATTACATTTCTATTCATCATACACTACACACAAGCACAAACTGATGATGGTTTGGAATGGGTGGTGAAGCCAAGTTTGGAGTATGATGCCCAAGGTCTTTTTAAAGAAGGGCTTGCCATAGTAGGGAGAAATGGAAAATACGGTTTTATAGATAAAACAGGAAAAGAAGTTATTCCTTGTAAATATGATAATAGTTATCCTAATTTCTCTGAAGGTTATGTGTTTGTAGAGTTAAATGGAAAATATGGAGTGTTAGACAAGTCAGGAAAAGAAAAGGTTATTTGTAAATATGAAACATTGCAATATTTTCCCTATGAAGACTTTAAAAAAGTAAAATTAAATGGTAAATGGGGTTTGATAAATAAAAAGGGGGAAGAAGTTGTCCCTTGTAAATATGAAGAGATTGATAATTTTTTTCAAAATTTAATATCAGTGAAGTTTAATGGTAAATATGGGTTGGTGGATAAAAATGGAAAAGAAATCATTTCTTGCAAATATCAATATATTGTTGGTTTTTCAGAGGGTTTAGCAGCAACAAAGCTAAATGAAAAATGGGGCTTTATAGACAAAACAGAAAAAGTAATAATTCCTTATAAATATGATTGGGTAGGGAAGTTTTCAAAAGGCTTGGCACAAGTTAGGTTAAATAATAAAGATGGTTTTATAGATACAACAGGGAAAGAAGTTATTGCACTAAAATATGAATCAGTTGACGATTTTTTAGAAGGTTTTGCAAGTATGCAAATGAATGGAAAATGGGGAATTATTGATAAAAAAGGTAACGAAGTTATACCTTGCAAATATGAGTCAACTGGTCTTTTTCTCGAAGACTTAGTAAGTGTGCAAATGAATGGAAAATATGGTTTTATAGATAAAACAAGTAAAGAAATTGTTCCTTTTAAATATGATGAAGTTGAGAGTTTTTCCAAAGACTTAGTAAGAGTAAGATTAAATTTCAAATATGGATTTATAGACAAAACAGGAAAAGAGATTATTCCTTGTAAGTATGAAGATGCTCAAAACTTTTCTGAAACCTTGACAATGGTAAAATTGAATGAAAAATATGGTTTTATAGATAATACAGGGAAAGAAATTATACCTTTGAAATATGATGATATTTGGAGTTTTTCAGATGGCTTGGTAAGAATACGATTAAATGGAAAATGGGGATTTATAGACAAAGCAGGGAGAGAAGTAATTCCTTGTAAATATGAAAAGGTTGGAGATTTTTCGGATGGTTTGGCTTGGGTAAAATTAAATGGCAAATGGGGCATAGTCCGTAATCTATTATTAAAGAAAAAATAATATTTGGCTTATGAATATAATTTTGAAAAAAAGTATTATATTTGTGTATAAAAAAATAAATAATTTCAAATATATGACTACTTTATTGTTAAAAACAAACGATATGCAAACCATACCTTTGATAAAAGCGTTTGCTGAAAAGTTAGGCGTGAGTGTGGTAGAAATTCGAAATGATATACCTATTACCGAAAAGTTAGCAGGAATTTTTGCAACAAAAGAAAAGGTAAGTATCTCAGACAAAGAAGCCAAAACCGATTATTTACTCGAAAAATTAGAATAATGGAAACTTTTGCTTGGCTTGATGCTAATATTTTAATTGATTTTCTTACCCAAAGAGGAGACTTTGGTGAAGATGCTACTGCTATATTTGCACTTGGAGAACAACGAAAAATAAAACTTTGTTTGAGCGTTTTGAGTTTCGTCAATACTGAATATGTATTGCGAAGCAAACACTATAAAATTGCTGAAAAAGATATTAAAGATGCTTTTGAGCAGTTACTTACATTTGTAGAAGTAGTTGGTCATTTGCCAAAAGATGTAACAAACGCACTTAATAGCGAATTTCAAGATTTTGAAGATGCAGTACAATATTTTTCTGCTTATAACGCTTCTTTTGTAACCTGCCTCATCACAAGAAATAAAGAAGATTTTGCTAAGACATCTTTGCCTGTCTATACGCCCAAGGAGTTTTTAGCAATACACTTATATTGATACATTTTATGAAAGGTTTACGATAATAAAATTAAATGGGGCGAGAAAATAATATTTGCTTTATCTCCAACAAACAACTAAAAAAATTGTCCACTTGCAAAAATACAAAGAGAGAAATTTTACCAAAAAAAGATAAAATTCATAAAAAAATAAGTGCAAAATAAGTTCTTTCGCGCCTGCTTGTGTCCCCACAAGGAGTCGTCGTTGGTGTAAGAATTGTTTGTTACAACATTCGCTTGTGGGACACAAGCGAGGGCGTAAAACAAATATTTCGCCATTTTGATTAATATACAAAATTTTTATACTAACTATTTATACGAAATTTTTACAGTAACTAAAAAAATCAGGTTCTTCGAAAGTTATTGCGGACTCGGTTAAAATGTTTATCTTTGCAACATTATGGAAATAGATATAAATTGGTCTTTTGAACCTATCAAGATATGGAGGTTTTAAATTTTACTTTTACAGAGAGTAAAGTTCAGATAGGTTTGCGTTGTACTACCCAAAGTAGTACTTGTCCCTTGTGTTGTAAAGAGGTTACAAGTGTTCGCAGTTACACTCGTTGTGTTGTTCGGGACTTAGATATTTTGGCTAAAAAGACTTATTTAG
>RDXZ01000221.1 GCA_004293265.1 Bacteroidota bacterium | reverse complement strand
TTATACCAACAAAAGTAGTGTAACAGAACTTTGTTCACAATGTAATAACGAAATTCGTTATTGATAGATTATCACTTTATTTAATGATTGTTCCTAAGAGCTAATCTTTGGAAAAGCGCACTTTTCTTTTGGCGCGCAAGTTCGCGGTATCCCCAATTCTCAATAATGCTTTGTTGTTCATAAAAACTACGTTCTAATTCATCATCAATAGAAATTAGTTCTATGATATGCGTCCAGCTCAATTGTCCAGGCAATGCTTGGATTATTGGGTAACGTTTGTAACAAAGACGCATATTTGACAGATTGCTACAGCAAACAATCAATTATCGTAAGTATTTAGATTGTTTTTTTAAGATATTAGTTTTGTTTTTGGAAATTAGAAATACAGATTTTACTTTATTTACATATTTTCAATTTGTCTTTTCAGTTCTTCTTTATCAGGTAAATAAAGTTGATATTTAGTAGCAAAAATTTGGTTATTATCTTTAGGCAAAGTAATTTCTACCAAAGCATTACTTTTATCTTTGCATAATACGATACCAATTGTAGGATTTTCATCTTCCAACTTTACAAAGCGGTCATAATAATTGACATACATTTGCATTTGTCCGAGGTCTTGATGTTTTAGTTTACCTATTTTTAAATCAATCAAAACAAAACATCTTAAAATACGATTATAAAGCACTAAATCAATGTAATAATGGTCTTCATCAAAAGTGATACGTTTTTGTCTTGATTCGAACAAAAAACCCTTTCCTAATTCGAGCATAAACTTCTCAATTTTATTGATGATAGCATTTTCTAATTCGCTTTCTGCAAATTCACTTTTTTCGTCTAAACCTAAAAATTCCAAAATATACGGCTCTTTTATTAAATCTTCAGGTTTTTCTATAATTTGTCCTTCTTTGCTAAGTGCTAAAATAGACTCTTTGTTTTTGCTCAAAACCAAACGCTCATACAAAGAACTATTAAATTGTCTTTCTAATTCTCGCACGCTCCAACGCTGTTTGTGGGCTTCGATTTCATAAAAACCACGTTCTGATTCGTTGGCTATTCTCATTAAAAGTAAATAATGAGTCCAGCTCAATGTAAAAATTTCATTTGGCAATTGCGAAATCAATGATTTCGTTTTTTCATAAGTCAGATAAAACTTACGCATATATTCCAAATTACGTGTCGTAAAACCTTTACCAAATTTTTCAGTAAGTTTTTCTGAGAGGTTTTTCAAAACTTTTTTGGCGTATTCAGCACGATTTTTTCCTTGTTGTTCAAACTCTACAATATACTTTCCTATTTCGAAATAAGTAAGTGTCATAATGGTATTGGTTTGAGTTAGGACGGCATTACGTCCATTTTCAAGTAGCAAAATAACATTTGCAATCAAATCATCTTCATTGAATGATGTTAGTTTCATAATTTTATTTATTTAAATATTTTCAATTTGTCTTTTCAGTTCTTCTTTATCAGGTAAATAAAGTTGATATTTGGTAGCAAAAATTTGGTTATTATCTTTAGGCAAAGTAATTTCTACCAAAGCATTACTTTTATCCTTGCATAATACGATACCAATTGTAGGATTTTCATCTTCCAACTTTACAAAACGGTCATAATAATTGACGTACATTTGCATTTGTCCGAGGTCTTGATGTGTAAGTTCTCCTATTTTTAAATCAACCAATACAAAACTACTCAAAAATAATAAATTAGACCAAGTTGTAGTAACTGATTCGAATTTCCGATACACCTTATCGGAATTTTGAAATACAGTATAAACTTTACGCATATTGCTTAAAACATCAACGCCAAAACCTTTTCCAAATTTAATTGTTAGTTGTTTTGATAGATTTTCAAGCGTTTTTTTAGCATATTTAGCACGGATATTGCCATTTTGTTCAAACTGCACAATATATTTACCTATTTCAAAATAAGTTATAGTCATAATATTTTGCGTTTGTCGTATGACATTGCTGCGTCCTTGTTCTATCAAATCAATTATTTTTACAATTAAATCTGCTTCAGTAACAGAAATAAAGTCTTTATTTTCCATAATTTTTTTATTTATCTAATAATTTTTGTCAATAAAATAAATTCTTTCAAATTTTCTACTTTTTTATCTTTGAATAGATAATGAAAATAATTAGTTAAATTTGAATAGTTATTATAAAAATATGGTTCTTTTCATATTTATACAGATAAAAAAATCCTTTTTAATCCGTAAAATCCGCATTATCCGCGTGCTTTTTGCGATAATTTTCTGTATAAAATTTAGTGAAACCAAAAATATTTATCTTTATACAAAGTTAGTGTAATTTTTTTGTAAATAAAAATAATTTCTAACTATTCGATTTTTATCTTCTAACTTCATATCACAAAACGCCATTCAACAAGCAATTGATTCACTTCGTTCAGCAGGACAAAGCATTACATTCACAGCACTATCAAAAAATCTTATCTTTTATATTTCCAAAAAAATAAAAATACTACAAAAAAAACAAATAAATTGACAAAAAGTTAGTTTTATAAGATTTTACGATTTAATTTTGTGCCTTAAATTTAACCTTTGAATAATGAATATCACTTTTTCGAATATATTTACGTTAATTTATACGCTTGGAGATGCAGGACATTTGTCTGTCATTATTGCTTTTGTGTCCGCTTTTGTATCTGCTTTGTCTTACGGAATAGCCCAACATTTAGAAAATAAACAACAAAATTTAAACACTAATCATTGGTACAAATTAGGAAAGAATGCCTTTTTCTTACACGCATTAGCCGTTTTGTCTATTGTTATTATTCTTTTTGATATTATTTATAACCATCGTTATCAATATCATTATGCTTGGGATCATTCTTCCAATTTTTTACAAGTACAATATATGGTGGCTTGTTTTTGGGAAGGGCAGGAGGGAAGCTTTTTGTTATGGTTATTTTGGCACGTTTGTTTAGGTTTTATTATTTTAAGAAATAAATTTTGGGAAAAATCAGTGATGACAATTTTTATGTCAGTGCAGTTTTTTTTGGCATCAATGATTTTAGGAGTAATGATTTTTGGTATCAAAATAGGAAGCGACCCTTTTATTTTATTGAAAGATGCAATGCCTGATTTACCTATTTATAAAACAAATCCAAATTTTGTCCCCGAAGATGGAAGTGGACTGAACGCTTTGTTACAAAATTATTGGATGGTCATTCACCCGCCTACATTATTTTTAGGTTTTGCGACTTCCTTAGTGCCTTTTGCGTTTTGTATGGCAGGTTTGTGGCTCAATAAAACTTCTGAATGGATAAAACCTGCGTTAAAATGGTCTTTGTTTTCAGCAGGAATTTTAGGTTTGGGCATTATGATGGGTGCGTATTGGGCGTATGAAACGTTAAATTTTGGTGGTTATTGGAATTGGGATCCTGTTGAAAATGCGGTTTATATTCCTTGGCTGGTAATGGTGGGGGCAATTCATACCTTGAATATGTATCAAAGAGAAAAAACATCTTTGGCACTCAAAATCTCTATTATTTTGGTAGTTAGTGCGTTTATTTTGATATTATATTCTACATTTTTGACTCGAAGCGGTATTTTGGGCAATGCTTCGGTTCATTCTTTTACTGATTTAGGACTTTCGGGGCAATTGTTGTTATATTTGTTATTTTTTCTTTTTGGTTCGATAATTTTGATGATTTTAAAATGGAAAAAAATTGAAGGAAAGAAAAAAGAAGTCGAATTATATGGAGCAGATTTTTGGATTTTTTTGGGAGCAATGACCTTAGTGTTGGCTTCTATTCAAGTTTTGATGACTACTTCTATTCCTGTTTTTAACAAAATTTTAGAAGTTTTTTATATCAAATCAAATGTAGCTTTGCCAGCCGACCAAATTGCTCATTATACCAAATTTCAATTATGGGCGGGTTTTTTTGTGGCTTTATTTGCAGGGACAGGGCAATTTTTTTGGTGGAAAAGAATTAACAAAGAAAATATATTGAATATTTTTGCCATTCCTTTGATTGTTACATTTTTGTCTTCTGCGGTTTTGATGATAGCCGCAGGCGTTCAAAATTTTGCATTTATTATGCTTTTAACGGCTTGTATTTATGCTTTTGTGAGCAACTCAATGATATTGATAATGATGTTGCGTAAAAAACAAATTCATCTTTCGGGCGGTGCCATAGCACATTTGGGCGTGGCGTTAATGTTATTAGGAATTTTATTTTCTGCGGGATATTCTAATATCATTTCTAAAAACGTAACGGGAAAAATTTATAACAAAGATTGGAAAAATGAGGACAATGCAGACAATGTTTTGTTATGGTTAAACCAACCTGCACCTATGTCAAGTCGTTTTCAAATTACTTACAAAGGCGATTATGTAGAAGCAAAAAACTTTCCTCATTTTATCAAAAAAACATCTTTAATTGCTATTAACAATCAAGAAAGAATGGTTTTAGCCAAAGAAGATATTAGTTTTGAAGGCAAAACTTACTTTAAAAAAGGCGACAAAGTAGAAATATTCCCTGAAAATACTTATTATAAGGTTGATTATAGAGATAAAAACACAGGAAAAATATTTTCTTTATACCCACGCGGACAAGTAAATCCACAAATGGGTGGACTTTTGGCTTCCCCTGATATTTTTAAAGAATGGACGCAAGATTTATATACACACGTTTCTTCTATCCCTGACCCAACCAAAGAAAGAGGCTGGTCGCCAGATGAAGAACGCACCGCAAAAATTGGAGATACTTTAATTTTGAATGATTATTTTGTAGTTTTTGATAGTAAAAAACCTGTCGCACCACAAGAATTAAAACAAGAATTAAGATTATTAGGGCAAGAAAGTGGCGAATTTATGGGTGTACAAGCCACTTTGAGAGTTTTGAACAAAGAAAATAAAACCATTTATTTGAAACCTGTATTTTTTGTGAAAGACCAATCAGAAGCAGGAAATTTACCTGATTTTACGCCTGAATTTGGTATTAAAATCGCACTCAAAAAAATTACTCCTAATCCTCCCGATGAAAAAGGACGTGATTTGACAGACTATCATTTTACTATCAATACCACTCAAAAAGATTATATTATTATGAAAGCAGTCGAAAAACCTTTGATAAATTTACTTTGGATTGGGACTATTATTGTAATCTTTGGTTTTATGATGGGAATTTTTAAGAAAAATAAAACTTCAAAAATTGCTTTGGAAAAATAGATAGCTTTATATTTGTATGCTATTTTTGATTTTCGAAGAAACCTTAAAAATAAGCTATAAAACTCTGTTTTATTCATTTTTCTATATAAAATAACGTGAGTTCGAGATAAAAACGATAAAAAATAGTAACTATTTAGGTAATGTTGTTTAACGCCTTAGGCGTGTTATCTTTGTAGAAAAATAAAATAAATTCGAAAATAAAACTCCGTAGGAGTG
>RDXZ01000220.1 GCA_004293265.1 Bacteroidota bacterium | reverse complement strand
TTTATTACAAAGTGAGTTAAAATAAAAATAACAAAAATATTTAATAAAAAAACCTCTTTCTTCTTTACTTTTTATAGATAATTTTGTAAGTATAAAAAAATAAAAAAAATGATTTATTTAGATAATAATGCCACTACTCCAATAGATGAACGTGTTTTAGAGGCAATGATGCCTTTTTTAACTACACAATTTGCGAATGCTTCAAGTAGTCATAAATTTGGACAATTTACAAATGAAGCTGTTAAAAAAGCAAGAGAACAAATAGCAGATTTAATAAATGCCTATCCAAACGAAATTATTTTTACATCAGGGGCAACTGAAAGTATCAATATTTTTTTACAAGGTGTCGCCATCAAAAATCAAGACAAAGGTAAACACATTATTACATTACAAACTGAACATAAAGCAGTTTTAGATACTTGTCGGTATTTAGAAAATTTTGGTTTCGAGGTTAGTTACTTACCCGTTGATAACGAAGGTATTTTAGATATAAAAGTTTTAGAAAATGCTATTCGAAAAGATACTATTTTAGTATGTGCTATGTGGGGAAATAATGAAATAGGTACACTTCAACCCATAGCAGAAATCGCCAATAAAACTGCAGAAAAAAATATTTTGTTTTTTACTGATGCTACTCAAGTATATGGAAAAATAAATATTGATGTAAATGCCCACGAAATAGATGCTTTATGTTTTTCAGGACATAAAATATACGCTCCAAAAGGTATAGGTGCATTATATTTGAGGCAAGGTGTTAAAATTCCTGCACTCACGTATGGAGGTGGACACGAAAAGGGTATGCGAAGCGGAACGTTAAACGTGGCAGGAATTGTAGGTTTAGGGAAAGCCTCCGAATTAGCAAAAAAAGAAATGAAAGAAAATGAAAATAAAATCAAAACATTAAGAGATACGTTAGAAAAAGCACTATTACAAATTCCTGATACAAGTATAAATGGTAGTATTAAACACAGGCTTTTTAATACAACTAATATTTGTTTTAAAGATGTAGATAGCGATGCCTTGATTGCAGCTTTGGAAGATATAGCGGTCTCGAATGGTTCGGCTTGTACTGCACATTTGATTGAACCTTCTCACGTTTTAAGAAGTATAGGTTTAGATGATAAACAAGCTTTTGAGTCTATTCGTTTTAGTTTAGGAAAATATAATACAATAGAAGAAATAGAAACATCTTTTTCTCTAATTCAAAAAATAGTAAAGAATTTTAGAGAAATGTTGTAAATTTTAAATTTTATTACTAATTTTGCTAAAAAATTAAATACATTCGTTATAAAATGATTACACAATTATCTTTCTCTGGACATCAAACATTTACTTGCAAGCAGTTTTGGTTAAAAAAAGGCTATCAGTTTGTTAAAAATAAAAAAAAATTTACAGATAAAAATGCAGTAGTAGATTTAGGAGTTGGAAAAAATATGGTCGCTTCCATTAATTTTTGGTTAAAATCATTCGCAATACTTAATAATGAAGGTATAACAGAAATAGCAGATTTTATTTTTGATGACGAGAAAGGAAAAGACGTTTATTTAGAAGATATTTCTACAATATGGTTATTACATTATTTGCTTATCAAAACTGAAAAAGCATCAATTTATAATTTATTTTTTAATGAATTTTTGAAAGAAAAACCAACATTTACAAGAGAGCAATTAAAATCTTGGCTTGTCAAAAGAACAGAAAGTAAAATTTCTGAAAATAGCCTTCAAAAAGATATAGAAGTATTATTGAGGACATATCAAAAGCCAAAAAAAGCAAGAGGTATAGAAAAAGATTTTATCAATATATTTGTAACATTAAATTTACTCTCAGAAACAGATAAAAAAATATCTATTAACATCAATGAAAAAAAAAATTTAGCACCTGCTATTTTTTTATATGCTATTTTAGATAATAAAGATTTTGAAAATACAAATAGTATCAATATAAAAGAATTGAGATTTTCTCGAAATTCTGTTGGACTTATTTTTGGGCTTACACTCGATGCAATATACGAAAAAATACATCAAATTGTAAATCTATATCCTAATCAAATTATTTTTACAGAAACAGCAGGCACTCCTGTTTTGCAATTTAAGGAAAAAATAGATAAAATGACTGTCTTAAATGACTATTACAATTCATAATTACTGACATTAAAATATGAAAAATAAAACTACATTTTCTGCCTCAGTCAATATCAATCGTGATGCAGAAAACGAAATTACATACATTGCTACTGAAAATGCAAATCAAGTTTTTAAACAAATTGCTTATAATTTCGAAACTACTTTACAACGTTCTTTCACAATCGTAGGTGCGTATGGGAGTGGAAAATCATCTTTTTTGTGGGCATTTGTAAAAACTATCAATAAAAAATATAATTATTTCCCTCAATATGCTCAAAGTTTTGCAAATGTAGAAAATTTTGAAGTTGTACAATTTATTGGTGAAAATGAATCTTTAATCGAAAATTTTATAGAAAAATTTGATGTTCAATCAGATAACTTAAACACAAAAAATATATTTAAAAAATTAGATAGTTTTTATCTAAAACTCAAAAAACAAAAAAAAGGTTTAGTTATTATCATTGATGAATTTGGAAAATTTTTAGAACAC
Organism: Bacteroidota bacterium; assembly: GCA_004293265.1. GTDB lineage: Bacteria > Bacteroidota > Bacteroidia > Cytophagales > Microscillaceae > RDXZ01. Next base: position 2,832 of record RDXZ01000220.1, on the reverse strand, counting down.
GCCGCAAAAAACAAACCCGAAACAGAACTCTATTTTGTACAATTATTGGCAGAATGGGCAAATGACGCACAAAAAAATGTGCTACTCATTGCTACTTTGCATCAAGGATTTTCTTCTTATTCTTATGACCTCACACAAGCACAAAGAGCAGAATGGCAAAAAATTGAAGGAAGATTAAAAGAACTTACTTTTAACGAACCTATCGAACAATTATTGCAATTAGCCTCTAAACATCTTGAAAAAAATCCAATAAAAAAAGAAATTCCTGCAAATTTTGATACATTATTTGAAACCATAAAAACAGCACAAACAAGACTTTTAAAAGATAATTATACGCTTAATTTTGCCAAAAAACTATATCCTTTTGATATTTTAACCGCAACTACGCTCACAAAAGCATTACAAAAATATGGGCAAAATGAACGCTCTTTGTTTTCTTTTTTGAATGTTGATGATTATTTAGGATTACAAGATTTTGCTAAAACAAACCTTGATTATTTTGATTTAGGAAGACTTTATGATTATTTGTATCACAACTTTTATTCTTTTTTGACTACAAATGCAAACCCTGATTTTTCAAAATGGCAAATTATCAAACACGCCATCGAAAAAATAGAAGCAGACGAAAGACTACAAAATAACTCAAAACAAGCCGTATTAACCGTAAAAATAATAGGACTTCTTACTATTTTTTCTGACGCAGGTGCAAAAATTCAAAACGATTTTATTGTTAATTATATCAAAAATAGCAATACAAACGAATATCAACAAGAAATTATCGATGATTTAGAACGTTTTAAAATCATTCGCTTTGTAAAACATTCACAACGCTATCAATTAGCCGAAGGAACTGATGTAGATATAGAAAAAGAAATTCAAAAAGCAAAAATTGATGTAGATGCTAATTTTGATATTGTGATTGCTTTGCAAGAATATTTCGATTTTCCTTATATTTATGCAAAAAAAATCTTATTAGACAAAGGAACTCCCCGAATATTTGATTTTCAAATTAGTGAAATTCCACTGCCAACACTCAAACCTGAAAATGAAATAGATGGTTATATCAATCTTATTTTTTCTCTTAAAACAAACGAAGAACATTTATTAGAAACATCTAAAAAATCAAAAGAAGCTGTTTTGTTTGGGCTTTTTACGAATACAAAAAAAATTCGTGAAACAATAGTAGAAATAAAAGCCATTACAAAAGTAAGAGTTGATAATCAAGATGATGACATTGCACGAAAAATATTGATGGACTTAGAAAATCAAGAAATCAAAAAACTAAATGAATATGTATTAGAAAATCTCGAAGGAAAAAATGAAAATATCATTTGGTATTTTAAAGGCGAAAAACAAAAAATTCATTCTACTAAAGATTTTAATAGAACTTTATCTAATATCTGTGCTGAAATATATCATAAAATGCCTAATTTTTGGAACGAAATGATAAATGATACAGATATATCAGCCGTAATGACGACTGCCAGAAGAAATTTATTAAAAAATCTGATAGAAAAAAATAAAGAAAATGATTTAGGTTTTGATGAAAATTTATTCTCGCCCGAAAAAACAATCTATCTATCTCTTTTAAAAACAACAGGGATTCATCAAAAAAAAGAAAATCATTTTGTATTACAACAACCGACTGACGAATCATTTTTAGCCCTTTGGAGAGCAGGAGAAGATTTTTTGAATGCCTCAAAAGTTAGTAAAAAAAATATTGGCGATTTTATTAATATTTTGATGCAAAAACCTTTCAAACTCAAAAAAGGATTGATTGATTTTTGGATACCTATTTTTATTTTTATCAAAAGAAATGATTTTGCACTCTACGAAAATAATATTTACAAACCTGATATTACTATCGAAGATATGGAAGTAATGATAAAACTTCCTGAAACTTTTGAAATAAAAGCATTTGATGTAGACGGAATTAGGCTCGATATATTTAATAGTTATAGAAATTTATTAGATAAAGTACAAACCGATAATCCCGACAACAAAACTTTTATCGAAACCATAAAACCGTTTCTGAAATTTTATAGAGATTTAGATAATTATACAAAAAAAACAAACCGACTACAAAAACATACACTAAGGCTTAGAACTGCTATAGAAAAAGCAACAGACCCTGAAAAAACTTTTTTTGAGGACTTTCCGAATGCACTTGGTTTTAATTTAGTTTCTTTGCAACAAAACCCCGAAGAATTAGAAAATTTTGCAGTACAATTACAAAATTCTATCCGTGAAATTCGTACTTGTTATGATGAATTATTAAACCGATTTGAGAAAGTAATCGAAGAAAAAACTGGCACTGCTGAATTTCCTGAATACAAAGAAAACTTAAAAAAAAGGTACAAAAAAATAAAAAAACACGCTTTATTGCCCTATCACGAAACTTTTTATATGCGTGTGATGTCAGGTTTAGATGATAGAAAATCTTGGTTGAGTTCTATTGCACAGGTTTGTTTAGGTAAATATTTAGATACTATCACAGACGAAGACGAAGAAAGATTATACGATAGATTTACCGCTATTGTAGAAGAACTTGATGACCTTTCGAACATAATAGACAAAGAAGATTTTGATAGCACAACCGAAAATGTTTTTCAAATCAAACTTACTTCTTTTGTCGAAAATCTAAAAGAAAAAATAATTAGATTACCCAAAAAACGTTCAGAAAAAATGATAAATGTTCAAACTAAAATCAATGAAATTTTGTTATCTAAACACATCGATAAATCTTTGAGAATTGCTATTTTGGCGGATTTATTACAAAGTGAGTTAAAATAAAAATAACAAAAATATTTAATAAAAAAACCTCTTTCTTCT